>JBEVGQ010000067.1:0-35786 GCA_040511655.1 Aeromicrobium sp. | reverse complement strand
GTCTCTCCGAGCTGCTCGCTGCGGAGCTTGCGTCCGACCAGTGCACGTTTGGCGACCTCGGTGACTCCCACGAGAGACGATGCTAGACCTGCCAGTGGCTCTCGTCCGCACGAGCGGTCGCCGCGGTGTAGCGTCGCCTCCGTGCACATCGTCATCATGGGCTGCGGACGCGTGGGATCGACGCTCGCTCGCAACCTCGAGGCCCGCGGTCACACCACCGCTGTGATCGACACCAATCCCGACGCGTTCCGCCGTCTCGGCCCCGGATTCGCCGGCATCACGGTCACCGGCATGGGCTTCGACCGAGACGTGCTGGTCAAGGCAGGCATCGAGCGCGCCGATGCGTTCGCGGCCGTCTCCAGCGGCGACAACTCCAACATCATCTCGGCGCGGGTCGCCCGTGAGCAGTTCAAGATCGAGAACGTCGTCGCTCGCATCTACGACCCGGGCCGGGCCGAGGTGTACGAGCGTCTGGGCGTCCCCACGGTCGCGACGGTCCCCTGGGCCGCCGACCAGGTGCTGCGCCGCCTCGTCCCGGCCG
This sequence comes from Aeromicrobium sp., assembly GCA_040511655.1. Lineage (GTDB taxonomy): Bacteria > Actinomycetota > Actinomycetes > Propionibacteriales > Nocardioidaceae > Aeromicrobium. Next base: position 35,245 of record JBEVGQ010000067.1, on the reverse strand, counting down.
GCTCCGAGCCCGCGTGGCGCGACCAGACCGGCGAGGTCCGACTCGACCTGGTCTACGCGCCGTTCAGCTGGATCGGCCACCGCATCGCCGAGCTCGAGGCCGATGCCAGCGTGCGCGTCGCCTACCTCACGCGACTGGGCACGGGGCTGATCGCCACCCCCGACACCGTCATCCAAGAGGGCGACTACCTCAGCCTGTTCATGCTCGAGTCGACCGCCGAGGCGTCCCACGCGGCCCTCGACGCAGGACCGGAGGACCACTGATGCGCGTCGTCATCGCCGGAGCCGGCGCCGTCGGGCGCTCGGTCGCCCAAGAGCTCATCGGCAACGGTCACTCGATCCTGCTGATCGACAAGTCCCCCGCGTCGATCCGCGCCGAGATGGTGCCGGACGCCCAGTGGTTGCTGGCCGACGCCTGCGAGCTGTCGTCCCTCGAGGAGGCACAGCTCGAGTCCTGCGACGTCGTCATCTCCGCGACGGGCGACGACAAGGCCAACCTGGTCATCTCGCTGCTGGCCAAGACCGAGTTCGCCGTGCCGCGCACCGTCGGCCGGGTCAACCACCCCAGCAACGAGTGGCTGTTCAGCGAGTCGTGGGGCGTCGACGTGTCGGTCTCGACCCCGCGGCTCATGTCGGCGCTGGTCGAGGAGGCCGTGACGGTCGGCGACCTGGTCCGCCTGTTCACCTTCCGGCAGAGCAACGCCAACCTGGTCGAGCTCACGATGCCTGCCGACTCCCCCTTCATCGGCAAGCGCGTCAGCGAGGTCCCGTGGCCGCACGACGTCGTGCTGGTCGCGATCCTGCGGGGCAGCTCGATCGAGACGCCCGACGCCGATCGCTCGCTCGAGTCGGGCGACGAGCTGCTGTTCGTCACGCCCGAGGACGCCGAGGACACCCTCGGCGAGCTCCTCTCCCCCAAGCACTAGGCGCGCAGCGCCGACGGCCCGTTGCGTCATACCTTCCGTGGGTCCCGACCCTCAGAAGGTATGACGCACGACAGCGTCAGGCGGGCTCGTCCTGCTCGACGGGGGTGCGGTTGCGGCTGAGCAGCCAGCCCATGACCACGAACGAGGCCAGCTGGAGGGGCCAGCCGAGAGCGATCTTGGACGCACCGAGCAGGCCGATCTGGTGGTCGAGCCACAGCGGCAGCTGGACGGCGACGCGGATGACGCACGGGACGGCCAGCACCCAGGTCAGCTGCGAGCACAGCCGCACCATCGCCTTGTCGGAGTGCCACGCCGTCGGGTCGCCCATGACCGACCCGACCATGAAGCCGACGATGGGCCAGCCGACCACGATCGTGAGGACGATGACGACGGCGTAGACGCCGTTGTAGATCAGACCGGGGGTGAAGACGGCCCGGGCGACGTCCTCCTCGGATCCGCCCGACTGCGAGGCGCGATAGGCGAAGAACGCGCCGATGCCGATGCCGAACAGGGCATTGAGGACGAACTGCGTCGTGGAGCGCTGCACGACCCTCACCAGCAGGAGGGCCGCCGTCACGCCGATGCTGACGATCAGCGACAGGCGGATGTCGTCGGTGGTGAGGAACAAGATGGTGAACAGGGCGGTCGGCACGGCGCTCTCGACGATGCCGCGGGGCCCGCCGAGCGCCTTGGCCAGCTGCGCCCGTACGACCTGCTCGACCGTGACCTGGGCCGAGGTCACCGGCTGCTCACGCGTCGAGCTCGTAGCGCGGGTTGTAGATGATGCGCGTCGTGCCGCGCATGCCGATGCGCCCGAAGGCCTTCAGCTGCCGTCCAGCGGCGATGCCCTCGATCTTGCGGCGGCCCAGCCACACCAGCGTCACGCTGTCGGAGCCGTCGTACAGCTCGGCCTCGAGCGCGGTCACACCGTCGACCGGCCGCAGCGTCACCGAACGGAGCACGCCGCGGATCGTGGCCATGCAGCGGTCTTCCTGCGACGAGATGAGCTGACAGCCCGCCTTGGCCGCCTCGCTCTTGAGCTCGCCGGCCTCCTGGTTGTCGGTCGACAGGCGTTCGAGGGTCCTGCTGAAGCGTCCCATGTCCTCTTCCTCTTCTCGGTTCGAGTCTACTCGTCGGACTCGACCGCGACGGCGTTCGCCGGCAGGGTCAGCAGCAGCGACTCGCGCGGGATGCGGGGCTCTGGGCCGCGGTCGACGATGACGTCGCGCAACGTGTCCATCAGCAGGCCCTCGTCGGACGGGTTGAGGCCCGCGTCGCCCAGCAACGTCGCGCGCAGCAGCCAGCGCGGACCCTCGATGCCGACGATGCGACTGGGCTGGAAGCCCTTCTCGCCGTCGGGCAGGTCGACCGGCACCTTGACCAGCAGCTCGGGGCCGAACAGTCCATCGACCTGCACGCACTCGCCGCCGAGACGCTCGACCTCGATGATCAGGTCGTCGCGGACCTCGTCCCACAGCCCGCCCGACCGGGTCGCCGCGAACGCGCGCAGCTCTAGCGCCGCGTCATCGGCCACCAGCACGACCGAGCCGATCTCGCCACCGTCGCCGTCGGTGGGCAGCTGGACGTCGATGCCGACCCGGACGCGAACCTTCAGCGGTCCGAGGTCGATGTACGTCTCGTCGTCACCCGGCGTGCGCTCGGAGGAGTCCCAGGGCCCCTGGTGCCGTACGCCCTCGACCTCGGGGGCCGCGGGCTCGGTCGCCTCGTCGGACTGCTGCTTGCCTCGTCGTCGTGCCATCAGCTGCTCTCTTCGTGGACGTCGGCGGTCGCGTGACCACCTGTTGAACCGTAGCCCCCCGATCCGCGGGCCGTCTCGGGCAGCACCTCGGACTCGACGAACCTGACGTGCTCGACCCGCTGCACGACCAGCTGAGCGATGCGGTCGCCGCGGCTCAGCGTCACCGTCTCGGACGGGTCGTGGTTGATCAGCAGCACCTTGATCTCGCCGCGGTAGCCCGCGTCGATCGTGCCCGGGGTGTTGACGATCGACAGGCCCGTGCGCAGAGCGAGGCCCGACCGGGGATGGATGAAGGCCGCGAACCCGTCGGGCAGGGCGATGGCGATGCCGGTCGGCACCAGCACGCGCTCGCCAGGTGCCAGCCGGACGTCGACCGTGGTCACGAGATCGGCGCCGGCGTCGCCCGGATGGGCGTAGAGGGGCAGCGCCACGTCGGGATCGAGCCGCGTCACGGTCACGTCGAGCATGGCGACGACCCTACCTGCGTCGCACGCACGACGACGATGAGGCAAGGTTGAACCGTGACGACCTATCGTGAGCGCCTGACAGCCCCGGTCTCCTGGTGGATTGCCGCCCTGGCCTTCGCCGCCGTGTGGGGCTGGGTCTTCCTCGTCGCCACCAACTGGCCGATCGCGATCGTCGTCACCGTCCTGCTGGCCGCTGCGGGCGGCTACGCCGTCTGGCGGTACGGCTCGGTCGTCGTGACGGCGGGCCCGGACGGTCTCCGGGTGGGGCGGGCCCACATCGACTCGCAGCACGTCGGACCCGTACGGTCGCTCGACCGGGCGTCCTACCGCACGCAGCTCGGCACCGGCGCCGATGCCCGCGCCTACCTCATCACCCGCCCGTACCTCGACCACGGCGTGCTCGTCACGATCGACGACCCCAGCGACCCTGCCCCGTACTGGCTGGTCTCCAGCCGGCACCCCGACGCCCTCGCAGTGGCGCTGGCGCCGTCGGCGCCGACCGCGTCGGCACCCGACCCGAACGGAGACGCGCCCCATGGCCAAGCGACGTAGCAAGAAGGCCGAGCGACGTAGCAAGAAGACGTCCGACGAGCAGGCAGCGGTGCTCACGCGCGAGGCGGCAGCAGCCGACCGCACCCCGGGCGCCAAGCCGAAGGCGCCGAGCAGGGCCACCTGGAAGGTCATGGACCGTGGCTCGTCGGTCGCTGCGGGTCTGCTGGCCACCCGCGCCTCCGCGATCGCTTGGCGCGCCGTCACCGGCAAGAAGCCGCCGACGTCCGGGCGCCACCCCGAGGTCACCACGAAGGAGGCTGTGGCCTGGGCCGTGATCGGCGGATCGGTCGTCGAGCTCGTGCGGGTCGGGGTGCGGCGCAGCGCGGCGACCTACTGGGTCAGGTCGACCGGTCAGCTGCCCCCGGGCATGAAGCCGCTGGTGCCGCTCACGCCTGCGGGAACGACAAAGGAGCCGGTTCGTGCCGAACCGGCTCCCCACACATCGACCAAGCGGTCGTCGACCAAGAAGGTCAGTCGGCGCAATCGCGGCAGATGAGCTCGCCGTTCTTCTCCGTCGCCAGCTGGCTGCGGTGGTGGACCAGGAAGCAGGACGAGCAGGTGAACTCGTCGACCTGCTTCGGCACCACCTGAACGGCGAGCTCCTCGTGGGAGAGGTCAGCACCAGGCAGCTCGAAGGACTCTGCAGCCTCGGTCTCGTCCTCGTCGACCTTGCCGGAGTTCTTCTCGTGCCGACGCGCCTTGAGCTCCTCGATACTGTCCTCGGACTGCTCTTCTTCGGTCTTGCGCGGTGCGTCGTAATCGGTAGCCATCAAATCTCCCTTTGTGCGGAACAACCGGCGTGATTGTGCCACACGGATCTGTGGCGTTCACACTCAGAACCCACAAGCACGCACCAGGTCGAAATATTCCGCCGCGACGGACGGGTGAGCGGCCATCACGAGCCGCTCGTCGGGGGGCCCGGCGAGGCCGCTCAGGACGATGCCCGCCTCAGCGGCCACCAGTCCCCCGGCTGCCAGGTCCCACGGCTTGAGCCCCTGCTCGACGTAGGCGTCGAGCTGTCCCTCGGCCAGGGCGCACAGGTCGAGAGCAGCCGAGCCGATGCGACGGATGTCACGCACCTGCGGGATGAACGCGGCCATCGCCGCCGCCTGCTTGGCCCGCACCTCGGGGACGTAGTTGAAGCCCGTCGCGACCAGCGCATGGGCCAGCGTCGCGACCGCGGGCGCGGTCAGCATCCGCCGGCCGTCGTGCTCGTACCGCCACGAACCCTCACCAGCCACGGCCCCCCACTCGGCACCCGACGCGATGTTGACGACGTAGCCGGCGACCACCTGGCCGTCGCGGCGGGCCGCGATCGAGACCGCGTAGGCGGGGATGCCGTAGACGAAGTTGACCGTGCCGTCGATCGGGTCGACGACCCAGTCGACGCCCGTGCTGCCGACCACGTCGTCGCCCTCTTCGCCGACGAAGCCGTCGCCGGGACGCGCCGCGAAGATGCGCTCGCGGATCAGCCGCTCGCTCGCCTCGTCGATCTCGGTCACGACGTCGGTGGCGCTCGACTTGGTCGATGCGACGTCGACCCGGCCGGCGGGCCTGGCCGACCGCACGTAGGCGGCTGCCTCCCGCCCGACCTCGCGAGCGAGCTCGAGCAGATCGGCGTCGCTCATGCGGGCGTGGCGGCCGAGCCGATCGTCGGCAGCGACGAACGTGGGTTGAGGCAGCAGTTCGTCGGGCACAGGTCGTGCGACGGGGGAAGCTCGCCCCGCACGGGGCGGTCGACCTTCTCGCCGCGCTCGACGGCCGCCCGCTCGAGCAGCAGCTCGCGCACCATCGCGACGAAGTCGGGGTGAGCACCGGGGGTGTCGGCCCGGACGTAGCGCAGCCCCAGCTCGTCCGCGGTCTGCTTGCCCTCCGTGTCGAGGTCGTAGATGACCTCCATGTGGTCGGACACGAAGCCGATCGGCACGACGACGACGGACTCGGTGCCCGACTGCTTGAGCTCGGCGAGGTGGTCGTTGATGTCGGGCTCGAGCCACGGGATGCGCGGCGACCCCGAGCGCGAGCAGTACGCCAGCGAGTACGTGTCGGCGCCTGCTCCTTCGGCGACCATCGCGGCGACGCTCTCATGCTGGCGGACGTAGAACTCGCGGCCGGGTCCGCCGCTCGCCTCGTTCATCGACGTCGGGATCGAGTGCGTCACGAACACGACGTGCGTTCCCGCCGGCGCATCGGCGAGCGCGGCGCGCGTCGCCTCCGTGAAGGGCCCCACGAAGCCGGGGTGGTTGAAGTAGTGACGCAGGCGGCTGAGCTCGATCTCGACGCCGTCGGTGGCGGCGAAGAGGTCCTCGCGGTACTGACGGCACCCGGAGTACGACGAGTACGCGCTCGTCACGAAGCAGGCGGCCCGGCGGACGCCGTCGGCGGCCATCTGCTCAGCGGCGTCGCGCAGGTACGGGTCCCAGTTGCGGTTGCCCCAGTAGATCGGCAGGTCGATCCCGTTCTCGGCGAAGTCGCGACGCATCGCCGCCAACAGCTCGCGGTTGAGGTCGTTGATCGGGGACTTGCCGCCGAACAGGAAGTAGTGCTCGCCGACCTCCTCGAGCCGTTCGCGCGGGATGCCGCGGCCGGCGGTGACGTTCTCGAGGAAAGGCACGACGTCCTCGGGCTTCTCCGGCCCTCCGAACGAGACGAGAAGGAGCGCATCAAAAGGTCGGACATCCATGCGCTCATCCTCCCACTGCGGTGGGTAGGGTGCTCGGGGCGGCTCGGAGCCGCGGAGGGAACCGATGCTGACGACGTACAAGGGCGTGCTGTCCCTGCCGGGATCCGCGCTGTTCTCGTTCACGGCCCTGTGGTCCAGGCTCCCGCTGTCGATGGCCGGTCTCGGCATCGTCCTGCTCGTCAAGGAGCAGACGGGCTCGTTCGCGCAGGCGGGCGTGATGTCGGCGGCCTACGTGCTGTCGGCAGCCGCCTTCGCCCCCGCCCAGGGACGCCTGGCCGACCGGTTCGGCCAGACCGCCGTGCTGTGGTTCGTCGGTGCGGCGTACGCCGCGGGCATCGCGATGTTCCTCGTGGCCGTCGACGCCTCCTGGCCGACCCCGTGGCCGCACGCCTGTGCCGTCCTCGCCGGGCTCGCGACGCCTCAGACCGGCAGCATGGTCCGTGCCCGCTGGACGCATGCCATCGGCGACCGCACCCAGCTCAACACCGCGTTCTCGATCGAGGCGATCGCCGACGAGGTCGTCTTCATCGTCGGACCCGTTCTCGTGGCGTTCCTGACCTTCCAGGTCGCCGACTACGCAGGCCTGGCCGCAGCCGCGGCGGCAGCGCTGCTGGGCAGCTGGGCCCTGGCCCTCCAGCGCTCCACCGCCCCGCCTGCGGGAGGACGTCGCACGCCGTCGGGCCCCCGCATCAACTGGGCCGGGCTGTGGCCGTTGGTGGCCGTCTCGGTCAGCCTCGGCATCATCTTCGGGTCAGCCGAGGTGATCATCGCGGCCTTCACCGAGGAGAACGGCAACAAGGGAGCTGCCGGAGCCGTGCTCGCCGTGTGGGCGGCCGGCAGTCTCGTCGCCGGCTTCTGCATCGGCGCCCTTCCCCAGACGCCCAGTCCTCTGCGACGCCTGCGTGTCTCGGTCCTCGTGCTGAGCGTGCTGTTCGCACCCATGGCGCTGCTGTCGGGCATCCCGCTGCTGGCCATCGGGATGTTCCTCGGCGGGTTCATGATCTCGCCATCCCTCATCGCGATGGTGCAGCTCGTCGAGCAGGTGGTTCCGCCGTCGCGGCTGACCGAGGCGCTCACCTGGACCACCACGGGCATGTCGGTCGGCATCGCGCCGGGGGCCGCCGTCGTGGGCTCGGTCATCGACTCGCAGGGTGCCTCGGCGGGGTTCCTCGTGCCGCTCGTGGCAGGCCTGGCCGGTGCCGTGGTCGTGTGGACCACCAGCGCGTCGGCCTGACCTCATGTCGGCGCGCCGCCCACGCGTGGCATCCGCCCGCCCTAGGATGGTGGGACGGTCTTGGTGAACGCCCACCCGGAGCCGCGACACGTCGGAGGCGATGGCATGCGCGATCTCAGTCTCGAAGGACTGAGCGAGGACAGACGGTTCCTCGTCGCGCGTGACGTCACCACCGGCGACACGTACCGCATCCCCGCTGATCACCGCCTCTCTTCCCTGATCGGCACGCTGTCCCGCACGCCGTCCCGCGACAGAAGCACCTCCGGCCAGATGGAGATCCGCATGCCCAGCTCACTCAGCCCTCGTGACATCCAGTCCCGCATCCGTCGCGGCGAGTCGCCCCAGTCGGTCGCCGACTCCGCCGGCGTCCCGGTCGAGCAGATCGAGGGCTTCGCCGGTCCCGTGCTCGCCGAGCGCGAGTTCATGTGCGAGCAGGCTCGCAAGACAGCCATCCGTCGCAAGCACGTCGGCGGCGCCGGCGTGCCGCTGGGCGTCCTGATCTCCGAGAACATCGCCGCGTCCGGCGGCGTGCCCGAAGACGCCGCGTGGGACTCCTGGCGCCGCGAAGACGGGCGGTGGACGGTCCTCGTCACGCCGCTCGACGCCACGCACCCCGCCACCTTCCTGTTCGACGTCAAGAGCCGCTACGTGCTGCCGGCCGACGAGTTCGCCCACGAGCTGGTCGGCGACGTCGCCCTGCCCGACTCCACCGACATGGCGATCGCCGACGCGGTCCGCTCGGCCGAGCGGCCTGCCGACGTGGTGCCGGCCGAGGTCGTCGACGAGGTCGAGCGTGATGTCGAGGTCGAGGTCGAAGCCCCGGTCGAGCACGTCGTCGAGATCCCCGAGCCCATCGACGCCGTCGAGGAGCAGATCGTCACCGGCGTCTCGTCGCTCAAGGCCGCGCGCGATCGGCGCGCCATGGAGCAGCTGGCCCTGGGCGACACCGCCCAGGACGAGCCGGCTCCCGTCGACGACCACGAGGACGACTTCGAGGACGCGCTCGAGCGCAACGTCGCCGTGCCTGACACGATGGGCCCCCGCAAGAAGCGTCACGAGCGCCGCCGCGTCCCCAGCTGGGACGAGATCATGTTCGGAAAAGACGACTGAGCTCTGCGAAGAAGCTCTTCCAGGCCGCGGAGCGTGAGCGTCTCGCGGCGAAGCCGCCCCGCAGCGGGGTTAGGCGAGCGTCCCACGTGACCCCACCCAGCTTCCCTCGGTCGCTGGCGCTCCCTCACGATCGTCCGCTGGCGGCCTCCCTGGGAACCGGCCCCTTCGCGGCACCCACCCAATGACAAGATGTAGCCCGTGGCAGCGCTGACGTTCTGGACGGGCACGATGGATGCCGGCAAGTCGACCTTGGCGCTGCAGACCAACCACAACCACGCCGCCCGTGGCCGCGCCGGCATCATCTTCGTCAGCAACGACCGCACGGGCACCGCCGTGCTCACGAGTCGCCTCGGGCTGTCGCACGCGGCCGTCGACGTCGATGACGAGTTCAGCTTCTGGACCTACGTCGTCGACGCGTTGACCCGTGGCGCCAAGGTCGACTACCTGATCTGCGACGAGGCCCAGTTCTACTCCCCCGCGCAGGTCGAGGACCTCGCCAAGATCGTCGACGAGCTGCGCATCGACGTGTTCTGCTTCGGCATCCTGACGGACTTCCGCACCCGGCTGTTCCCGGGCGCGGCGCGCCTGGTCGAGCTGGCCGACCGCACCGAGGTGCTGCAGGTGCAGGCCCTGTGCTGGTGCGGCCGCCGGGCGACGCACAACGCGCGCACCGAGAACGGCGTGATGGTGACCGAGGGCGAAGTCGTCGTGGTCGGCGACGTCGAGGAGGCCGACTCGGCGCAGGAGCCCCCCGAGGTGGCCTACGAGGTGCTGTGCCGCCAGCACCACCGGCACGCGCTCACCGCAGCTCGCGCCCGCGCCACCGGACGCCTCGCCGAGACCGAGCTGCTCCCCTTCGACTGACCCGAGCCCGGCTCGAAGGTCCCCGTACGCGACGGCTCAGTGACGATCCCTCGTCAACGACAACCGCGTCTGCGGACGCTCGCGACCGCGGCCTCGGCGCCGTCGGTCCACGGGACACCGTGACCGGGCAGCAACGTCCGGGCCTCGAGCTCCAGCAGGATGTCTACGGAGGCGAGGGCGCGTTCGCTCGACGCGTTGGACGCCCGGCTCTGCAGCTGCGCCGGTGCGGGACGGCCCGTGACCGGGCTGACCGTGCACATGACATCGCCGACGAAGGCGACCCCGTGGTCAGGAAACTCGTAGACGCAGCTGCCCGCTGTGTGCCCCGACACCGGCAGCACCCGAGGCATCGCCGGTCCATCGACACGGCCACCGACCGGCGGGTGTCTCGACGGAGGCATCGTGGGCCGACCGATGGCACCGTTGCGGGCGGCGTGCACGACGAACCCGAGGGTCGCGGGCCACCGGAGGTACGGCAGGATGCTTCGCTCCGGACGTTGCGACGCGGTGCCCTCTGCCATTTCTCGGTCCGCCTGATGCAGGTACACCGCGGCGCCAGCGGCCGCGAAGACGTCGGCTGTCCCCGTGTGGTCGACGTGACCATGAGTCAGGTAGACGGCCTTCACGTCGGACATCACGTGTCCCGTCCGCGCCACGTCACGCACCAAGGTCCTGCGGTAGCCCGGGAGCCCGGTGTCGACCACGACGGCCTCGCCGGGACCTGTCTCGAGCAGATACCAGTTCACGTAGCGGGTTCCGCCACGCCACACGCCGTCGAAGATCTTCTCCATCCCGGTCACGACGCCGCGGATCGCCGCTCGAGCAGCAGCGCCTGCAACCAGCCGTAGCTCATCTTGGGCGTCCGACGCTGGGTGGCGTAGTCGACGTGGACCAGCCCGAACCGCGGCGCATACCCGTCCGCCCACTCGAAGTTGTCCATCAGCGACCAGGCGTAGTAGCCGCGGACGTCGACACCGACGTCGATGGCGTCACACACCGCGTCCAGGTGCGAGGCCAGGTAGTCGATGCGCCGGGGATCGTCGCACCGACCACGCTCGTCGACGACGTCGAAGTCCCAGGCGCTGCCGTTCTCCGTGATGACGACCGGGGGCAGGACACCTCGGTACTCCTCGTCCAGCCAGGTGAGCAGCTCGGTGAACGCCTGCGGCTTGATGGCCCAGCCGATCGAGGTGTTCTCCGAGCCCGGTGTGTCGACGATCCTCGCCCCGACGTCGTTCATCACACGGGACTCCGGCGGTGCCATGGGCGCGGCCGTGACGGTCCATGGGAAGTAGTAGTTGACGCCGAGGAAGTCCGCGGGCGACGAGATCAACGGCAGGTCGCCGTCCCGGACGAACGAGAAGTCGGAGATCGGCGCGTAGAGGTCGGTGACAGCCTGCCCGTACGAGCCGCGCAGCAGCGGCTCCGTGTAGAGAAGCACGGAAGACGTGTGCAGCCTGTCGGCCGCCTGCCGGTCGTCGTCGCTGTCCGTCAGAGGACGCACCGGCGGCGGGTTGAGGACGATACCGATCTCGTCCCGCGCCGATCTCGACCTCAGAGAGTCGACCGCGAGCCCGTGACCGAGCAGCATGTGGTGCACCGCCGCCAGCGCCCCGTGCCCGAGGCGCCGCCCGGGGGCGTGCTGACCGAGGTCTCCGTATCCCGCCCCGGCCGCGGACAGCGGCTCGTTCATCGTCATCCAGCGGTGCACGCGGTCACCCAGACGGTCCATGACGTGACCGGCGTACTCGGCAAAGCGGTAGGCGGTGTCACGCTCCGGCCATCCGCCGAGGTCCTCCAGCGCCTGCGGGAGGTCCCAGTGGAACAGCGTCACGTCGGGGGTCACCGATGCCGCCAGCAGCTCGTCGACCAGGCGATCGTAGAAGTCGAGACCGCGCTGGGACGGCGAGCCGGTGCCGGTCGGCTGGATGCGGGGCCATGCGATCGAGAAGCGGTACCGGTCGACGCCGAGCTCAGCGATCAGCCGCACGTCCTCGGGGAAGCGCACGTAGTGGTCGCAGGCGACCTCCGGGGTGTCGCCTCCGCGCGTGGCGCCCGGCTGCGCGGCGAAGACGTCCCAGATCGACCGACCGCGGCCGTCGACGTCGGTCGAACCCTCGATCTGGGCCGCCGACGTGGCCACGCCGAACTCGAAATCGTCGGGAAGGCGTGCCACCAGGGGCCGCCACGAAGGCGCCGTCATCGGACGACCTCCTGCAGCGCGGCGACAGCCTCGGCGAGGATCCGTCCGCGCACGTCCGGGACGGCCGTCGTGTGGGTCATCGGATACTCGAGAAGCCGGCTGGGCACGCCCTGCTCGCCGAGGCGCCGGACGAGAAGACGCGCCTGGTCCCGCAGCACGTCGTGCTCGGCCGCGATGACGACGGTGGGAGGCATGGCGGAGAGGTCAGGAGCCATGACGGGCGACACGGACGGGTCCTCGAGGTCGTCCACGCCTGTGAAGTAGTAGTCACGCAGCAGCGAGAGACCACGCGCCACGTCGGGCTCGTCCTGCAGCTCCGGCGCCGACATCGTCGCATCGACGCACGGCACGATGAGCAGCTGTCGGGTGAGCTGAGGCAGACCACGCTGCGGCGCGACGAGCGAGACGCTGGCCGCCAGGTGTCCGCCCGAGCTCGCCCCGACCAGCATGATGTCGTCGGGGTCGACGCCGAGCGTCGAGCAGTTGCCCTGCACCCACTGGACGGCAGCGATGCCGTCAGCGAGCTGGCTCGGGTACCGGTGCTCGGGGGCGAGCCGGTAGTCGACGTTGACCACCGTCGCCCCGAACGCCAGCGCCATGCCGCGGCACAGCTCGTCGTTCAAGGCGAAGTTCGACGCACCGCCGCCCATCCACCAGCCGCCTCCGTGGAAGTACAGGATGACGGGTCGCGGCGCAGTCGACGGCGGCGTGTACACCGCGGCCGTGATGGTGCCGCCGTCGGTAGGCACGTCGTGGAACGCCACCTCGACGGACCGTGTGACGTCGTCGAGGTCGCTGGCCCTGCTCCGGATGATGGCGGCCGCATCGTGCTGGTCGCGCAACCTGCGGACGTCGTCCAGCCAGGCCTGCGTGGCCTCGGCTGCTGGCTCAGGCGTCGGCCAGCGGTCCAGGGGACGGAGAACTGCCGCCTCACGGTCGACCATCTCGACAAGTTCAGGGTGCATGGTTCGCGCCTTTCTCGGGTTGGGTGCTGGCACGGATGACCAGCTGCGGGGTGATCGCGATGGTGTGGACGGGTCGGTCACTGCCGGAGAGCAGACCGAGCATCATGGATGCTGCGGCTTCTCCGGTCTCGACCATGGGCTGACGGACGGTGGTCAGATCGAGTGCCTCGGCGAGGTCTCCATCGTCGTAACCGGTCACTTGGACGTCGTCGGGCACGCGAATGCCTCGGTCGCGCAGCCCGAGCAGCACCCCTGCGGCAAGGTCGTCGTGGTGCGCCAGCACCGCGTCGGGCGTGTCGCCGATCGACGCGATCTTGCGCACCGCCTCGCGACCACCGTTCAGGTTGTTGCCTGTCATGACCCAGTGGGCGGACCCGGGGTCGAGGCCGCCCTCCTCCAGGGCGCTGACCAGGCCTTGGATTCGTCGTTGGCCCGGTGACAGGTAGTCGGCCGATGCCTGCACCTCGCTGACGAACGCGAACGACCTGCAGCCGTTCGCCAGGAGATGCCTGCCGAGCGCCAGTCCCCCTGCCGCGTCGTCGATGTTCACGCTCGACAGCGTCGGGTGGGTGCTGTCCACGAGGACGACGGGAAGTCCCCGCCGGTGCAAGCTCTCGGCCATCGCGTCGTCGATCGGCAGCCCCATGATGACGATGCCGTCGAACCGTCCGCTGGCCGGCAGCGAACGCATGAGAGGGGCCCGGGATGCCGCGACGGAGGGCTGGTCGAACACGACCAGATCCACCTGACCGTCGCAGACGCCCATCATGCCCCGCAGGCGCGCGAGATACGACGCGTACGAGGTGAACGGTGCGAGCACGGCGATGCGCCCGAGTCCCTTGCGAGCCTGGCTCACCGCTGCCGCGCTCGGCACGAAGTTCATCTGGTCGACGACGTCGAGCACCCGGGCTCGGGTGCGCTCGCTGACCTTGTCGGGCCGGTTCAGGGCGTGGGACACCGTCGTGATCGACACGCCCGCCGCCTTCGCGACCTGGTAGATGGTCACCTTGCCCGGGAGCTCCGGTCCTGGTTCAGTCACTGTGCCCGCCTTCTGGGTGGATACCGCTGTGGAGATCGCTGATGGCAGCGAGAACCTGATCGTGCCACCTGCGGGCGGTGGGCCACGTCTTCGTCAGCAGCATCGAGCCGTGGAGTGCTCCAGCGAACCTGGTGTGCCGCACCGCGACACCGGCATCGGCCAGACGAGCCGCGAAGCGTTCCCCCTCCAGGCGCAGCGGGTCGAGCTCGGCGGTCACCACCTCGGTCGGCGGAAACCCTGACAGGTCTGGTGCCAGCAGTGGAGACACGAGAGGTGTTGATGCGTCGGAAGGGTCGTCCAGGTAGGTGTCGATCGCGGACTGAAGCTGGTGGGCCGCCTCGACCGGCAGCCCGATCTCAGCCGCCGCCCGACGGGCGGACTCCCCGGTCAGGTCGAGGGCCGGCACCTCCAGCACCAGGCCGCACAGCGGGACGTCCGGCGCCGCCAGAACGGCCGCCGCAGCCAGGTTCGCACCGGCCGACACGCCCCCGACCGAGATGCGTCGGCGGTCGATGCCGAGCTCCGCGCACCGGTCGCGGATGTGACGCAGTCCGGCCACGACGTCATCGACGGCGTGCGGGAACCGATGCTCGGGAGCCAGGCGGTAGTCCAGCGCGAACACCACGCACCCGGTGGCGGCACGGTGGCGCGCCGTGGCGTCGGCGACGAGCTCGTCGATCGACCCGCTGCTCCACCCGCCTCCGTGCAGCAGCAGGTGGGCCGGTGCGTCCGGACCGGTCCCGGCCGACCGGTACGACCGCATGCGCACCACGCCACCGGCGATCGCGACGTCATGGTCGTCGACGGACTGCATCGCGGGTCCGGGAAGCCCGAAACGCTCGAAGTTGCGGTCGATGTGTACCCGCAGCTCCGTCCGCGTCTCGTCCGTCGTCAAGGTCGCGGGCAGGACCGGTTCGGCCAGGACGTGCTCACGGACCTCCGGCTCCAGTGCTGACAGGTCCAGCCCGGCGGGCGGTGCGTCGTGATGGGCGGACCCCCCGTCCGGAGCCGCATCGCGCGTGGCCGGCGCGGACGACAGCAGCGCGCGCGTGTAGTCGTGCTGCGGCTGGGTCCAGACCCGATCGACCGGGCCCTCCTCCACGATCTGCCCCGAGCGCATGACCGCGACCCGGTCCGAGAGGTGCGCCACGACGCCCAGGTCGTGGGAGATGAACAGCACGCCGAGGTCACGGTCCTGCTGCAGGCGGAGCAGCAGGTTCAGGACCTGCGCCTGGACGGAGAGGTCCAACGCACTCACGGCCTCGTCGCAGACGATGTAGTCCGGGTCGACGGCGGTCGCCCGGGCGATCGCGATGCGTTGTCGCTGGCCGCCCGAGAACTGGCCCGGGAAACGGTCGGCCGCCGAGCGGTCCAAGCCGACTTCTTCGAGGGCTGCCGCGACCCGAGCGTCGAGAGCGGCGCCCTTCAGCCCCACCGCGGACCGCAACGGCTCAGCGACGGCGTCCCCGATCGTCCTGGCGGGGTTCATCGACGGGTACGGGTCCTGGAAGACGATCTGCACGCGACGCGCGAACGCCCGTCGCTGGTCCAGGGTGCGCCTGACGACCCGTTCTCCGTCGAGCTCGACGGCGCCGCGGTACGGGACGAGACCGACGATGGCGGCCGCCGTCGTCGACTTGCCCGACCCGGACTCACCAACCAGACCCAGCACCTCTCCCCTGCGCACGGTCAGCGAGACGTCTCGGGCAGCCAGACGTGCCGCAGAGCGGCCACGCCCCTCGTACTCGACGCTGATCGTGTCGGCCACGAGCGTGGATCGTGCTGCCTCGGCCTGGACACCGGTCATGCGGGGACCTCTTCTCGTCGGGGACCTGAGCCGGTGAACGACTCGGGCAGGATGCATCGGGTGGAGCGGCGACGACCGGGTGGCTCGACGTCCGGGACCGTGAGAGAGACGGGCACCGCGCACGCGTCGACGGCGTGGGGGCAGCGCGCCGCGAAGCGACAGCCCGTGGGCCATTCGGCCGGCGGCGGAACCGTGCCCGCGATGGTCGGCAGCGGCAGCCCCCGGCGAGCCAGGCTCGGATTGGCCGCCACGAGGGCCGCCGTGTATGGGTGGGCGGGCGAGGCGACCAGGTCGTCGACGGCAGCTGCCTCGACCAGCTGTCCCGCGTACATGACCAGCGCCCGGTCGCACAGCTCGGCCAGTACCCCCCAGTCGTGCGTGACGAGGATGACCGCCATGCCGTCGGCCTGCAGCTCACGGAGCAGGTCGAGGATCTCCGCCTGCACCGTGACGTCGAGCGCCGTCGTGGGCTCGTCGGCGATCAGTAGCTGAGGTTCGGCCGCGATCGCGCACGCGATGCCGACCCGCTGGGCCATTCCTCCCGACAGCTCATGGGGGTAGGCCCTGGCCAGATCGGCCGGGTTCGGGAGCCGAACGCGGCCGAGCAGCCGTACCGCGTGCGCCCATGCGTCGGCCCGCGAGAGATCGGAGTGCGTAGACACGACCTCGGCCACCTGGCTGCCGATCGTGAAGCGGGGATCGAGGCTGGAGACCGGGTCCTGGGAGATCCAGCCCATCCGACCTCCCCGGAACGACCGTAGCGTCGCCTCGTCGGCGCCGACGAGCTCGTCGTCACCGAAGCGGATGCTGCCCGACACGACCCGACCTCCTCCGCGCACCAGCCCCATGATCGCCGTGGCCAGCGCCGTCTTGCCGCAGCCCGACTCGCCGACGAGGCCGACGGCCTCACCGGCAGCCACGTCGAACGAGACACCGTCGACGACAACGACCTCACCACCGCGGTCCGGGTAGGCGATCGTGAGGTCGCGCACCCGCAACAGCACGTCGGAGTCGTCGCCACCGGCGAGCACCGGCTCGTCGGGCACGACACCGCGTGCGGGATCGGCATGTCGTCTCGTCGGCACGCGCGGCAGGGGCGAGCCTCCCGTCATCCTCGCCGCCCAGGCATCCCGAGCAGCGTCGCCGATCAGGCCCAGGGACAGGACGAAGCTGATGATCACGAACCCGGACGGCACCAGCAGCCACGGCTGCTGGCCGAGGTTGGCGGACGCCTCGGCGACCAGCGTCCCCCATGTGGCCCGCTGGACGCCGAGTCCGAGGAATCCGAGCGCCGTCTCGAGCATCACCGCGGCCGAGGCGAACAACGAGACCTGCACGATGGTCGGGCCGATGATGCCCGGCACGACGTGACGTCGCATGATCGCCAGCGAAGACAGACCGGCACTCTGAGCGGCTCGGACGTAGAGAGCGTCACGCCGATCCATCGTCGCCGATCGCACGACGCGCGCCAGACCCGGCGAGGCCAGCAGCCCCAGGGCGATCATCGCCAAGGTCTCGTCGTTCGGGTGAACGGCGAGCACCACCAAGAGGACGATGACGGCCGGCACGGCCACCACCACCTCCCAGGTGCGCGAGAGCACCCAGTCGAACCAGCTGCCCAGATAGCCTGCGGCGACACCGGCCGGGACGCCGACCAGGACGAACACGACCACGCTGATCGCGACGCCGCTCAGCGTCACCTGCCCACCGAGCAGGAGCCTGCTGAGCACGTCGCGCCCGAGCGCTCCGGTGCCGAGCCAGTGCTCGGCCGTGGGCGGGGAGAACGCGGCACCCAGGTCCTGGTCGTCGGCCCCGTAGGGCGCGAGGACCGGCGCTGCGAGGGTCGCGGCGACGACCATCGCGAGGTACGTCACCGCGACGGCGGCCAACGGACGGCGTCGCACGAAGCCAGCGCGCCTGCGCCCCTCGGCTCCGGCGCCGTCCGGGGCGCTCGCAGGGCGGGTCATCGACGCGCCCTGGGGTTCAGAGCGAGATAGGCCGCATCGATCGCGAGGTTCACCAGGACGACGCCCAGCGTGAAGCAGACCGCCACGGCCTGGACCACCGGCAGATCGTGCGCGAGGGTCGCCGTCACCACCCAGCTACCAAGGCCCGGCAGCACGAACACCGTCTCGGCGAGGACCGTGCCCGACAGCAGGCCGACCACCATGAGCCCCACGACCGTCAGGATCGGCGACGCCGCGTTGCGCAGGACGTGACGCAGCAGGACCGAACGCTCCCCCAGTCCGCGCGCCCTCAGGACGTGCACATAGTCCTTCTGCAGCTCGTCCGAGACGGAGTCTCGGGTCTGTTTGGCCAGCAGGGGCATGGTCGTCAGCCCGAGTGTCACGCCCGGCAGGATCATCCCGGTGAACCACTCGACCGGTGACTCGCCGAACGGCGTGTAGCCCGTGGCCGGCAGCAGCCGTAGGTACACGGCGAAGACGGCCGCGAGGACGAGCCCCAGCCAGTACGACGGGACCGCCGCACCGATCAGCGAGACAACGTCGACGAAGCGCCCCAGCCGTCCTTGACGGACCGCGCTGACGACACCGAGCCCGACACCGAGCACACCTGCCACGACGATCGCGAACACCACGAGCACCAAGGACACGCGTCCTCGCACGAGCAGCTCGGCACCGACGCTTCCCCCTGAGACCGTCGACGTTCCCCAGTCCCCGTGGAGCGCGCCGGTCAGCCAGTCCCAGTACTGCTGCGCGAGGGGCTGGTCGAGACCCAGCTCGCGCCGCAGTGCGGCGTACTGCTCAGGCGTCGCGTTGACCCCGAGGATCGACCGTGCCGAGTCACCCGGCACGAGTGAGGCCAGCACGAACGTCAGCAGCGAGACGAGCAGGACGCAGAGGACTGCGCGGCCGGCCGCGAGGAGGAGGAACGACAGCAGGGGACCACGCCCCTCGCGTGTCGTCGCTGCGGGCGCGGACGTCTCGGACTCGACTGGCGGCGCCGCGATCTCGACCGTCACTTCGTGTCGTACCAATCCAGCGGCGAGGCAACCGGGGCGTCGGGCGACACCTTGACGCCGCCGAGGTCAGGTCGGGCGTAGTAGAAGACCGGGGCGAAGGTGACCGGCGCGAACCAGGCTTGGTCCGTCAGACGCTCGATGATCGCGCGGTCCAGCTCGGACCGCTTGGACGCAGGCGCGGCGGCGGCCTGCTCGTAGAGGGAGATCAGCTGCTCGTCCTTGGAGTGGAACCCGTTGAACACCGGCGCGTCCGGCAGGAACAGGCCTTGGCCGAGGATGTGGACGGGCTGGGCTCCGTATCCCACGGCGACGGCGGGGAACGACCCGTCGCTCGCGCCGGCGATGTAGGTCTGCGCATCGCTGGCCACCGTCAGCTCGACCTTGATGCCGACCTTCTCGAGCTGCGGCACCATTGCCTGCACGACAGCGTCCATGCCGGCGAGCTTGATGGCCAGCACCTTCAGCTCGAAGCCATCCGCGTAACCGGCCTCGGCCAGCAGCTGCCGGGCCTTCTCGGGGTCGTACGGGTACTGCTCGGCCGCCTTCTTCGAGTAGCCGTCGCCGCCGGGTACCGCGACCTGCGTCGTGGGCACCCCGTTGTCGCCGAGCAGTGCCTTGCTGATCGCCGAGCGGTCGATCGCGAAGTTGATGGCTCGTCGCACCCTGACATCGCCGAGCGGCTTGCTCACCGTGCCGGAGCGATCGATGAGGTT
Source organism: Aeromicrobium sp. (assembly GCA_040511655.1). Classification (GTDB taxonomy): domain Bacteria; phylum Actinomycetota; class Actinomycetes; order Propionibacteriales; family Nocardioidaceae; genus Aeromicrobium. Next base: position 15,941 of record JBEVGQ010000067.1, on the reverse strand, counting down.
GAGGCCCTGCCAGATCGTCGGGATCCTGGCGATCTGCAGCCCTGTGCTCTTCGCCTGTTGCGCAGTCGTGAGGTCGCCCACCGCGGCGTCGACCTGTCCCGTGGTCAGTGCGTTCAGCGCCGCCTGCGAGTTCGCGATGACGCGGATCTCGATCTTCTTGTAGTGCTGCTTGCTCTTGTCGAAGTACTTCTGGTTGGCCGTGTAGGTGTAATGGTCGCCCGCGACCGTCTTGCTCGGGTCGAGCACGTACGCCCCGGCACCGAAGCTCTTGCTGCCCGCGGTCAGGGCCGCCGGGTCGGCCAGCCCCGCGGGCGAGATGATCTGGCCCGCTCCGTAGGACTGTGTCAGCACGTCCGGCAGCATGGGGTTCGGGCTGGACAGCTTCACGCTGAGCGAGAACTGTCCTCTGACGTCGATCGACTTCACCGTCGACAAGAGCTGTGCCGAGCTGCCCTGCGAAGACCGTACGTACTCAAGGGATGCCTTCACGGCCTTCGCGTCGACCGGTGTCCCGTCGGCGAAGGTCGCGTCCTTGCGCAGCTCGATGTCGAGCTGCTTGTTGCCGGTGCCCACGTACGACCACGACGTCGCCAGTGCGGGACGCAGGCGTCCGTCGGACGCTCGGTAGATGAGCGGCTCGTAGGCCAGCAGGGTGTAGGACACGAAGGCGGCATCGTTCTTGGCCGGGTCGAGGCTGGTGGGCGGCGAGGGCATGGCCACCGTCAGGGTGTCCCCCGCGACGGGCTCGCCCGTCGCTCCCCCTGCGGCCGCTTCGGAGTCAGACCCTCTGGGCGCGCAGGCGGTGAGGGTCAGCGCGGCCAGCGTGGCGGCGGCCACGCACCAGATCCTGGAGCGACGGACGGACGGGTGTGGGGGCAGGTGTGTGGTCATCGAGCTCTCCTGGGGGACGAACGGCTGGGTGAGGGGCGGGACGCGGTCAGCAGGACAGGATCGGGCGGGTCAGCTCTTGCCGGGCAGTGAGGCGGCGGCAGGTGTGGGGAGCTTCAGCACCTGGTCGTCGTCGCTGGCGATCGTGACGAGCGAGGGGTTCAGCGGACCGCGGAAGTTGGCGTCGCCCCCCGTCACCTCGAGCTGGACGCGGTGCCCCTTGGCGAAGCGATAGACGATGGCCGGCATCGTGACCCGCAGTGTCTTGCCGGGGTCGATGACCATGGCGGGCGCGACCATCCTGCGGACCAGGCTCCGTCGGCCGGCGGTGTCGACGTCCCAGAGCTTGACGAACAGCGCCGTCTGCACCGACGTGGGCGGCAGGTTGAGGCCGATGTGCTGGACCTTCACGCTGAGCCGAGGAGATCCGACGACGTCCATGGCGGTGGCGAGGGGGTCGGAGGACCACTGCGCCGCGGTACCGGGGAGAGTGATGTCCGGCTGCACGCCGGTCGCGTCGGTGATGAGGTCGACCGGGCCCGCCGACGTGGGGAGACCGAGTCCTGCCAGCAGGGACTGGGCCCCCCGGCGGGCCGCGGTGGTGCCCGAGACCAGTCGCTGGCTACCCGAGAGCCGGTAGGTCACCGACGACGTCCCTACGGGCGACGCGTAGTGGGCGCGGCTGCTGCGGGAGTCGACCCACGGACGGTAGTAGGCGAACGATGGTGCTGGTTCGAGGTCGCTGTCCTTCAGGTAGTGGTCGAACCAGTTCGCCATGCGCGCGATGGGGTACTGATCCATCGATGGGTGATCGAGGCTGTAGTCGTCCGGCGAGGGCGGTCCGCTGTGACCGCCCGAGAACCAGATCATGGAGACCGGCGCGCCCGTGCTGCGCAGCATGTCGTAGTTGGCCTGCGCCTGCGACAGGTTGAACAGGATGTCGTCCTGGCCCTGCATGAGCAGCGTGGGCGCGTCCACCCTCGAGAGGTATCCCACGGGCGAGATGCGGCTGAGGCGACTCTTGGTCGTCGCGTCCACCGAACCCGTCGCCAGGGCCGACACCATGCCGGCGCAGATGGCCGTGGGCAGATTGGGACATCCGGTGACCCTGAAGGGATCGTCGGCCGCGTTCGAGATCCCGGTCAGGACCGAGGACGCCAGCAGCCCGAGCGAGGTCACGGACTTCACCGGGCCCGCCGGTCGAGGCGTGGTCGGCCCGTCGCTGTCGGCATGGTTGGGCGTCAGCACCTGCGCCAGGTCGTTCCAGGTGGCGATCGGCACGATGGCGTCGATCCTGTGGTCGACCGAGGCCGCGGCGAGCTGAACCGCCCCGCCGTACGATGCTCCCACCATGCCGACGCGTACGTCGTTCGGGTACTTCGTGCCGTCGCGCGCCGTCTCGTCACGGACCACGTAGTCGATCGCTCTCGCCGGCTCGGCGTGCGCCTTGTCCGCGAAGCCGATGCCCGCGGCCCCACCCAGGAACGACACCAGCTGGCTCGCTGCAGCGCCGTCCCAGGCGGGGTCGTCGAGCGAGATCCGACAGGTCGAGCCACCGAAGCCGAGTCCGGAGTAGGACAGGACGACGTATCCGCGGGCAGCGAGGAACTCGGCGAACGGCTTGTTGCTGTCCTTCGACCCCATGAACCCGTTGGTCGTCAGCACAGCTGGCGCGGGCGCCTCCGAGGTCGTCCCGGCGGGCCGGTACACGTCGCCGACGATGTCGCACTCGTTTGCGCCGTCTGGGCCGACGCGAACCTTGAAGTGCAGCGTGGAGACCGTGAAGTCAGCGGCAGCGGACGGTGCGGCGCCGTCGTCCGTCGCCGCGTCCGCCGCCGATCCTGCCAACGCGCCGACGACGGCGGCCGTGGCGAGCGCGGCACAGATGATTCGCTTCATGAGTCCACTCCGTTACATGTGTGTTACCGACGTCACACATGCAATCAGCACGCTCGTGTGTCGTCAAGTACTTTTTGCAAAGCACTTTGCAACGATGATGACCGTCGGCCCCCGCCGAGCGGGCACGCTGCACGCGTCTTGGCCCTGCGGTGGCGCGCGGACTGCGCGTGGCTTGGCGTCAGGGGGCGACGAGGACGGGGATGCGCAGCTCTGGCTCGGTGATGGAGCCGTGGAAGCCGGCCATCTTCAGCTCGACACCGAACTCGCGCGACGAGAACACCGCGAAGTCGCCGAGCGAGGCCACCACGACGTCGCCGATCCTGCCCCGGACGTCGGGCGTGATCGGTCCGAACCAGTCCTCGATGCCGTCCTGCGTGCGGACGACGGCGCGGTCGCCGAGCTCGGCTCGCCATCGTGCGGCCACCTCGTCGGCCGCGCCGGCCCGCGTGTAGAGGTGACGGAAGCGGGCCTCGCCGGCCAACAGCTCGACATCGTCGAGCAGACGCGGCAACGCGTCGACGTCGAACCGGTCGTCGAACGGCACGTCGATCATGCCGTGGTCGGCGGTCACCACGAGCACCGTGTCACGCGGCAGCTCGTCGCGCAGCTCGGCCAGCTCGGTGTCGATCGTCGTCAGCATCTCGCGCCACTGCGGCGACGTGCAGCCCTTGCCATGCCCGGTGTGGTCGAGCCGCGACTCGTAGGCGTAGGTGACCGAGCGCGGTGCCGACTCGATGACGTCGACGACGACGTCGAGCCGCTCGTAGACCGACTTGATGCCGTGGAACGGCACTCCGCGCTGGCTGCAGACCGTCAGGCCCGTGCCCTCGAACGCGGCGTCGTTGACCGCCGAGGCCGACACGCCCGCGGCCTGGAGCTGCTGCAGCACGGTCGGGTACGGCTGCCAGACGACGGGGTCGACGGGCTGGTCCCACTTGAGCGAGTTGAGGCGGCGCCCCGTCTCGGGCACGCGCGACGAGTAGCCGACCATCCCGTGCTGGCCGGCGCGCAGACCGGTACCCAACGACGTCAGGCTCGTGACGGTGGTCGACGGCACCCCGCAGACGACGTCGTCGACGTTGTGCAGCGACGACAGGAACGGGGCGGCATCGGCGTGCTCGCGCAGGAGGTCGAGGCCCAGGCCGTCGACGAGGAACACCACGTAGCGCGGCGCGCCGGGCAGCTGCATCGCGTCGGCGAACCCCTCGACGCCCAGCGCCGCGCCGACCGACGGCATCAGCTGGTCGAGCGTGCGGCGTCCGGCCAGGCCTGGCGCCGGCACCGTCACCCGACCCGTCCGCTCGTGGCCGCCGACAGGGTGCGGGCGAACGCGAGCAACCGCTCGACCGCCGCGCCACCGTCGCCTGCGGCCGCGAGCCGCAGCGAGAAGTCGTCGCCGGTGACGCTGCCGGAATAGCCGTGATCGGCCTCGCACTCGGGGTCGGAGCACTGCGCCGGCTCGAGCTCGACGCGCGACACCGCGCCCCAGCCGATCGTCAGCAGAGCCTCCTCGAGCTTCTTGGACGTCGAGGTGACCATGCGGGTCACGACGACGGACCGCACCTGGCTGAGGGCTACGGCCTCGGACGTCGTCGACGTGTAGGGCTTGGGCAGCAGGTCGTCGCCGGGGTGCTCGTCGGTGTGCACGAGGATCAGCCGGCTCGGGGTGAGGGCCAGCACCGTCATGTGGCGGCGGATCTCGTCGCGGTCGAAGGTCGGCTCGTGGTGCAGGACGTACCCCTCGACGATCTCGCTGGCGAGCGCGTCACGCAGGCCCGCCGCGACGATCTCGGGGTAGTAGCCGCTGCGGGAGACCTCGTCGAACAGCGAGGAGGTGTGGTCGGCAGTCATCACGCGAGCGTATCCCCCGTCGCCGCCGGCTGGCTGAGACGGCGGACGTACCACTCGCCGCGGCGGTCGGCCGACGGGAGGACCTTGGCGCGCGCGCTCAGCACCGTGAAGCCGTCGGCGTGCACCGTGACCGGCTCGAGATCGAGCTCGGCGATCTCGGGGAGGTCGTCCTTCATGGCCGCCAGCCGCACGATGATGTCTTGCAGCGCGTCGACGTCGACCCGCTCGGAACCGCGGTAGCCGTAGAGCAGCGGCGCCGCCCGGAGGTTCTTGATCATGGCTTCGGCGTCGAGGTCGGTCAGCGGCGGGATGCCGTACGAGCGGTCGTCGAGCAGCTCGCTGGGGGCACCGGCCAGACCGAACGACACCAGCGGGCCGAACAGCGGGTCCTCGCTGACGCTGAACGACACCGCGACGCCCTCGGGGGCCACGCGCTGCACGAAGAACTTGGTGTCCTTGCGCATGCCGGTCCAGCCCGTCAGCTGGTCCCAGGCATCGCCCATCTCCTTGCCGTTCTGGATGCCGCGCCAGATGTGCGCGATGTCGGGCCGGCTGCGCAGGTGCTCGCTTCCGGCCTTGAGCACGACGTCCCACCCCAGCGTCTCGCCCGCGGCGATGGCCTCGTCGCGGCTGTGCACGTTGATCCAGGTCCAGATGTCGATGCCGTAGCAGGCCAGTAGGGCATGCACCTGCTCGGTCGACAGGATCGCGCCGCGCGGCGCCTGCTTGAGCACGTCGCGCACCAGGGCGCGGGCGTCGCCGGTGCGGTGGTCGAGCGCGAGGTGGAACTCGCCGTGGTCGCGCGCGGCCCACTCCGAGTAGTTGACGACGCGGGCCAGGGCCCGCACCGCCGACTCGGGCGCCGCGTACGACGGCACCGAGCCGCGTCCGGCCGATCCGCCCAGCAGGTCGGGCACGCGCAGCAGCACCGGCACGCCCTCGCTGCCGAGGAACGTCGAGACGATGGGCTTGTCGGACTGCTCGCCGATGGCCGCGAGGACGTTGGCGACGTCCTCGCCCGACGTGTTGAGCGGCGGGATGTAGACCGCCACGAGCGCATCGGTGTCGGGATGGGCGATCGCGGCCTCGATCGCGGCTTCGAAGTCGTCGGCGTTGGCGTTGGCGCCCAGCGACACCGGCTCGGTGACCTGGAGCCCCGCGGCCGACGCGGCATCGGCCACGATCAGCGCCACGGCGTCGGAGTTGCCCACGATCGCGATGCGGTTGCCCCGCGGCAGGGGCTGGTGCGCCAGCAGCTGGGCGACGTCGAACATCTCGTCGAGGGTGTCGACCTGGATGACGCCTGCCTGGCGGAACATCGCGTCGACCGCCGACTGGGGAGCCGAGGTGCGGGCGACCGTGTGGCCGACCGGGACGCCCTGCGTCGAGCGTCCGGACTTGACCGCCACGATCGGCTTGGTGGCCGACACGCGCCGTGCGATGCGCGAGAACTTGCGCGGGTTACCGATCGACTCGAGGTACAGCAGGATCACCTCGGTCGAGTCGTCCTCCTGCCAGTACTGCAGCAGGTCGTTGCCCGAGACGTCGGCGCGGTTGCCCGCCGACACGAACGTCGACAGCCCGAGGCCACGCCGCGACACCGACTCGAGGATCGCGGTGCCGAGCGCTCCGGACTGGCAGAAGAACCCGACACGCCCTTGGGGCGGCATCGACGGCGACAGCGAGGCGTTGAGCTGCAGCTCGGGCGCCGTGTTGATGATGCCGAGGCAGTTGGGGCCGATCAGCCGCAACCCGTACGAGCGGCTGAGGCCGAGCAGCGCGCGCTGGCGCTGGCGGCCCTCGGGACCTTCCTCGGCGAAGCCGGCCGAGATGACGACCAGGCCGTGGACGCCCTTGGCGGCGCAGTCGAGCACGACGTCGTTGACCGACTCGGCCGGCACGACGACGATCGCGACGTCGACCTCGCCGGGGATGTCTTGAACGCGCTTGTAGGCCGGTAGACCCGAGACGGCCTCGGCGTTGGAGTTGACGGCGTAGACGCTGCCGCCGAAGTCGCCCAGCACGAGGTTGCGGACCATCGCCTGGCCGATCGAGTCCTGGCGGCGGCTGGCACCGATGACCGCGATGCTGCGGGCGCGGAAGATGCGCTCGATCGACGCGGCCTCGGCGCGCTGCTCGCGAGCCTGCATGACGCCGATCGCGACGTCGGTCGACTCGATCTGGAAGGTCAGGCGCTGCACGCCGTCCTCGATCGCGCCCTCGATCTGGTAGCCCATCTCGCGGAAGACCTGCTGCATGCGCACGTTGGTGGGCAGGACGTCGGCCACGAACCGGCGGATTCCGCGCTCGCGTCCGGCCTGCGCGAGGTGTTCGAGCAGCAGCTGGCCGACGCCGCGGCCCTGCTGGGCGTCCTCGACGAGGAAGGCCACCTCGGCCTCGTCGTCGCTGACGGCGTCGTAGCGACCGACACCGATGATCGTGTTGTGCAGCGTGACCACGAACGCGACGCGACGGTCGTGGTCGACCGTCGTGAAGCGCTTGACGTCACGGTCGGACAGCGTCGGGTACGGCGCGAAGAACCGGTAGTACTTCGACTCGTCGGACACCCGCGCGTAGAACTCGATGAAGCGGTCGGCGTCGTCCTCGTGGATGGGGCGCAGCTGGGCGACGCGTCCGTCCTTGAGCAGGACGTCGGCCTCCCAGTGCTCGAAGGGATACGCCTCGCTGGTCACCCCTCCAACCTATCGGGTCCGGTCCCGGCGTGGCGGTGGTGCCCGAGATGGAGCGACGCGCCAAAATGGTCTCCGACACCTGCACTCCCACCCTTCGGCATCCCGAGAGGACGGCATGGCCCGCAGCAGCAAGCCGGCACCCGAGGAAGACTTCGAGGAGCACATCCTCGACACCGACGTCGGCGACGAGATGCGTACGAGCTTTCTCGAGTACGCGTACTCGGTCATCTACTCGCGCGCTCTCCCCGACGCCCGCGACGGGCTCAAGCCCGTCCAGCGCCGTCTCCTCTACACGATGGACGACATGGGGCTGCGCCCCGACCGCGGCCACGTCAAGAGCGCCCGCCCCGTGGGCGAGGTCATGGGTCGCTTCCACCCGCACGGCGACGGAGCCATCTACGACGCCCTCGTGCGCCTGGTGCAGCCGTGGTCGCTGCGGCTGCCGCTGGCCGACGGGCACGGCAACTTCGGCTCGCAGGACGCTCCCCCGGCCGCGATGCGCTACACCGAGATCCGCATGGACGCCGCCGCCGAGGCGATGACCGCCTCGATCAACGAGGACACCGTCGACTTCCGGCCCAACTACGACGGACGCGAGATGGAGCCCGCCGTGCTGCCGGCGGCCCTGCCCAACCTGCTGGTCAACGGTGCCAGCGGCATCGCAGTCGGCATGGCGACCAACATCGCGCCGCACAACCTCATCGAGGTGGTCCAGGCACTGCGCCACCTGATCGGCTCCCCCCAGGCCGACCTCGACGACCTCATGCGCTTCATCCCCGGGCCCGACCTGCCCACGGGCGGCAAGATCGTGGGGCTCGACGGCATCCGCGACGCCTACGCGACCGGCAACGGCTCGTTCCGCATGCGGGCGTCGACACGCATCGAGAACGTCACGCCCCGCAAGAAGGGCATCGTCGTCACCGAGCTGCCCTACAACGTCGGCCCCGAGAAGGTCCTCGAGGCCATCAAGAAGCTCGTGCAGGCCAAGAAGCTGCAGGGCATCTCCGACATCACCAACCTGACCGACCGGCACAAGGGACTGCACCTGGTCATCGAGATCAAGAACGGGTTCATCCCCGAGACGATCCTCGAGCAGCTGTTCCGCAGCACGCCCATGGAGAGCTCGTTCGGCATCAATGCCGTGGCCCTCGTCGACGGCCAGCCGCGCACCCTGGGCCTCAAGCAGATGCTCGAGGTCTACCTCGGCCACCGCATCGACGTGGTGCGCCGGCGCACGACGTTCCGCCGTGGCAAGGCCGCCGACCGCCTGCACCTGCTCGACGGCCTGATGCTGGCCCTGGTCGACATCGACGAGGTCATCCAGCTCATCCGCGGCAGCGACAACCGCACCGAGGCCCGCGAGCGCCTCATGAACGTCTTCGACCTGTCCGAGATCCAGGCCACCTACATCCTCGACCTGACGCTCGGCCGGCTCACCAAGTACGACCGCATCGAGGTCGAGAAGGAGATCGCCGAGCTGCGCCGCACGATCGACGAGCTCGACGCGATCCTCGGCGACGAGCAGGTGCTGCGCACCGTCGTGGGCGACGAGCTGGCCGAGATGGCGCAGACGTTCGGCACCCCTCGGCGCACGGTGCTGCTCGAGTCGTCCGGACAGACCACCACATCGGCCGCCCCGCTCGAGGTCGCCGACGACCCGTGCTGGGCCCTGCTGTCGGCCACTGGGCTGCTGGCCCGCACGACCGACGACTCCCCCGTCGGAGACGTCGACCGACGGGTCAAGCACGACACGATCGTCTCGGCCGTGCGCACGACCGCGCGCGGCGAGATCGGCGTCGTCACGACGTCCGGACGCGTGCGCCGCATCAGCGTCCTCGACCTGCCGGCCCTGCCGCCCACCGCGCAGTCGCCCAACCTGCAGGGCGGGGTGCCGCTGGCGGAGATCGCCGACCTCGACGCCGCACCGCTGGCGCTCATGACCTTCGACGACCACGGACCGGGCATCGCGCTGGGCACCCGCCAGGGCACGGTCAAGCGGGTCAAGCCCGATCACCTCGGCCGCGACGAGTGGGAGCTGATCGCGCTGGCCGACGGCGACTCGGTCGTGGGCGCGACGGCGCTCGCCTCCGGCGAGGAGCAGCTGGTCTTCGTCACGTCCGACGCCCAGCTGCTGTACTTCTCGGCCTCGCTCGTCCGTCCGCAAGGACGTTCGGGCGGCGGCGTCGCCGGCATCAAGCTCGCGCCCGGCCAGTCGGCGGTCTTCTTCGGCGCCGTCAGCGAGGTCGGCGACGCCCACGTGGTCACCGTGGCCGGGTCGAGCAGCGCTCTGCCGGGCACCCAGGTGGGCACCGCCAAGGTCAGTCCGATGGCGATCTACCCGCCCAAGGGACGCGCCACCGGCGGCGTGCGCTGCCACCGCCTGCTCAAGGGCGAGGACGGGCTGCTGCTGGCCTGGGTCGGCGACGGTGCCCCCATGGCGTGCGCGACCAGCGGCACGGCAGTCGATCTGCCCGAGCCCACCGACCGGCGCGACGGCTCGGGCGTGCCCGTCGGCCAGCCGATCGCGGCGGTCGCAGGGCCGCTGGCGACACAGATCGGCGTGGCGGCTGCCCCGGCCGAGCCCGTGCGAGACTGAGCCGTGCGCAACCGACACCTCATCCCCGCCCTGCTCGCTGCCGGTCTGCTGCTGTCCGCCTGCACCGGGTCGTCCGACACGTCGGACGGCTCCGACGGCGGCGGTGGCCTGACGGCGCGCCTCGCCGACGCCAAGAAGACCCTCGACGGGGCCGAGACGATCTCGATCTCGCTGTCGACCAAGAACATCCCCGACGGCGTGACGGGCCTGCTCTCGGCGTCCGGCAAGGGCAATCACTCGCCGGCGTTCACGGGCAAGGTCACCGTCGTCACGGGCGGCGCCAGCCTCGGTGCCGATGTCATCGCCACGGGCGGGAGGGTCTACGCCAAGACCGGGTTCCTGCCCGACTTCACCGCGATCGACCCCGAGACGCTGAAGGCTCCCGATCCGGCCGCACTGCTGAAGGCCGACGGCGGCATCACCGAGATCCTCACGAGCACCGAGAAGCTCACCGAGGACGGCCAGTCCCGCGACGGCAAGGACGTGCTGACGTCCATCAAGGGCTCGTTGCCGGGCAGCATCGTGTCGACGATCATCCCGTCCGCGTCGCCGAGCAAGGACTTCGCGGTCACCTACCGTCTCGATGACGACGACGTGCTGCGCGACGCCACGATCAGCGGTCCGTTCTACCCCGGAGACGAGACCGTCACGTACACCGTGGCGCTCAAGACGTCCGACACGCCGGTGACGATCAAGGCGCCTTGATCCTCGGATGACCCTGCGCGAGGGCAGCATCACGCCCGCTTCCAGGACCCTGCTGGCGCTCGCGGCGGTCGCGATCTCGTTCGCCGCGGCCGACACCTACGTCGTCGTGCTGGCGCTGCCCGAAATGATGACCTCGGTCGGGCTCGAGACCGAGGAGCTCCAGCGCGCGGCCCCGATCGTCTCGGGCTTCCTGCTCGGCTACATCGCGATCCTGCCGCTGATCGGACGCATCTCCGACCTGCGCGGCCGCGTGCCCGTGCTGCTCGGCTCACTCGTCGTCTTCGCCGTCGGGTCGATCGTCACCGCCGCCGCCTACAACCTCGAGACGATCGTGGCAGGTCGGCTCGTCCAAGGGATCGGCGGCGGAGGCCTCATCCCGCCGACGCTCGCGCTGGTCGCCGACCTGTGGCCTCCTCATCGCCGCGGGCTGCCGCTCGGCGTGGTCGGCGCGGTGCAGGAGCTCGGCAGCGTCCTCGGTCCTCTCTACGGCGCGGTGGTCCTGGCGATCGGCGACTGGCGGGCCATCTTCTGGCTCAACTGCGCCGTGGGCCTGGTCCTCGTCGCGGCCATGCTCCCCCTGCGCGACCGCGCCTCGAGCGACCCCCACCCCTTGAGCGACCCCCGCCCCTCGAGCTTGCCGAAAGGCCCCTTCGCCACGCTCACGAGCAGACGTCACTCGAGTCCGGGCTTCGACTGGGTCGGGGCCGCGCTGGCGGCGTCGGCGCTAGCCGGCCTCACGCTGGTCATGGCAGCGCCCACCAGGCTCGTGCAGGACGTCGAGATCGGGCGGGCCTACCTCCCCGTCGCGGGCGACTCACGGTGGGCCACGCCGTTGGCGCTCGCGACCTTCGCGCTCGTGGCGCTGCTGGTCGTGCGGCTGGCCACGGCTCGCCGTCCGCTGGTCGACTGGCGGGCCTGGCCCGCGCTGGCGCGCGAGACCGATCTGTGGGGAGCGCTGCTGCTGACCGTGGCCCTGGGCGCCGTCATCGTCACCTTCGCCTCGGCCGAGCCTGAGAGCGGTGCCGTCTCCCCCGACGCTCCGTGGCTCGTCCCGGTCGCGCTGGTGGCCCTCGCCGGCTTCGTGGTGCGGCAGCGCCGCGCCGCGAGTCCGCTCGTCCCTCGGGGCGCGCTCGGGGCCCGTCCGGCCTGGGGTGCCATCGTCGTGTCGTTCTTCGTGGGCGCGGCGCTCATCGCGGCCCTGGTCGACATCCCGTTCTTCGCCCGCCTGACGGTCTACCGCGACTCCCAGCTCGACGCGGCGCTCGTGCTCGTGCGGTTCCTGGTGGCGCTGCCGGTCGGTGCCGTCGTCGGCGGCTGGCTGCTGCGCCGGGTGCCTGCCCACGTGCTGACCGCGGTCGCGATGCTGCTGAGCGCGATCGCCTTCTGGCACATGTCCACCTGGGGCGCGTCCTCGCTCGGCCGCGAGACCGAGACCTGGTCGCTGGTGCTGGCCGGACTCGGCTTCGGGCTGGCGATCGCCCCGGTCAACGCGGTGCTGCTGGCGCACACCGCCGACGCCGTGCACGGCGTCTCGTCGGCGCTGCTGATCGTGTCGCGCATGGTCGGCATGCTGCTGGGCATATCGGCGCTGACCACCATCGGGCTGCGCTCCTTCTACGACGCCTCCGACAAGCTCCCTCCGGTCGCCGAGCTCTGCGGCGCCGGGGCCACGCTGTGCCAGACGTACCGCGACGAGGTCCGCGACGCCGGCATCGCCCAGCTCCACACCGTGTTCATCGGGGCCGCGGTGTGCGCGCTGGTCGCAGCCGTGCTGGCCGTCGTCCTGCTGCGACCCGCTCGAGACGTCCCGGAGCAGGCTGGAGCCTGAGGGCTGTGGCCTGCTCGATACCCTGGGCGCATGGCTGACTTCGACGACCTGCTCGCCGCCAATCGCACGTTCGCCGATTCCTTCTCCCTCTCCGGCTTCGACGGCATCGCCCGTGCGGGGGTCGCGATGGTGACGTGCATGGACTCGCGCATCGACCCGCTCAACATGATCGGCCTCAAGGCCGGCGACGCCAAGATCCTGCGCAACCCCGGAGGCCGGGTGACCGACCAGGCCCTCGTCGCGCTCGTCCTCGGCGTCAACCTGCTCAACGTCGACCGCATCCTCGTCGTCGAGCACACCCGCTGCGCCATGGCCACGTCGTCCGAGGACGAGCTCAAGCGCCGCCTCAGCGAGGCCTCCGGACGCGACGCCGAGTGGATGACGCTCGGCGCCATCGACGACCAGCGCCGCACGATCGAGGCTGACGTCATCCGCGTCAAGACCCACCCGCTCATCAGCGACACCGTCTCGGTCGGCGGGTTCCTGTACGACGTCGACAGCGGACTGCTCGAGCCCATCGTCTGATGTCGGCGACGTCCGGCCCGACTGCTCCAGGCACGTCGCCCACCGCTCGTACCCAGCGCGCCGTGCGGCCCGAGATCCAGGCCTTGCGCGCGGGCGCGGCCCTCCTGGTCGTGCTCTACCACCTGTGGCCGGGCCGCCTGCCCGGCGGATTCATGGGCGTCGACGTCTTCTTCGTCATCTCCGGCTTCCTCATCACGTCGCACCTGGCGCGCGAGGCGACCTCGACGGGCCGCATCAGGCTGGGACGCTTCTGGGCACGCCGGGCCCGGCGGCTGCTGCCGGCGGCGTACCTCGTCCTGGCCGCCTCGGCCGTCGCGGTCTTCGCGTGGTTGCCGCGGCTCGACTGGACGCAGAACTTCCGCGAGATCCTCTCCTCGGCGCTCTACGTCCAGAACTGGCGGCTCGCCACCGACGCTGTCGACTACCTCGCCGCCGACAACGCACCCAGCGTGGCGCAGCACTACTGGACCCTGTCGGTCGAGGAGCAGTTCTACCTCGCCTGGCCCCTGCTGGTGCTCGTCGCGGTGCTGGCGGCGGCGCGTCTGCGCCTGCGGCAGCTGCCGACGGTCACGGCGGTCGTCGCCGTGGCCACCGCCGCGAGCTTCGCGTACTCGCTGTGGCTGACGTACGACAGCGTCTCGTTCGCCTACTTCTCGACGTTCACCCGCGCCTGGGAGTTCGGGGCCGGCGCACTGCTGGCCCTGCTGACGCTCCGTGCGTCGCAAGGGCGCCGGCGCGCACCGGTTCTCCCGCCGCTGGTGGGCGCGGCGATCTCGTGGACCGGCCTGCTGGTGCTGCTGTACTGCGGGCTGTTCCTGACCGGGTCGACGCCGTTCCCAGGCTTCGCAGCGCTGCTCCCGGTGCTGGCGACGGTCGCCGTCATCGCCGCCGGCATGCCCGACTCACAGCTGTCCCCTCGGCGGCTCATCGAGCTGCGTCCGGTGCAGTGGACCGGCGACATCTCGTATCCGTTGTACCTCTGGCACTGGCCCGCGATCGTCGTCCTGCCGGCCGTGCTCGGGAACGACCTGGGCTTCGGGCCGCGGGTGGCGATCCTGGTGGCGACCTTCGCGGCCGCGGCGGCGACCAAGCGGTTCGTCGAGGACCCCGTCCGTACCGGGCGGCGGCTGGGCATCCAGCGCAGCTCCGTCACGTTCGCGTTCACGGCCGTGGGCGCGGCGGCCATCACCGTGGCGTGCCTGGGTGGCATCCGGTCCGCCGACGCGGCCGCCGACCGGTCGCAGCAGCAGACGGCAGCGGTCTCGGCAAAGCCCCCACGCTGCTTCGGCGCGGCCTCGATGGCTCCCGGACGCGCCTGCGTCAACCCGGCTCTCGACGGCATGCTGGTGCCCGACACGACCGCGGTCAGGCGCGACGACGCCAGCTACGCGGGATGCCGTTCGTCCAATCGAGCGAACGACACCTGCGTGTTCGGCAACCGCGACGATCCGTCGCTCCCCCACGTCGTGGTGCTCGGTGACTCGCATGCCCGCTCCGTCCTACCGCCCTTCGTGACGCTCGCGAAGCAGGGCAAGATCTTCCTGATGGCGCAGGTCAAGGGCGGCTGCAACTGGTCGACCAACCCGCATCCCAACGCCGACCGCGCCATCGCCGACGACTGCTACGAGTGGCGCGACAGCGTCAACGCCTGGCTCGACGCCAACGCCGCCGACATCGACCTCGTCGTCACCACTGCACTCGCCCACCCCGACCCGGCGTCGGGCCCTTCCGAGCAGGTCGCGGGATTCGCCGAGACCTGGCGCACCATGACCGATCGCGGCATCCCGGTCGCGGCGATCCGCGACAATCCCTTCCACTCGTCCGACACCAACACCTGCCTGGCCCGCGAGCGCACGATCACCGCGTCCAGCTGTGCGCTGCCACGCGCCAAGGCCTTTCCGAACTACGACCCGCTGATCGCGGCCACCCGCGAGGTGAAGGACAGCACCCTGCTCGACTTCACGCGGTACTACTGCACCGAGACGTCGTGCCCGGCGGTCATCGGCGGCGTCAACGTCTACCGCGACGTCAGCCACATCAGCAAGACGTACATGACGACGATGACGCCGTACTTCGAGGCCGAGCTGAAGCGCGACGGCCTGCTGGTCAAGCGTCGGCGCTGATCACGTAGTCCGACTGGTCCGTCTAGTCCGTCTCGTAGACGACGTCACCGTCGTGGTCGACGAACAGCGAGTACGTCGGCCGCGTCGAGCTCGGGAACGTCACGAGCGTGCGAGGACCGCCCGCGCTGCCGGTGATCTGCACCCTGGCGTCGTCATCCACGAGGCCAGAGGCACGTCGCGCCTGGCGCACCGCGGCGAGCACCACGTCGACGTCGATGTCGTCGAGGTCGAAGGGCAGCTCGGAGGAGTACCCCTGCACGTCGCCGGCCCGGGTGACGTCCCCGTCGTACCGGTAGCGGGTGGACGTCGTGGCACCGGAGTCCGCCCACAGCTCGGCCGACCGCGGCTCGACCACCAGGAGCAGCGCGTCGTCGTCGACCTCGTCGCCGTAGGCGTCGATCATGTCAGTCAGCCCGGCGCGGGCGGCGAGGTCGGGAGGACCCGACGACGATCCGCCCGACGAGCTGTCGGACACCGTGTCGACCAGCGAGCTGACGCACGACACGACGCTGCCACCGCATGTCAGCACCAGGGCCACCACGCCGACGAGGATCTTGCCACTGAGCGAACGGCGGCGGGCCGGCGGCTGCTGGGCCGGCGGGGCGGCCTGCGGCCACGACGGCGACGACGGCGCCGACGGCGCCGACGGCGGCCGTGCACCGGACACCGCAGGTGCGGCGACCGGACGCGCAGGCGGCGCGGCGTCGAGGCCACGGGTGAGGGCATTGAGCTCGCCGCGGGTGTGCGCCGCTCGAGCCTGCTGCACCCGCAGCTCGCGATCAGCGGCCGTCAACGCGGTGGCGCGCCTGATCAGCCTGGCCGCGGCACGCCGC
>JBEVGQ010000066.1:0-4066 GCA_040511655.1 Aeromicrobium sp. | reverse complement strand
GTGATGGCCTTGGGGAAGGCCGAGACGCCGTGGTCGGAGACGCCGTGGTCACCGGCGAAGATCACGGTGCGGACGCGCTCGACCGGTGCGGGCGGCACCTGGTCCTGCATCGCGGCGAGGCGGACGGCGAGGTCGCCCAGACGTCCGAGGGCGCCGGGAGGCGTGGCCAGCTGCCCGAGGCGGGCCTCGGCGGCGTCGCGGGCGCTCGGGGACGGCGGAGCGACGGGCGTCCCGGGCGTCGTCACAGGCTCGCCGCCAGCTCGCGGCGGGCGGTCTTGGCGGTCTCGCGCTCGTACAGCCTGCCGATCATGCCGGCGAGGATGATGCCGAGGGCGGCCCAGAGGGTCGCGTTGGTCATCAGCGAGGCGCGTCGGAAGTACCAGAGCGTGTCGCCCGGGAACGTGCCGATCTCGTTGACGGTCGGCAGCAGGAGGCCCGTGACGACCACGATCACGAGGAATGTGCCGCCACACACCAGCAGCGTGCGATACGTGCCCAGGCCGCTCAGCAGGCGTCGAGCCAGCAGCACCACGCCGATCATCGCGAGGATCGAGATGGCCTGGATCGTGAAGTAGTAGAGCGTGCGATCGGCCAGCGTGTCCTCGTTGCCGACGGCCGGTGGTGTCGCCGGGTACTTGGTGAACGGCACCAGCCACGCGGCGACGAAGCCCAGCAGGGCGACGACCGCGGTCGACTGGCTCGGGCGGAGGCGGCCGAGACGTCCGACCGCGAACGCCGAGATCAGGCCGACGACGCCGCCGAACGCGGTGCTGACGGCGAAGATGCCGGTCGCGAGGCCCCAGGTGGACTGGTTGTCGCGCGAGACGACGGTGCCGCCCTCGTCGTGGGAGTGCGAATGGGTGTGGCCGTCGTCGGCGGGTGCGGCCTCGACCGGCGCGGCGGCGGTGCCGGCCTCTTCGACGGCGATGGCCGCGTCGACCTGCGGCTCACCGACGGTGTACGAGACGGCGAAGGCGAAGATGCCGGCCAGGAAGCCCGCGAGCAGGCCGCGGACCAGGAAGTTGCGTGGGGTCATGAGTGCTGTTCCAGACTGCGCCGCCGGCTCGCAGGGCGGTTCGGCGTAGCGCGAAGAGACCGGCCGCCCTCAGGGCGAGCCGGTTGCGGACGAGGGGGTGTCAGTGGCAGGGGAAGCCGAGCAGGTGGCGTCCGTCGTGGACCCACTCGTGGACGGCGTTGCCCGACGGGATCGACACGATGCCCTGGTCGGCGCTGATGAAGAACAGCACGATGGCGGCGATGAGGAAGACGAAAGCGGCCCAGGGGGCGAGCTGGGCGACCGGGATGGTCGGGATCTCGACCTCGGGGGAGGCGACGGCCTGTGACATGTGAGCTCCTTGTGGGATGAGTGCGTCCCGTGAATGGATGAGTCGCCACTCCGTCGGGTCTGGCTTCGCCTGTGCAAGGTCTGCAGGAGGGCGTCACAGTAGCGCGACTGCGCCGGATTCTCACCGGCTTCCTCGGGGGTGGTGCTGCCATCCTAGGGACGAGTCGTTGCAACGGTCAACGACGGGGCAGGGTGACACCGACCTCGCGGGTCTGCGGGTCGACGCTGGTGATTGATCCGTTGGCGGCCGGCTCGGGCCGCTGGCCGCTCAGCAGGCCCACGGCCAGGCCGATCGTGTCGCCGTGGCTGACGGCGACCGTGTGGCTGGGCAGGTCGCGGTCGAGGCCGTACTTGTCGAGGAGCTGCTGCACGCGGACGAGGACGTTCGTGTAGTTCTCGTCGAGCCCCTTCTCGAGCAGCAGCGGCTCGACCTCCACCTCGAGGCCGAGGCGGGTGGCGATGATCTCGGCGGTCTCGAGGGCGCGAGTGGCCGGCGAGCTGAGCAGGCGGACGACGCCTCGGTCGACGAGCGCCCCGGCAGCGTCCTGCGCCTGCTCGCGGCCGAGATCGGTCAGCGGGGGGCTGAGCTCGTGGCCCTGCATGCGGTCGAGGACGTTCCACGTCGACTGGCCGTGCCGCACCCACAGGATCATGCGCCGGTCCCGTTCGCGTGACCGTTCGCCAGACCGTCGATGTCGGCGACGTCCCCGATGACGGCGACGGCAGGCGGCCGCACGTTCGCGGCCGCAGTGGCGATCGTCGACACGGTCGCCCGCACGACGTGCTGGCTCGGCAGGCTCCCGTCGGCGACCACGGCGGCCGGCGTGGCGGGGTCGAGGCCTCCGTCGACCAGGGCGGCGCAGATGGCCTCGAGCGTCCGTACCCCCATCAGCACCACGATCGTGGTGCCTGAGCGGGCGAGGGCTGCGTAGTCGAGGGTGCTGTCGGCGTGGTCGGGCGGCACGTGGCCCGACACCACGGTGAACCCCTGCGTGAGCCCGCGGTGCGTCACCGGGACGCCGGCGAGGGCGGGTGCGGCGATCGCCGAGCTGACGCCCGGGATGACGCTGGTCGCGATGCCGGCGGCGTGGCACGCGAGGAGCTCCTCTCCGCCGCGGCCGAAGACGAAGTTGTCGCCGCCCTTGAAGCGGACGACGTGGCGCCCGGCCTTGGCGTGCTCGACGAGCAGCTGGTTGATGTCGTCCTGGCTGGTCGAGCGTCCGCCGGGGATCTTGGCGACGTCGATCAGCTCGACGTCCGGGCGGGCCCAGGCGAGAGCGGCGAGCGGGGCGAGGCGGTCGGTGACGATGACGTCGGCCTGCTGGATGGCGGCACGGCCTGCGACCGTCACGAGGCCGGGGTCGCCGGGTCCTCCGCCCACCAGGGTGACGGACCCGGCGTCGAGGATGCGGTCGGGCTCGGGCGCCCTCGGACGGCCCCTCACCACCAGGTCGAAGCGGTCGAGATCGGCAGGCTCGACGTCGTCGCGCAGCCAGGTGACGAGCCCACGGGCGACGAGGTCGTCGATCGTCGCGGTGAGCTCGGGGGCGACGACGGTGACGGTGGAGCCGCCGTCGAGCAGGGCGGCGACCTGCGCCGCGGCCCGGGTGTCGCCGCCGATCACGACGGCGTGGAGGCCTGCGACGTCGAAGGGCGTCACAGCTCGACCCTCAAGGCGGCGAGCAGCTTGCGCGTGGTGTCGGGACGGCGGACGGCGATGCGCACCCATGCGTCGTCCAGCCCCGGGAAGGTGTCGGCGCGGCGCAACGCGTAGCCGGCCGACCGCAGCCGCTCGTGGGCTCCGCGCCCCAGGTTCGCCAGCACGAACGGCGCCGCGGGCGCGACGAAGCGCACGCCGAGCTCGGTGAGGCCGTCGGTCAGCACGGCGCGGTGCTGGGCGATGCGGGTGACGCGGGCGGCGGCCTCGGCCAGGGCCTGATCGGACGCCGTCGCGGTCATCGCGGCGATCGCCTGGGCAGACACCGACCACGGCGACTGCTGCGCACGCAGCTCGGCCAGCAGCTGGGAGCTGCCGATGACGTAGCCGGCGCGCACGCCCGGGATCGACCAGAGCTTCGTGAGGCTGCGGACGACCAGCAGGCCCGGGACGGGCTGACCCACCAGCGAGTGCCGCTCGCCGGGCACCGAGTCCATGAACGCCTCGTCGACCACGACGACGCGGTCCGGGCGCAGCAGCATCCGGATGGTCTGCGCGGGGTGCAGGACGCTGGTGGGGTTGGTCGGGTTGCCGATCATCACCAGGTCGGCGTCCGACGGCACCAGGGTGGGGTCGAGCGCGAAGCCGTTGGCGGGGTCGCACAGCACGTGGTGCGGGGTGTGCCCCGCTGCCAGCAGGGCGGCGTCGGGCTCGGTGAACTGCGGGTGCACCACCACGGGGCGCTTCCACGGGCGGGCGCGGGCGATCAGGCTGAACGCCTCGGCGGCGCCTGCCGTGGCGAGCACCTCGTCGGTGGCGCGGCCGTGACGTCGCGCGATCGCGTGCTCGGCGTCGCGGGCGTCGGGGTACGTGCCGACGTCGTCCACGCTCGCGTGCAGGGCGTCGACGAGCCAGGAGGGTCGTGCGTCGTCGTGGACGTTGACCGCGAAGTCGACCAGGCCCTCGCCCAGCTCGGCATCCCCATGAAACGTCAGACCGTTCGCCAGTGACGAGCTCTGCGAGGAACGTGAGGGAGCGCCAGCGACCGAGGCGTCCACGAGAGG
>JBEVGQ010000065.1:0-15259 GCA_040511655.1 Aeromicrobium sp. | reverse complement strand
TGCGCCGCACCCGCCCGTGGACGACGCTGACCGCGGTCGCCGCCACCGCCTGGTGCTGGCCGGTCGCGGTCGGGACGGGGCTGATCCCGGTGGAGTCCGGGTGGATCCTGCCCGCCGCGATCGGCGCCGACCTGGCCGCGCAGAACACCGCCGGCTGAGGGCCGTCCCCACACACGAGCCCCCACGCTGGTTGAGGTGCGAGGCCGCCCGCGGCCGAGCCTCGAAACCACCTCGACCGCCCCAGACGCACCGCCCACGCCGGTCGAGGTCAGAGCGTCAGGGTCAGACGCCCCGTCCCGGCGGCGCCGTCCTCGGGTGCGGCGATCCGCGAGACGCAGATGCACAGCGTCTCGTCGGTGGCCTTCTCGTCGTCGCTGAGGAAGACGTCGCGGTGGTCGACACGACCCCGCACCGACGAGATCGTGACCTCGCAGAGGCCGCACTCGCCCTTGCGGCAGTCGTACATCATGTCGGCACCGGCGGCGGCGAGTGCTTCGAGCAGGCTGGCGTCGGACGCCACCACCGTGCTGAGCCCGAGCTCGGGGATCTCGACCTCGAACGACTCGGCCTCGAACCATCCGCTGCTGCCGAACGTCTCGAACCGCAGGTCGGCGATCGGCCTGCCGTGCGAGAGCCACGAGCGGCGCACGGCGTCCATGAGCCGGATCGGGCCGCACATGTAGACCTCGGTGCGGCCGTCGTCCGGCAGGTCCGCCACCAGCGACTCGACGTCGAGCCCCGTACCCTCGTCGTCGACCCGCAGCTCGAGCCGGTCTCCGTGCAGCGTGGCGAGCTCGTCGATGTAGGCCATCTGAGCGCGCGAGCGCCCCACGTACACGAAGCGGTAGTCCTGGCCCAAGCGATGGATCACCCGGCCCATCTCGATGACGGCGGTGATGCCGACGCCTCCGGCCAGCAGCACGTAGCGGTGCGCGCCGTGCCGCAGCTCGAAGTTCTGCAGCGGCTGCGTGCACTCGATCTCGTCGCCCTCGACGAGGCCGTGCATGAAGACCGATCCGCCGCGTGAGGCCTGTGCGCGCATGACCGAGACCGTCAGACGCGAGCCGTCGGCGCTGGACTCCACGATCGAGTACGAGCGGACGTCGTCGCCCTTGGGCGTACGGACCCGCACGTCGACGTGCGTGCCCGGGGCCGCCCGGCGCGTGCCCGGACGCTCGAGGGTGACGCGCCGGATGCGGTCGGTGACCGGACGGGACTCCACGACGCGTGCCGTGGCCCACACGGGGCGGGGGTCGGAGCTCATCGCTCGGCCGCTCCGATGCCGGTCAGGTCACGGGCGCTGAGCGGATCCTCGCCGCGCTCCTCCGCCGCCAGCATCCGGTCGAGGATGCGGCGCACCCACATGCCGCCCGCGTCGATGTTGAGGCTGTAGAACTCGTGGTCCGGGTTGGCGTCGATCGCCGCCTGCTGCGCCTGGAGCATGACCTCGTCCTCGCCGAACACGCCGTGGACGCCGTTGCGCAGCTGGGTCGTGATGGTCTGGCTCTCGAGCCGGTAGTTGCGCATGAAGGCCCAGAAGTAGTGCGACGACCGGTCGGTCTCGGGCGTGATGGTGTTCATGACGTAGCCGTTGACGCCCTGGCTGCGGTCGCCTTGGTCGGCGCCCGTACCGGCCTTCGCGACGCCGACGTCGATGCAGATCGTGGACGGTGCGTAGTAGTGGATGATCTGCCACCGGTCGACCAGGCCCTCGAAGTCGGGGAACTTGTCGCGCATGTTCTTGCGCCAGAACGGCGGCGGCTCGACCTCGTGCATCCAGCGGGTCACGGTGACGCTGCCGTCGTCCTCGAGCTTGGTGTGGAAGCCCGACTCGCTCAGCTCGGCCTGGCCGAGGCTCGCGCCGTGCACGAACTCCTCGTGCGTCAGGTCCATCAGGTTGTCGAGGATGAGCTGGTAGTTGCAGGCGGCGTGGATCGTCTCGCCGTCACCCGCCCACTCCGGCGACGACATCTGGCTCATGTCGGGGATGAGGTCCGGATCGGCCAAGGTCATGTCACCCGGCCACACCCAGAGGTAGCGGTAGCGCTCGACCACGGGGTACGACGGCACCATCGCGCTGGGGTTGACCGTCTGCTGCGCCGGCATCGAGGTGCACCGACCCGTGGAGTTGTAGCGCAGCCCGTGGTACGGGCACTGGATCTCGTCGGAGCCGACGAGCGTGCCCATCGAGAGGGGCGCCAGGCGGTGCCAGCAGGCGTCGGCGAGAGCCACGGGACGGTTGTCGGTGGTGCGGTAGAGCACCATCGACTTTCCGGCGATCGTCCGCGACATCGGCTCCTTCGCCGTCACCTCGTGGTCCCACGCCACGGCGTACCAGGCGTTGAGCGGGTGGGGGAAGATCTTGGCGGTGACGGTCTCGTGGGTCTCGAGAGACATGGGGCCTCCTTCAATCGGCTCCTCAGTCTGCTTCGGCGGATGTGACGCGGGCCACGCATTTTTCATTCACTGGAAGGATTGTCACTCGTTGGAAGGCGGACCTGCGCCGAGTGCACGAGAGATGCCCTGCGCGGCCGTCAGCACGTACGGCGCCAGCTCACGCGGCTTGGCCGATCGGGCCTGCACCACGATCGAGACCGCGGCGACGACGTCGCCGGCACCGTCACGGACCGGCGCCGCGACCGAGGTGGCGTCGTCGGTGACGGCCTGCTCGGAGACCGCGTAGCCACGCCGGCGCACCTCGGCGAGCACTCGCCGCAGCCGATCGGGCTCGACGACCGTGCCGGCGGTGTAGCGCGGCAGCGGCCCAGCCAGCACCTGCTCCTGGATCTCGGCCGGCGCGTGGGCCAGCAGCACCAGGCCGACCCCCGTGGCGTGCAGGTGGAAGCGTCCGCCCACCCGCGTCAGCACGGGCACCGCCTGGCGCCCGGCGATGCGCTCGACGAACACCAGCTCGAGGTCGTCGCGGACCGCCAGCTGCACGTTCTGCCGAGTGACGACGTACAGGTCCTCCATGAACGGCAGGGCCGACTCCCGCAGCCCCGGGGCCCGCGGGGCCAGCGAGCCGACCTCCCACAGACGCAGACCGATCCGGTAGCGACCGGACCCGACGCGCTCCAGGGCGCCCCACTCGACCAGCTCCGCCGCACGGCGGTGCGCCGTGGGGACGCTGATGCCGGCGCGGCGAGCGAGCTCGCTGAGCGTCAGCTCGGCGTGCTCGGCGTCGAAGGCACCGAGCATCGCCAACACCTTGCTGGTCACGCTCGAGCTCGACACCACGCCACCGTACTGGCGGCGGCCCGGCTCTGCCTCTGCCCGGTGGGTCAGCACGCGCGGTCAGCTCACCGGTAGCCGCCGTCGCCCAGGCCGGCACCCTCCTCGGTGTCGTTCCTGCGCCTGACGCGCTCCCAGGCGTACGACGCGACGAAGCGGACGGGCCCCGCGTCGCCCCACTGCTGCGAGTGACGCTCCTCGTGGTGCAGCAGCCGGTCGAGGTCGAGCCTGCCCGCGTACGTCGTGCCGTCCTTGCGCTGGTAGCGAGACCTGCCCGACACGGCCACCTCGCGCAGCTCTGCCACGGGGTCGTCGACCCCGCGGATGTTGAGCATGAAGAGGTCGCCGTACGTCGTGCCGCCCCTCTGGACGAACAGTCCCAGCAACCGGTTGCCGCCCAGCCCCATCAGCGTCCCGTGAGGCGTCGCGACCATGCGTCCCCCGGCGCGGTGCACGAGTGGCACGAGTCGGCTGTACGTCCACTCGTTGGCTGCTTGGCGGTCGCGGATCCGCTGCACCTCGTCGGCCGAGTACGGGGTCTCCTCGTAGTCGTTGACCGGGCCGGTGGCGCCGTAGTCGGTGCCTGCGTTGACCACGTACGTCATCAGCACGGCCCGTCGGGCGTCGCCTGCGCCGATGTCGGTCGGCAGCACGAAGAACGACGTGCCGAGGGGCTGGGTGATCTCGTCGAGCCCCTCGAGCACCGCAACGTCAGCCGGTCCGATGCCGTGGCGTCGGACGATGTCGTCGATCGTCGCGGGGGCGATGCCGCGCCGCGCCGCGTTCTCGAGCCACCGCCCGTGCAACGGCGAGCTCTCAGCCGCGCAGCTGCGCGGCCAGCGGGCAGTCGAACGGGTCGCGGGCGCGGATGCCGACGTTGTTGAGGTAGTCGACGACGATGGCGTAGGAGTGGAAGAGCCCGACCTCCATGTAGTCGACGCCGATCTTCTCGCAGTGCGCCTTGACGAACGGCTGCGCCTTGCGCAGGTTGCACCGTGGCATGTTCGGGAACAGGTGGTGCTCGATCTGGTAGTTCAGCCCGCCCATCGCCCAGTCGACGACGGGGTTGCCGCGCACGTTGCGCGACACCATCACCTGGCGGCGCAGGAAGTCGAGCTTCATCTCGGGCGGGATGATCGGCATGCCCTTGTGGGCCGGCGCGAACGAGGCGCCCAGGCAGAAGCCGAACACCGCCATCTGCACAGCGAAGAATGCGGCCGCCTTGCCGATCGGCAGGAACGCCAGCAGCACCGCGACGTACACGGCCAGGCGGCCGACGACGAGCCACAGCTCGGTGCGGCGCCACGGCTGGTTGGACGTCTTGTCGCGAGCGGCGCGGATGCTCTCGGCGTGCAGGTTGAGACCCTCGAGCGTCAGCAGCGGGAAGAACAGCCACCCCTGCCGCTTGACGAACCAGCCCGCAAAGCCCGACGTGCGCTGCGCGACGATGCCGGGGGTGAACGCGATGGCGCCTGGGCCGATGTCGGGGTCGTAGCCCTCGAGGTTGGGGCCCTTGTGGTGCATGTTGTGCTTGGCGCGCCACCACGCGAAGCTCAGCCCGGCGAAGCCGCCGGCCAGGATGCGCGCGGTCCACGAGTTCCATGCCGACGACGCGAACATCTGCCGGTGTGCCGCGTCGTGGCCGAGGAAGCCGAACTGGGTCACGACGACGCCCAGGGCCGCGGCGAGCGCGAGCTGCCACCACGAGTTGCCCACGACGAAGAAGGCGACCCAGATGCCGAAGAAGGCGGCGACGTGCGCCCCGATCTGCGCCCAGTAGTAGGCATGTCGGCGCTCGAGCAGTCCCTCGTCCTTCACGGTGCGCATCAGGTCGGTGAACTGGCTGACGTATTCGTCTGACCGCGTGGTCGCCGGGTTCATCTCTGTCGTCATCGGTGGCCCCCTTCAGACTCGTCGTCCGGCAGCCGAATCGGCCCAGCCGGTACGTGCCCACGAAGTCTCGCACGATTGGGTTGCAGGGGCGTGTCGAGAACCTGTGAACCTTCCGAGATCTCTGAGCGACGTCTCTACTCCAGCTGCTCCAGGACGAGCAGGAGATCGCCCCCCTCGGCGTTCTGCGGGCCGGTGATGGCGAGGCGGACGACGGTCCCGGACGTGGGCGCAGTGACGGCGGCCTCCATCTTCATCGCCTCGACCGTCGCGACGGCCTGGCCCGCCTCGACGACGTCTCCCTCGGCCACCAGGGCGTGCACGAAGCCCGCGAACGGGACCGCGACCTGCTGGGGATCGCGGGCATCGGCCTTCTGGAGCACACCGGCACGGTACCGCCCGAGCGGCAGCTCCGTTGATCGATCCAGCCGACAGCGGCAGAGTGCTGCCATGACCTTCGTGCTCGGAGTCCTGGCCGGTGTCGCCCTCACGGTCGTCCTGCGCGCCGTGGCGCTGCGCATCCTGCTGATCAAGCTGCGGCGGGACGTCGCGGCGCTGAGCTCCGGCGACTACCGCCCACTCCTCAGCGGGTTCGCCAGCGACGCCGTGCTCGAGTTCCACGAGGGCGACCACCGGTGGTCAGGCACGTACGCGGGCCGTGACCGGATCGAGACATTCCTCCGCCGATTCGTCGACGCAGGCCTGCACGGCGACATCCGGCAGATCTGGTGCGGAGGATGGCCATGGTCGATGACGGTCGTGGCACGCTTCGACGACGCCGCAGACCTCGACGGCGAGCATCTCTACGACAACCAGACCGTGCTGGTCTGCCGCACGCGCTGGGGCCGCATCGTCCACCAGGCCGACTACTACGCCGACACTCAGCGGATCGTCGACTTCGACCGCCGACTCACCGCGCGAGGGCTGTGACGCTCACAACGGCTTCAGGCTCGTGATCTTCCAGGTGCTGCCCTTCTTCTCGGCCGTCACCGCCAGCTGCGCCGCCGAGACGCTCGACTCCTGGTCGGTGGCTCGCTGGCTCGACTGGTCGAGGAAGACCAGCAGCGTGGCCTTGTCGCCGCGCAGCTCCTTGACCCCGATGGCCTGCACCTGTGCCGTGAGCTTCAGCTGCTGCCCGGGTGCGCGCTGCTGCAGCGAGGCGAACAGCGTGTCGTACTCCTTGCGTGCCTTGCCCGCGAGCACGGCGTCGGCTGCGGCTGCGGTCGTGGCCGGGTCCTGGAAGTCGTAGGTCAGGACCCGCCCGAGCGCCTGCGAGACGCTCGTCTGCACCTGGGCAGTGGCCTTGCTGTCGATGATCGCGCCGTTGTCGGCCGGGTCGTCGGCGCGCAGGTCGAACCACATCCACCAGCCGACGAAGCCCACGGCCAACAGGACGGCGGCCAGAGCCAGCGGCACCACGCGGCGCAGCGCGGACGTGCGCGAGGGGGTCGTGCTGGGTGACGTCGTGCGGGTCGATGTCGTCATGACAGGTTCACCGCCACCTGCTGCAGCGACTCCAGCTTCCAGCGTCCGCCGACCTTGACCAGGTCGGCCGAGAAGCGGTTGCGTTTGACGGTCGGCTCGCTGTCGGGCTTCGCAGCGTCGCGCACCGTCACCTCGACCGCCGCGATCACGGTCGCCGTGCCGTCGTCGGCGTCGGCGTCGATCACCGCGGCATCGACGACCCGCCCGGTGGAGATCTTCTTCTGCTCGGCCAGCAGCGTGCGGTCGTCCGCACTGACACCGGCGAGCTGGTCGCGCAACGTTCCCGTCGTGACCTGGGACCACGCCTTCACTCCCTTGTCGACCGAGCGGTAGTCGAGCGTGTTCATCGTCTCGATGGCCTGGCGTGCCTCGATCAGCACGGTGTCGCGGGTCTGCGCGGAGGCCCTGTCGGGGTCCCGATCGGCCTGCCACCACATGAAGGCGCCAGAGGCGGCCACGAGTGCCGCCACGAGCAGCAGCACCAGGCGCCACCGCCCTCGGCCGCCGTCCTTCGTCGTCGGGGTCGTGTCGGACGGCACCTGCGGCTCGTCGCTCTCGGCCGTCTCGACCGGCGCTTCCACCTGGCTCGTCATCGTGCTCCCCCCATGAGATCGCTCAGCGAGTCGGCCACCCCGACCTTGGTCGGTGCCGCGCCGGCTGCCCCATTGTCACCCACGGACGAGTCACCCACGGCTGCCGTCGATCCTGGCTTCTTCGGCACGCTGCCCGGCCCGCGGACGTTCGAGCCGGTCGACTTCGGCGCGGTGCAGCCGGCCTTCGTGTTGAACGGGGTGCCCGCGCTCGTGTCGAGACCCGGACGGACGGTCGTCCCGCCGTAGCCGCTGGTGCACGGCAGAGGGTCGTAGTAGGCCTGCGCCAGGCCGAGGTTGAGGCCCTGCGAGCCGTTGACGGCCCACCCGATGCTGAACGCGGTCGGGATGTTGATCAAGGCATCTTCGACGCCGCCGGAGTTGGTGCCGAAGATCTGCGCGGTCGAGACGAGGTTGCCCATCAGCATCCCCAGCGGCGCACCGACCTGCGTGAACAGCTTGTCGATCTGCCGCGCCGCGGCCGGCGTGCTCTCGATGAGGGCGCGCAGGTCACCGTCGGAGCTCTTGAGCGTCGACGCGATGGTCTTGAGGTCCTGGCTGAACCCGCGGATGCTGCCGGCAGCGGCCTCCTGCGTCGCGAGCACACGGCTGGAGTTCTGGATCAGCTGCGACGTGACCAGGAAGTTGGTGTCGGCGGCCTTGATGAATGTCTGCGACGTGTCGAGGAGCCGTGACAGGTTCTGCCCCGCGCCCTGGGTCGCGTCGTACGACTCGTCGATGACGGTCTTGAGCGAGTCGGTGTCGACCGAGCCTGCGAAGTCGCGGGCGCTGCGCAGGACGTCCTCGACCGGCGGCGGCGACGAGTCGCCGCCGGCGGTCAGCCGGTCGCCGTCGGCGAGCTTCGGGCCGCCCGTCGAGTCGCTGCGCAGGTCGATGTACTGCTCGCCGATCGCCGACCGATCGGCGACCTTGACCGACACGTCGGCCGGGATGTCGGCCGCTCCGCCGTCGATGCGCAGCACCGCCTCGGCGCCCTGCGGGGTCGCGGTGAGCGATGCGATGCGTCCCACCGGCACGCCGCGGTAGGTGACCTCGCCGTTCTCGAACGAGCCGGCGGCGTCGGGCAGGTCGACGGTCACCGAGTAGCTCGACCGGGTGAAGTCGATGCCGACGTAGCGTGCGCCGAGATACGCGGTCGCGAGCAGCGCCACCACCACGAACACCATGAGCTTGGCCTTGATACCGGTCGTCAGCATCACTCACCACCGTCCTTCGGGGTCGGGGTGGAGGTCGGGGTCGAGCCCGGCTCCTCACGGGTCGGCGTCGGGGAAGCCGACGGCGAGGCGGACGGCGACGGCTGGCTCGGCGACGGGGTCGTCGGCGCGGGCGTTGGCGTCGAGGGCGTGCCCTTCGTCGGGGCCGCCTTGGACGGCACCGGGACGGTCGGGGTCGGCAGGCCGGGGACCGCCGAGCTCGTCGGCGGCAGCAACGAGGGCGACGGGGCCTTGCGGCCCTGCCGGGCACTGCTCGAGGGCAGGGGCACGTAGTTCGGGTCCTCGACCTGCGGCCACGAGCAGCCCACCGCATCGCAGCCGCTGGGCAGCGTACGGAAGTTGGTCTCGAGGAAGACGTTGAGGTAGTCGCCCTTGATGGCCCCCAGCACCGAGTCGGGGAACGGGTACGTCAGGAGGATCTGCAGCGACTCGGGCAGGTCCTGGCCCGACTTCGCGAGCTGCTGGAGGATCGGCTCGAGGGCCTTGAGGTCGGCGACGATGTCGTCCTGGGCCGTGTCGAGCGTGTCGACCGTGACCGACGACAGGCGGTCGAGCGATCGCAGCATCGCCACCAGCTGCTTGCGCTGCTCGGCCAGCACCTTCATGCCGGGGCTGAGCCCGTCGAGGGCGGAGGCGATCTTGGTCTTGTCGGCGTCGAGCGTCGTCGACAACCGGGCGAGCCCGTCGAGCGCCGAGGTGATCGACGCCTTGCGATCGTCGAGGTCGGACACGAACGTCTCGATCTGACGCAGGGACTTCTTGACGTCGCCGGTGCGTCCGGCCGAGATCTTCTGCAGCTCGCGCGAGATCTCCTGGAACTGGCCGATGCCGCCGCCGTTGAGCACCATCGACAACGATCCGAGCACCTGCTCGACCTGCGCGGCCTGCGAGGTGTCGGCCAGGCCGAGCTTGGCGCCGGACTCGATGCGGGGGCCGGCCACCGGCGTCTCGGGACGCACGAGGCCGACGTACTTCTCGCCCAGCAGGGACGTCTGCTGCAGGCGCGCGGTGGTGCCGGCCGGAAGGTCGGCCGAGCGGTTGACGACCAGCGTGACGCGCGCGCTGCGGCCGTCCTTGTTCAGGGTGATCTTCTGCACCCGGCCGACCGACACGTTGTCGACCTTGACGCTCGACTGGGGCACCAGGTCGAGCACGTCCTCGAAGTCGGCGGTGATGCGCATCGGCTTGGAGCCGACGTCGGCGCCGCCGGGCAGCGGCGTCTCGTAGACGCCTCCGGACAGCAGCCCGCACCCGCTGAGCGCGAGCGCCGCGGCCGACACGACGGCGTACGCCGCGACGCGCCTCACCGGTCACTCCCCGCGCCGGGCAGCAGCAGGGGCGGTGCCGAGGCCGACGACTTCTTGGACAGGCCGCTGTCGGCCCAGATCGAGGTCTCGTTGAGGTTGGCGCGTCCGTCGATCGTGTTGTTCTGCGCGTTGTACGAGCGCAGGAAGTTCTGCAGCACGACCGGCACCAGGCGCACCGACTCCTCGAGCGAGTCCTTCTGCTTGACCAGCACCTGCGTGGGCCCGAGGAGGTTGTCGACGCTGGTCTTGATGTTGGTGCGGTTGTCGGCGATGAAGTCGTCGACGATCGCCAGCGCGTCGCCGAGGTTGGTGATCGCGTCGGCGAGGTCCTCGCGGTCGTCGGCGAGGTAGTCGGTGACGGCCGCGAACTGACGGTTGACGTCGGCGACGCTCTGGTCGTTGGCGACGAGCATGTCGTTGAACTCCTTGAAGTTCGCGATCGTGGCGAACAGGTCGTCGCTGGACGAGGCGAGCGTGCCGGTGGCGCGACCGAACTCGTCGATCGTGCGGTTGATGCCCGTGCCGTTGCCGTCGAGGTTGCGCGCTGCGACGTCGAGCAGGTCGGAGAGCGCCCCCTTGCGGTTGGCACCGTCGGGGCCGAGCTGGGTGGAGACGTCGGTGAGGCTCTTGTAGAGATCGTCGATCTCGACCGGCACGGCCGTGCGGTCGCGCGGGATCTCGGCACCGTCCTTGAGCCTGGCCCCGCCGGTGTCGGGCTTGGTCAGCTGCACGAAGCGGTCGCTGACGAGGGTGGGCGCGACGATCACGGCGGCCGTGTCGGCCTCGACGTGCTGACCGCGGTCGAGCTCCATCGAGACCCGGACGACGGGCCCCTCGGGATGCACCTCGGTGACCTTGCCGACCTTGACGCCCAGCACCTGCACCTCCGACCCGGGGTAGAGGCCGACGGTCGACTCGAACAGCGCGTCGACCTTGGTGGCGCCGCCCGTGGACGATCGCCAGGCCAGGAGGGCCGCGACCACCAGCAGTGCCACCACCGCGGCTCCGAGCGTCCTGCGTGTCGTGGTCATCGTCCGCCTCCCTTGGCCGGTGCACAGTTCCTGGCGACGTCGTTCTCGAGCAGCGGCCGCTTGTCGTCGCCGAACAGTCCGCACACGTATGAGTCCACCCAGCTGCCGTTGCCGAGCGCCGACGAGAGCACCCGGTAGTAGGGCCCGAGCCGCTTGAGCGCGGCGTCGAGGTTGTCCTGGTTGTCCTGCAGGATGCGCGAGACGTCGTCGAGCTTGGCCAGGGCCGGCTTGAGCGCCTTCTCGTTGTCCTTGACCAACCCCTGCAGCTGGACGCCGAGACGCGCCGTGCCGTCGAGCATCTTGGAGACCGTGTCGCGGCGCTGCTCGAGCTCGTCGAGCAGCGAGCTGCCGTCGGTGATGATCTTGGCGAACTCGGCATTGCGGTCCTTGAGCGTGCCGCTGACCTTGTTCGTCGCGGCGAACAGCTGCGTCAGCTCGTCGTCGCGGCTCGAGATGGTGCGCGACAGGTCGGTCAGCCCCGTGACCATCGTGCGCACCGAGTCGGGGGTGTTGCGGAAGGCGTCACTGAGGGCCGTGAAGCTGGCCTCGAGCTGATCGGTGTCGATCGTCTCGATCGAGTCGGACAGGTCGGAGAACGCCTCGTTGACGTCGTACGGCGTCGTGGTGCGGGCCAGCGGGATCGGGCCGTCGAGCTGCTTGGAGCCCAACGGGTCGACGGCCAGGAACTTCTGGCCCAGCATCGTCTTGACCTTGACCGAGGCGGTCGTCTGGTTGCCGAGCTCGTCGACCTTGGCGCGGAACTTCACCGTGACGACGGCGCCGTCCAGCGAGATGTCGGTGACCTTGCCGACCTTGACGCCGGCGACGCGCACCTCGTTGCCCTCCTTGAGCCCGCCGGCCTCGGCGAACTGCGCCGAGTAGACCTTGCCGCCACCGATGATCGGCAGCGAGGCGGCGTTGAACGTCAGCAGGCACAGCAGGGCCATGACGGTCATGCCGATCAGCGCGATCGCGATCTTGTTGCGCTCGGCGAAGGCAGTGGGGAATGTCTTGGTCATCAGCGGCACCTCTCCGCGACGGGCTTGGCGCCCAGGTCTCCGAAGTAGCCCTCGGGTCGGGGGATCTTGCCCTCGATCGAGCAGGCGTAGAAGTTGAGCCACGATCCGTACGACCCCGTGCGGCCGATGCGGTCGAGCTTGGTGGGCAGCTGCTGGAAGAAGGAGTCGAGCTGTGGCTCGGCCTTCGACAGGTTGCCGGCGAGCTGGTCGAGCGCCGTGATCGAGCCCTTGAGCGGCTCGCGTCCGTCCTCGAGCAGGTCAGCGACGGACGTCGTCAGGTCGCCCAGGCCGTCGAGGGTGCTGCCGATCGTCTTGCGGTCGGCCGCGAGGCCGCTGACCAGCTGCTGCAGCGTCACGATCGTCGTGTCGAGCTGGCTCGACCGGTCGTTGACGACCTGCAGCACCGAGCTGAGGCTCGTGATGAGCTTGCCGATGACCTCGTCCTTGGCGGCGAGGGTCGACGTCAGGCTGGCAGTGCTCGACAACAGACCGTCGACCGTCGCGTCCTCGCCCTGGAAGACCGCCACGATCTGACCGCTCAGGTTGTTGACGTCCTCGGGCGACAGCACCTGGAGCAGCGGCTGGAACCCGTTGAACAGCATCGTCAGGTCGAGCGCGGGCTTGGTGTGATCAGTGTCGAAGGTGTAGCCCGGACGCAGCGCCGGGGCCGAACCCGTCGGCGGCTCCAGCGAGATGTAGCGCTGGCCGATCAGGTTGCGGAAACGCAGCTCGGCGATCGTCCCGTCGACCAGCGGCGCGTCGCGCGAGGCCGTGAACGTGACCCGGGCCAGCCGCTTCTTGGTGACGGCGACGTCGGTGACCGTGCCGACCTTGACGCCCGACATGCGCACGTCGTCGCCCTTGTTGAGACTCGTGGCGTCGGTGAAGACGGCGTGGAACTGGCGCGTGGAGCCGCCCGTGTCGTTGCGGATCGTGGCCGCGAGCGCCACGGTGGCCAGCACCGTCACCACGATGAACGTGATGCTCTTGATCAGCAGCTTGGTCATTTCAGCACCACCTGAGTGCCGCGGAGCGACGGTCCGAGCAGCAGGCTGCTCCATGAGGGGTAGTCGTCGGGGGCGATGCCCTGCGACGGGGCGACGATCTCGGCCACGAGCTGGTTCTCGGCCGGCGAGTTGGCCTGGCCGAGCCCGGCACCGGAGCCGATGCGCTCGGGCAAGGCGGTGCGCGGCGGCGCGATCGTCTCGGGCTCGTCGCTCGCGGCACCGGCTGCGGCGTTCTTGACCGGCGTGGTGCCGACGCCGCCCGTGACGTACGGGCAGCGTGCGCTCTTGCCCGACGCGAACTTCACGGCGTCCTTGCCGGCCAGGTACTTGCCGCGGCTCGCCACGACGTTGAGCCGCACGTGCAGGCCCGGCTCGTCGGTGCCCTTGCCGAGCACCTTGTCCATCGCCGGGATGAATTCGCGAGCCGACTTGAACAGGCACGGAAACTGCTTGGCGTACGGCTTGACCGCCTCGAGCGCGGCCCGGCTCTCGTCGGCCAGCACCTCGATCGTCTGCTGGTTGTCGCCGACGAAGCCGCGGGTGGCGTCGGCCGAGTCGATGACCGTGGCGTAGACGTCCTTGAGGGTGGTCTGCTGGTCGACCAGCGTGCGCGAGGTCGTGGTCAGCGTGTCGAGGGCGTCGAGCAGATCGGGCGCTGCGGCGCTGTAGACGTCCGCCACCCGGCCGAGCGCAGCGAGATCGTCGGTCATCTGCGGCACGAGCGGGTTGAGCTTCTCGAGGTAGTCGCCGAAGGTCGTGAGGGTGTCGCCGATCTGCTCGCCCCGGCCGCGCAGCGTCGTCGACAGCTCGCCCAGCGTGGCCGACAGCTTCTCGGGCTGGATCGAGTTGAGGACGGGCAGCAGCTGGTCGAAGACCTGCTCGAGCTCGACGGACTCGTCGCTGGTGTCCTGCTTGATGGTGTCGCCGGACGACAGCCCCGTCTCGGGCGCCGAGGCCGGGGTGACCAGCGAGACGTACCGCTCGCCGAACAGCGTCTTGGGCAGGAGCCGGGCCGTGGTGTCGCGAGGCAGCTTCTTGGACGTCTCGGGGTCGAGCGCCAGCTTGATCACCGCGCCCTCTCCGTCGGCCGAGACCTTGGCCACCGTGCCGACGGGTACGCCGTTGAGCTTGACGTCCGATCCCTTCTGCAGCGCGTTGCCGACCGGGCCGGTGCGCAGGTCGACGTCGGTGCTCGACACGAAGGTGCGGTTGTAGGTCAGCAGCGCCACGAGGACGAGACCGGCAGCGAGCGCCAAGTAGCCCACGCCGAGGACGGCATCGACGAGTCGTCCCTTCATCCGGCGATCCTCACGGTCGTCGTGGTGCCCCACAGCGCCATCGAAAGCAGCAGGTCGAGAACCGCGACCGTGACGATGCTGCGCCGGACGGCCGTGCCCACCGCGATGCCCACGCCGGCGGGGCCACCGGACGCCTTGAAGCCCAGACGGCAGTGGATCAGGATGATCAGCACCGAGAAGATCAGCACCTTGATGAACGACAGCAGGATGTCGATCGGCGGCAGGAACAGGTTGAAGTAGTGGTCGTACGTGCCCGGCGACTGGCCGTACAGGAAGATCGTCACGAAACGCGCGCCGGCGTACGACGTCAGCAGGCCGATGACGTACAGCGGGATGATCGCGATGAACCCGGCGATGACGCGGGTCGTCACGAGGTACGGGACGCTCGGCACGGCCATGACGGTGAGCGCGTCGACCTCCTCGTTGATGCGCATCGCGCCGAGCTGGGCGGTGAATCCCGACCCGACCGTGGCCGACAGCGCGAGGGCCGCCACGAGGGGCGCGATCTCGCGGGTGTTGAAGTACGCCGAGATGAAGCCGTTGAGCGTCGCGGTGCCGATCTGGTCGAGCGCGGCGTAGCCCTGCATGCCGACGACGCTGCCGACGAACAGCGTCATGCCCAGCATGACGCCGATCGTGCCGCCGATGACGGCCAGCGCGCCGGAGCCGAAGCTGACCTCCGAGAGCAGGCGCATGACGTCCTTGGGGTACCGCCGCAGCGTCGCGGGGATCCAGGCCAGCACGCGTCCGTGGAAGCGGATGTCCTCGCCCATGCCGGCCAGCGAGTCGATGGGCTTGTCGTACCAGTGAGGGTCGCGGGGTGCGATGTCGGTCATGTCAGGCTCCCTTGCCCGGAACCAGCTGGAGGTACAGCGTGGTGATCACGAAGTTGACGAAGAACAGCATCAGGAACGTCACGACGACCGACTGGTTGACCGAGTCGCCGACGCCCTTCGGGCCGGGGGCCGTGTTGAGCCCGCGGTGGCACGCCACAACGCCGGCGATGAAGCCGAAGATCACGGCCTTGAGCTCGCCGACGTACAGGTCCTGGATCTGCGCGAGGGCCGTGAAGCTGGCCAGGTAGGCGCCCGGCGTGCCGCCCTGCACGATGACGTTGAAGAAGTAGCCGCCCAGCACCCCCACCACCGAGACCAGGCCGTTGAGCA
>JBEVGQ010000064.1:0-5683 GCA_040511655.1 Aeromicrobium sp. | reverse complement strand
CGCTCGAGCGGGTAGTCGGACGTGAACCCGTAGCCGCCGAGCAGCTGGACGGCGTCGGTGGTCACCTGCATCGCGGTGTCGGACGCGAACGCCTTGGCCGCGGCGCCGAAGAACGTGAGGTCCTTGTCGCCGCGCTCGGAGCGTCCGGCCGCGGCGTACGTCAGCTGGCGAGCGGCCTCGATCTTCATGCCCATGTCGGCGACCATGAACTGCAGGCCCTGGAAGTCGCTGATCGGGTGACCGAACTGCTTGCGCTCCTGGATGTAGCCGAGCGCGTAGTCGAGCGCACCCTGCGCGACGCCGACGGCCTGGGCGGCGATCGTGACGCGCGTGTGGTCGAGCGTCTTCATCGCGATCGAGAAGCCCTCGCCGACCTCGCCGATGATGCGGTCGCCCGGGATGCGGACGTTGTCGAGGTAGACCTCGCGCGTCGGCGAGCCCTTGATGCCGAGCTTCTTCTCGGGGGCCCCGAACGACACACCCTCGTCCGACTTCTCGACGACGAAGGCCGTGATGCCCTTCGAGCGCTTCTCGGGATCGGTCTGCGCGAGGACGGTGTAGTACTCCGAGACGCCCGCGTTGGTGATCCAGCGCTTGACGCCGTTGAGCACCCAGTCGTCACCGTCGCGCACCGCGCGGGTCTTCTGGTTGGCGGCGTCGGAGCCGGCATCGGGCTCGGACAGGCAGTACGAGAACCCGCCCTCGCCGCGGGCGAGCTTGCCGAGGTACGTGGCCTTGATCTCCTCGTTGCCGCCGATCTGGACGGGGAGCGAGCCGAGCTTGTTGACGGCCGGGATCAACGATGCAGAGACGTCGACCCGGGCGACCTCCTCGATCACCAGGACGGTCGCGAGCGCGTCGGCGCCGGCTCCGCCGTACTGCTCGGGCACGTGCGGGGCGTGGAAGTCGGACGCCAGCAGGGCCTCGGCGGCCTCCTGCGGGAACCGCGCCTGTGCGTCCACGTCGGCCGCATACGGCGCGATCTTGTTCTCGGCGACTGCGCGGACGGCCTCGCGGATGGCCTGGTGCTCCTCCGAGAGCACGAACATGTCAGCTGATTCGGTCATCGGGGTTCCGTTCGTCATGGGGTCAGCCTTCGTAGCCGTAGAAGCCCTGGCCGGACTTCTTGCCCAGCAGGCCGGCGTCGACCATCCGGTCGAGCAGCGGCGGGGGCGAGTAGAGGGGCTCCTTGAACTCGTCGTACATCGACTTGCCGATCGCCTTGATCGTGTCGAGGCCGATGAGGTCGGAGAGGGCCAGCGGGCCCATCGGGTGGCCGCACCCCAGCACCATGCCGCGGTCGATGTCGGCCGCCGAGGCGTAGCCGGCCTCGTACATGCGGATCGCGCTGAGCAGGTAGGGCACGAGCAGGCTGTTGACGACGAAGCCAGCGCGGTCGGTGGCGTCGATGGGCTTCTTGCCCAGGGTGTCGGTGACCCAGCCGCGCATGCGGTCGAGCGTCTCGGTGGACGTCGTCAGCGAGGGGATGAGCTCGACGAGCTGCATCACCGGGGCGGGGTTGAAGAAGTGCACGCCCATGACGTGGCCGGCGCGGCCGGAGACGGCGCCGAGCTTGACGATCGGGATGGACGAGGTGTTGGACGCCAGGATCGCGTCGTCCTTGACCAGCACCTGGCCGAGCGTGCGGAACAGCTCGAGCTTGATCTGCTCGTCCTCGCTGGCGGCCTCGACGACCAGGTCGCGGTCGGACAGGGTCTGCAGGTCGGTCTCGAAGCGGATGCGACCGAGCACCGCGTCGACCTCGGCGGCCTCGATCTTGCCGCGCGCCTCGGCCTTGCGCAGTGATCCCTCGACCCGCTGCGAGGCGGCCTGGGCGGCGGCGTCGTTGATCTCGATGCCGATGACGTCGAGGCCCGCTCGGGCCGCGACCTCGATGATGCCCGAGCCCATCAGCCCTCCGCCGATGACTCCGACCTGCTGGATACCGCTCATCAGATGCCTCCGTGCCGACGTCACTATGGCTAGGACGTCGCTGATCTACTTGGACGTAAAAGGATTGGTACTCAGTACCGTACTAGCCACACTCGATACCAGCAAGTAGCCTCGGCGCATGTCCCCCGCCCCGGCGTCCGCGCGCGACCGGCTCGTGGCTGCCGCCTTCGACCTGTTCGACGTGAGGGGCTTCGACGAGACGACGGTCGACGACATCGCGCGGGCAGCCGGTGTCGGACGCACGACGTTCTTTCGGTACTTCGGGTCGAAGGAAGCCGTGATCTTCCCCGAGCACGACGAGCTGCTGGCCCGCATCGCCGCGCGGCTCGACGCGGGCGACGCCGACTCGCGCGACTCCGCCGTCGCCGAGGCGGCGCGCCTGGTGCTGCGCTACTACATCGGCGAGGGCGACCGGGCCCGCATCCGCTACCGACTCATCTCGTCGGTGCCGGTTCTGAAGACGCGCGAGATCGCCAGCATCCGCCAGTACCAGAGCCTGTTCGCGCGGGCCTTGTCCAGCTGGGCGCCGGGAGACCCTGATGCCGTGCTGCGTGCGGAGCTGTTGGCGTCCGCGATCGTGACGGCCCACAACCACGTGCTGCGGCGTTGGCTACGTGGTGAGGTCGACGACCCGGAGCAGGCCTTCGCTCACGCGATGTCGGTCGTGCTCGAGCCCGGGCCGCACGACACCAGCGAGACGACCGTCGTCGTCGTGCGCACGGGCTCGGCGCCCGACCGGGTGGCCGCTGCCGTGGAGCGTGCGCTCCGAGGTCGGTGACGGCGGACGATCGCACGGGCGGCAACGGCCAGCACGACGGCGAGTGCCACGCCGCCCAGCAGCCAGGGATGCCCGAGGACGCCGCTGGCGCCGATGCCGGCACCCGCACCGACCCACACGGCCGCCCACGCGGCTCCGCCGATGACCGACGCGGCCAGGAACGATCGGTAGCGCAGCCCGGCGGCCCCGGCGACGACCGGCATCACGGTGCGCACGAACGGGAGCATCCGACTGGCGAGGACGGCCCAGAAGCCGTGGCGCTGCATGAGGTCGGCGGCGCGGTCCCATCGCTCGACCCCAGCGCGGGCGATGAGCCGTGACTCGCGCAGGCGGCCGCCGCCGACGCGGCCGATCGTGAGCCCGATGTGATCGCCCGCGACGGCACCGAGCATCACCGCGACGCCGAGGGCGAGGGTCGGGACGAGCCCGTCGACGCTCGCCGCCAGGCCCGAGATCGCCACCTCGCCGGGTACCACGGCGCCGAGACCGAGACCCGACTCGGCGAGGGCGAAGACGAACGCGAGCAACAGGCGCGTCACGACGTCGGCCGTGCTCGGGCTTCGATCCGCCTGGAGGCCGCGATGCCGATCGCGACCACGACGGCGCCCGCCACGGCGTCCAGCACCCAGTGGTTGCCCGTGCCGATGACGACGGCCGTGGTGCCGAGCACGTAGAGCACGCTGAGCGTCCGGCCCACCATGCCGACGTGACGCCACAGGGCCCACGCGACCCACACGGTCCAGCCGACGTGCAGCGACGGCATCGCAGCGAGCTCGTTGGCCATGTGT
This sequence comes from Aeromicrobium sp., assembly GCA_040511655.1. Taxonomy (GTDB): domain Bacteria; phylum Actinomycetota; class Actinomycetes; order Propionibacteriales; family Nocardioidaceae; genus Aeromicrobium. Next base: position 2,164 of record JBEVGQ010000064.1, on the reverse strand, counting down.
CCGAGCCCTCCGGGGAGGGAGGTCTGCCCGCTCCACCAGCCGATGTCCGACGTGGTGACGAGCGTGTCGAGGTAGGCGCCGCCGGGCATCAGACGTGGTGGGGCGGCCGGCCACAGCACGTAGCAGGCCAGGCCGATGGCCGAGCCGATCACGATCGCGTTGCGGGCGCGGGGGTACTCGGCCCGGTGACGCACGAACAGGAAGACCAGCACCGCCGGTGTCACGAGGTAGTGCAGTGACGCGTACCAGAACGACATCGGCACGGCGATCTGCGATATCGGGGTCACGGCGTGGTTCAGCCACGACTCGATGTCGATGTGCAGGAACCGCTCGACGGACAGGACGTCGCCGGCGCGGTGACGGGCAGCGGCCAGGTCGTCGCTGGCCGCGACTCGGCTGAAGGCGTACGTGAACCACAGGACCGTCAGGGTGGCCACCTCGCGGAGGCCAGGCGCGGAGGAGGCGACGGAGGTGGACGGACGCGTCAGGCGTCCGCTGTACGTGGTCACGTCCGGATCCTCCCGGTCGACGGAGAAGTGGAGAAAGTGCTCCGTTTCACCATAGACCCACAACTGGAGAGCTGGCTCCGGATCGGCTGTGATGTGTCGCACAAAACGGAAAATGCTCTCCGTTCCTGTACCGTGGCGTCATGTCGATCGATGCGGATGCCTGCGAGATCGGCCGCCCCCTGCGCGCCGACGCCGCTCGCAACCGCGAGCTGATCCTGTGCACCGCGGCCCAGGTCTTCGCCGAGCAAGGCCTCGCGGCCGGATACGACGAGATCGCGCGCCGCGCCGGCATCGGTGTCGGCACGGTCTACCGACGGTTCCCCGAGCGGGCGGGGCTCATCCAGGCTCTGTTCGAGTCGCGGATCGCCGAGGTGATCGACCTCGCCGAGCAGGCCGCGGGCCGTCCGGACTCATGGGACGGGCTGGTCTGGTTCCTCGAGCGGGCGATCGAGCGGCAGGTGGCCGACCGGGGGCTGAAGGAGGTCCTGGTGCGCTCGATCTCCGAGGAGGAGCACCGGGCGATGGGCCGCGAACGACTTCGCCCCGCCATCGAGGGGCTGGTCGTGCGGGCGCAAGGTGACGGGGTGCTGCGCGGCGACGTGTCGACCACCGACATCGCGATGAACCTGATGGTCATCAGCTCGATGACCACCCCGGCCCAGCCCGACCTGTGGCGCCGCTACCTCGCACTGTTCGTCGACGGACTCCGCGCCCGTCCCGACCTGAGCGCCCTGCCGCTCGCAGCACCCGAGGACGATGAGATGCACGACCTCATGTGCAGCCTCCGCGGCCGCGACTGACCCGAGCGACGAGAAGATCGGGTTCTGTCAGCAACGGTGCTGATAGAACCCGATTCCTTCGTCCCGCCCGGGCGGGGCAAACCCCGATTCTTGCGTCGATCAGCTGCGGGAGATGCGGACCATCTCGTCGCGGGGGACGACCTTGATGCGGGTGCGTCCGGCGGCCTCGCCGAGGTCGATCTCGTGCTGGTCGAGCTTCTCCCAGCCCTCCCACGTCGTGAACTCGATGCCGCGGCCCTCGAGGTAGGCGTCGACGTCCTCGCGGGCGGGGTTCGCCGGGGCGGTGAGCTGGTCGACGTCCTCGAGCAGCAGGCGGACGGTCTCGGCGGCGTCGGACTTGGTGTGGCCGATCAGGCCGACGGGTCCCCGCTTGATCCAGCCGGTGACGTAGGCGCCGGGCAGCGGCTCGCCGTCGATGTCCATGACGCGGCCGCCGTCGTTGGGGACGGTCGCGGAGGTGTTGTCGAACGGGATGCCCGCCAGGTTGTCGGACCGGTAGCCGACGGCGCGGTAGACGGCCTGCACGGGCCAGTCGACGAACTCGCCGGTGCCGCGGACGTTGCCCGTGCCGTCGAGCTCGGTGACCTCGGTGCGCAGGCCCACGACCTGTCCGTCCTCGCCGAGCACCTCGACGGGGCTCTGGCAGAAGTGGATGTGGATGCGGTGGTCGGCGCCCGTGGGCTCCTTGGCCAGGTAGTTCTGCAGCACGTCGACGACCAGCTTGACGCTCTTGGAGGCGCGGATCGAGTCCATCGAGCCCTCGTCGAGCTCGAAGCCCTCGGGGTGGACGATGACGTCGACGTTGGGGGAGTGCGACAGCTCGCGCAGCTCCATCGGCGTGAACTTGACCTGCGC
>JBEVGQ010000063.1:0-2829 GCA_040511655.1 Aeromicrobium sp. | reverse complement strand
GCGGTCGTCATGCTGATCGGCTTCAACCTCGCTCCCGTCGTCGCCGGGATCTACTGGCCCCAGGACCAGTGGATCGCCCTGCTGACGGCGGCCTTCATGGTCTTCGCGGCCGTGGTGCTCCCCGGTTTCTGGTCGCGCATCGCGGTCCTCCTCGCCCTGATCTTCGGCTACGTGCTGTCCTGGCTCGCCGACCTCGTCCTCGGTCCCATCACCTCCGTCCTCGGCGGCGCCACCGAGGCGACCGAGCACGACCGCGTCTCGTGGGCCGGCGTCGAGGCCGCCAACTGGATCGGCCTGCCGAGCGGCACCCTCGCCGACGGCGTCTCGGTCGTCCACGGCCCGTCGTTCTCGCTCACCGCGATCCTGCTCGTCCTGCCCGGCGTCATCGCGCTCGTCGCGGAGAACACCGGCCACGTCAAGGCCGTCGCCGAGATGACCGGCGAGGACCTCGACCCCTACATGGGCCGTGCGATCGGTGCCGACGGCATCGCGACCGCCATCTCCAGCGCGTTCGGTGGCTCCCCGACCACGACGTACGCCGAGAACATCGGCGTCATGGGCGCGACCCGGGTCTACTCCTCGGCCGCCTACTACGTCGCTGCGCTGGTCGCCATCCTGCTCGGCCTCTGCCCGAAGTTCGGCGCGGTCGTCAACGCGACGCCCGGCGGCGTCCTGGGCGGCATCACGGTTGTCCTGTACGGGATGATCGGCCTGGTGGGGGCGAAGATCTGGGTCGAGAACAACATCGACTTCGGCAACCCCGTCAACATGGTCGGCCTCTCGGCGGGCATCATCGCCGGCATCGGCGGCGTGACGCTCACCTTCGGCGACGACTTCGAGCTCGGTGGCATCGCCCTCGGCACGATCCTGGTCATCGTCTTCTTCCACATGGTCAAGGGCCGCGGCAGCGACGGCTCCGGCGCCGTCACCCGCAACCTCAGCCACCCCGACTACGACGAGGGCGTCGACGACGCAGCCTCCGGAGGCACGCACAAGCTATGAAGCCCGCACCCTTCGCCTTCCTGCGACCGTCCACCCTCGAGGAAGCCCTCGCGGCGCTCGCGGGGGAGCAGGGGGCGAAGGTGCTGGCCGGCGGTCAGTCGCTCGTCCCGCTGCTCAACATGCGGCTGGCCGCCCCCTCGATGCTCGTCGACATCAACGCCCTGCCCGACCTCGGCCACGTCCGCGTGGCCGAGGACGGGGTCAGGGTGGGGGCCCTGGCCCGCCACGCCGAGGTGCTCGCCTCGGCCGAGGCCGCGCAGGCCCAGCCCCTGCTGGGCATGGCGCTGAGCCACGTCGCCCACCCGACGATCCGCAACCGCGGCACCACCGTCGGCTCGATCGTGCACGCCGACGCCGCGGCAGAGATGCCGATGGTGCTGCGGCTGCTGGAGGGATCGGTCGACGTCGCGTCGGTGCGCGGTCGTCGTACGATCCCGGCAGCGGAGCTGTTCGCCGGCCCGCTCGAGTCGACCCTCGCCCACGACGAGATCGCGGTCGAGGCGTTCTTCCCGGGCCTCGCGCCCGGTGCCGGCGTCGCCTTCCAGGAGATCACCCGGCGCCACGGCGACTACGCCCTCGTCGGCGTCGCCGCGCACGTCGAGACGGACGGCGAGGCCGTCACCCGCGCCCGGGTGGGCTTCGTGTCGGTGAGCGACGTCCCCGTCGTCGTCGACGTCACCGACGCGGTCCAGGACCCGGCGGGCGACCCCGCCGACGCGGCCCTGACCGAGCTCGACCCTGCCGAGGACATCCATGCCACCGCCGCCTACCGGACCCACCTCGTGAAGGTGCTGGCGCCGCGCGTCCTGGCGGCCGCGACCGACCACGCCCGTTCGCGGGCAGGAGAGGCGATCCACCCGTGACCACCGAACAGCTCCACGACGTACGCCTGCACGTCAACGGCTCCGTCCACGAGGTGCGGGTGCCCGCCCGGCGCCTGCTGTCCGACGCGCTGCGCCACGACTGCGGACTGACTGGCACGCACGTCGGCTGCGAGCACGGCGTGTGCGGCGCGTGCACCGTGCTGGTCGACGGCACGCCGATGCGCTCGTGCCTGATGCTCACCGTCTCCGCCGTCGACGCCGAGATCACCACGGTCGAGGGGCTGACCGAGGACGACGGGTCCGCCCAGGGTCGGTTGAGCCCGGTGCAGCAGGCGTTCTCCGACTGCCACGGCCTGCAGTGCGGCTTCTGCACGCCGGGCTTCCTCACCACCATCACGGCCGGCCTGCGTGAGACGCCCGACCCGACCGAGGACGAGGCCCGCGAGATGATCGCCGGCAACCTCTGCCGCTGCACCGGCTACCAGAACATCGTGAAGTCGGTGCTCCGCGCCAGCGAGATCACGGCCGAGCGCGAGCGGGGTGAGGCATGACCACGAAGATGTTCGGCGCCAAGGTGGCGCGGGTGGAGGACCAGCGCTTCCTGCGCGGCCAGGGCCGCTACGTCGACGACCTCCTCACCGACGACCCGCGCCTGCTGCACTCCGCGGTGCTGCGCTCGCCGCACGCCCACGCGCGCATCGTCGACATCGACGTCTCCGACGTGCTCGACCTCGAGGGCGTCATCGCCGTGTGGACGTGGGACGACCTCACCGGTCCGATGGCCGAGCCGCTGCCGCTGCTCATCCCGCACCCGACGCTCACCCACGGCCGCACGCAGTACGCGCTGGCCAAGGACGAGGTCAACTACGTCGGCGAGGCGATCGCCTTCGTCGTCGCCGTCGACCGCTACGTCGCCGAGGACGCCGTGGCGCGGATCCGCGTCGACTACGAGTTCCTCAAGCCGGTCGTCGGCATCGCGGCCGCCCGTGCGGCGGCGACGGCC
>JBEVGQ010000062.1:0-4408 GCA_040511655.1 Aeromicrobium sp. | reverse complement strand
TACCGCCGCCGGTTCCGCCACATCCTGGTCGACGAGTACCAAGACACCAACCACGCGCAGTACCAGCTCATCAAGGAGCTCACCGACGCCGACTCCGACCTGCTGGTCGTCGGCGACTCCGACCAGTCGATCTACGCGTTCCGCGGCGCCAACATCCGCAACATCCTCGAGTTCGAGGACGACTTCCCGAACGCCGCGACGATCCTGCTCGAGCAGAACTACCGCTCGACCCAGACGATCCTGTCGGCGGCCAACGCCGTCATCAGCCGCAACGAGGGGCGCAAGGACAAGCAGCTGTGGTCGGCCGAGGGCGACGGCGAGAAGATCGTCGGCTACGTCGGCGACGACGAGCGCGACGAGGCGCAGTTCATCGCCGACGAGATCGACCGGCTGGTCGACAGCGGCGGCATCGCATCCAAGGACGTCGCGATCTTCTACCGCACCAACGCGCAGAGCCGCATCTTCGAAGAGGTCTTCATCCGGGTCGGCCTGCCCTACAAGGTGGTCGGGGGAGTGCGCTTCTACGAGCGCAAGGAGATCAAGGACGCCCTCGCGTACGTCCGCGTGCTGGTCAACCCGCGCGACACGGTCTCGTTGCGGCGCATCATCAACGAGCCCAAGCGCGGCATCGGCGAACGGGCCGAGGCGTCCATCCAGCGCCTCGCCACGCTGCACGACATCAGCTTCTGGGACGCGCTCATGCGGGCCGACGAGGCGGGCGACCTGGCGACCCGGTCGCTGAACGCGATCCGCTCGTTCACGACCGTGATGTCCGACCTGATGGCGATGGCCGACACGGGGGCCGCGGCAGATGCCGTGCTCGAGGCAGCGCTGACCCGCAGCGGCTACCTGGCCGCGCTCGAGCAGAGCACCGACCCGCAGGACGAGACCCGTGTCGAGAACCTGGCCGAGCTCGTGGCGGTGGCCCGCGAGTTCGTCGTCGGCGCCAGCACCGTCGACGACGACGTCGAGTCCGATGACGAGGCGCCGTCCGAGGCCGTCGCCGCGATCCCCGACGAGCCGGCACTCGGCGTCGGGTCGCTCGCCGCCTTCCTCGAGCAGGTGGCCCTGGTCGCCGATGCCGACCAGATCCCCGACGACGGCGACGGCGTCGTCACCCTGATGACGCTGCACACCGCCAAGGGACTCGAGTTTCCCGTCGTGTTCCTCACGGGCCTCGAAGACGGCGTCTTCCCGCACATGCGGTCGATGGCCGACGTCAAGGAGCTCGAGGAGGAGCGCCGCCTCGCCTACGTCGGCATCACGCGCGCCGAGAAGCGGCTCTACGTCACCCGAGCCACCACCCGCGCGGCGTGGGGAGCCCCGGCCTACAACCCGGCGTCGCGGTTCCTCGACGAGCTGCCGGAGTCCCTCGTCGACTGGCGCCGGCTGGCATCGCCTCCCACGCAGTGGACGCCCAGCCAGCCGTCGGCCACGGCCCAGGCGTCGTTCCGCACGTCCAACGTCGCGGCGCGCTCCAAGAAGGCCGACCGCGCGGTCGTCTCGCTCGAGGCGGGCGACCGGGTCGTGCACGACAGCTTCGGCATGGGCACCGTGGTGGCGGTCGAGGGCCAGGCCGAGAAGTCGGTCGCCTCGGTCGACTTCGGCTCGCAGGGTGTCAAGCGCCTCCTGCTGCGCTACGCCCCCGTCGAAAAGCTCTAACCCTCCCCACGCCCCTCCCCGGGAATGGTGACGCCTACGGCGTCACCTGGCGTGGATGACGCCGTAGGCGTCACAGATTGCGGGCGATGCGGCGCCAGGTCCGGCCGGCGGCCTCGATGCGTTCCCTGCGAAGGTGGTCCTTCTGCCGTTGCGCCGCGTCGCGCTCGTGGTGCCAACCATCGTGCTCGACGATGACGCGCCACTGGCTCAGGACGAGATCGCGGACGAGCATCGCGGCCTCTCGCGCGCGGACCACGCCATCGAGGTGCGATGCGACCGTGTAGTCGATCAGCGCTTCGGTAGACGTGAGTTCGCGACGGACCAGGGCATCGCCGGCGCACACCAGGTCGCGAAGACCGAGCAGGGTTGCGCTGTCGACGAACGATCGGTCGGATCCGAGGGTGGCGACGCCTCGGACGTCCCGAGTGGAGATCCGTCCCTGGCGTCGGTGCAGCACGATGTCGGAGCGAGTCTGCGTCGGCCCGTTCACGGAGAAGTGGATCGGGAGATCACGACCGACGGGGATCCCCATCCACCTCAGTGCGGACACATGGCTGAGGGCTGCGTGCGACGGCAGCGCGAGCGCTCCGGCGCGCACATGCAGATCGAACGTCAGCTCGGTCGAGGCCAGCCGCCAGACACCGCGGTGCACCTGCACGACGTGACTGCCGCGCAGCATCGACGAGGTGAGCCCTGCTTCGGCCGCTTCGGAGGTTGTGAAGACCCGATCCCGCAGGACGTCGGGGACCAGGGGAGGTCGAGCCATGCCTGGCATCGTCGCTTGGGATGGCCGGCGCATCCAGAGACGACAGGACCACCTGTGGACACAGGCTCGCGTGTGGTGTCGCCTACGGCCTCACGTGGGGCAGGTGGCGCCGTAGGCGTCACACTTCGCGGAGGGGGCCGGAGGGGGAGGGACCCCGGGGGTTACGGGTTGACGTTGTGCTGGACGAGCTCGGTGTACGGGTCGACCGCGGGGCCGCCGCCGGGGTGCACCTCGAGGTGGAGGTGGGGACCGGTGACGTTGCCGGTGGAACCGGTGAAGCCGATGCGGTCGCCGGGGCCGACCACGTCGCCGACCTTGACGCCGAACTGGCTCTGGTGGCAGTACCAGATCTCGGTGTTGCTGCCGTCGTTGAGACGGATGACCGTGCGGTTGCCGTAGGCGCCCTCGTAGTCGGCCGAGACGACGGTGCCGCCCGTGACCGCGACGATGGTCGACCCGGACGGCCCGGCGAAGTCGAGACCGGTGTGGACGGTCGACCACAGCCCGCTGCGCTGTCCGAACCGTGCGGTCAGGTGGTAGCCCGTCACCGGGAGGACCCACCGGTTGAGCGCGGCCTTCTTGATCTCCTTGCCGACGTCTGCCTTGATCTCTTCGTCGGCGGCCAGCTTCTGCTGCGCCTGCTGCTCGGCCTGCTTGCTGAATGCGGCCCGGTCGAAGCTGCGGCTGACGTCGGCACTCGGCTCGTCGGCCCTGGTGTAGCTCTGGTTGACCGTCTGGTAGCGATCGGCCTTGAGCGAGTTGGCGTCGGTGGCGTTGCCGACCACGGCCGAGCCGAAGGCGGCCAGGATGAGGGCGAACGCGCCGGCCATGGCCGGGGTGGGGGTCAACGAGCGGACACGGCTGCGACGACGCTGGGCGACTCGCTTGCCCGAGGCCCGAGAAGGGGTCTGCGAGCGATGGTCGAGTCGGCGTTTAGGCGCAGACGAAGACACGCAGATGACCTCCAGGAGGCGACGACAGGACCTCACGAGACTAGCCGAGGATGTCGCTCGAGAGAAACCGAATCCGAATTCTGCGCGAGGTCGGGACGTCCGTCCCGTGGCGGATCGCGCCGCCGTGTGACAGCACTCACCTGTGGCACGATCGCCCCATGGCGGCCGAACGGATCGTGGTGGGCTCCACCGGAGACGATGCCGGTGCGCGGACGCTGGCCCGCCGACTGCGCGACGCCGGGCACGAGATCGTGTTCGTGGGCGGGAGCCAGTCACCCGAGCAGCTGGCGGCCGCGGCCGTCGCCGAGGACGCCGTTCGCGTCGCGGTCGACGCAGATTCGTCCGCCCTCCAGAGGGTGAGGGACGCCCTGGACGCCTTGGGTGCCGACGACATCGTCGTCGAGCCGTGGTGTGACGTATCCGACGCGACTTAACAGCGCGTTAACGGATACAGTCGCAACGGCCTGTTCGTGGCGGCCTCCTGCCGGACCCGACCAGGGCAGAACTCCAACCCAAGGACGGACACCACCGTGGATCTGATGGAATACCAGGCGAAGGAGCTCTTCGCCAAGCATGGCGTCGCGACGACGCTCGGCGTCGTCGTGCAGACCGCCGAAGAGGCCAAGGCCGCCGCCGAGCAGATCGGCGGCGTGACCGTCATCAAGGCGCAGGTCAAGGCCGGCGGCCGCGGCAAGGCCGGCGGCGTGAAGCTCGCGAAGACGCCCGACGAGGCCTTCGAGCACGCGTCCAACATCCTCGGCATGGAGATCAAGGGCCTGACCGTCAACCGCGTGCTCGTCACGCCGGCGACGCCGCCCGTCGAGGAGTACTACTTCTCCTTCCTGCTCGACCGCTCCAACCGCAGCTACCTCTGCATCGCCAGCGTCGAGGGTGGTGTGGAGATCGAGGAGGTCGCCAAGACCAACCCCGAGGCCGTGCGCCAGATCCCGATCAACCCGGGCACGGGTGTCGACGAGGCGAAGGCCCGCGAGATCGTCGCCGACGCGAAGTTCCCGCAGGCCGTGGC
>JBEVGQ010000061.1:0-41545 GCA_040511655.1 Aeromicrobium sp. | reverse complement strand
GGCTGCGAGGAGTACACCGCCAAGGTCGATCGTCCCGGCGGCTTCGTGCTGCCGCACCCGCCGCGCGACACCCGCACGTTCCAGACGAAGTCGGGGCTGGCGGAGTTCGTCGCGTCGCCGATCGACGTCCTCGAGGTGCCGGAGGGCCACCTCCTGCTGCAGACCCTGCGCAGCCACGACCAGTACAACACCACGATCTACGGCCTGAGCGACCGCTACCGCGGCATCGAGGGCGGCCGCCGGGTGGTGTTCGTCCACCCCGACGACATCGCGCACCTCGGGTTCTCGGACGGCGACCTGGTCGACCTGACGGCTCGGTGGGACGACGACGACATCGTCCGCATGGCACCCGACTTCCGCATCGTCTCGTACGACACGCCCCGCGGGACGGCGGCGGCGTACTACCCCGAGACCAATCCCTTGGTGCCGCTCGACTCGACCGCCGACGGCAGCAACACGCCGACGTCGAAGGCCGTCATCATCACGATGGCCCCGGCCGACACCCGCCGCACGCGACACGGGTCGTACGACACCCAGCAGCCTGACGGGGCGGAGGCCGGCCAGGACGCCACGGGATCGGACGACGGGCACAAGGAGCACCCGCAACCCGTCCACCTGTCGTGAGCGGTGCCCACGACCTCGAGCGGTTCGTCGAGGCGCAGGGCGGCGGGACGTACGAGCGCGCCCTCGCCGAGCTGACGGCCGGGCGCAAGACGAGCCACTGGATGTGGTTCGTCTTCCCGCAGGTGGCCGGTCTGGGGAGCAGCGACATGTCGGTGCGCTACGCCCTCTCGGGCATCGACGAGGCGTCGGCCTACTGGGCGCACCCCGTGCTGGGCTCGCGCTACGAGGAGTGCTGCCGCGCGTTGTTCGACCTCGGCGAGGTGTCGATGAACGGCGTGCTGGGCTCGCTCGACACCCAGAAGCTGCACTCGTCGCTGACGCTGTTCAGCGCCGCCGCGCCCGGCACGTCGGCGTTCGAGCTGCTGCTCGCACGTCACTTCGACGGCGAGCCCGACCCCGCGACGACCGCCCTGATCTGAGGTTCAGCCGGCGGCGCCCAGCCCACGAGCGGGCCAGGGCGGGGCGCGGCCGGTCAGAACAGGTCAGCAGCCTTCACGACGGTCTCGTAGATGCCGTAGGCGAGCGGCACCAGCACCACGACCCACGCGACGACCAGCAGCGGCCCGGCCTTGTCGATCGCCACGTCGTGGCGTGTCTCGGCGGCGCCGGAGGTCTGGGCGTCGGTCACGGGCTTCTTCTCCTCGTGGAACTTCGCGGCGACGGGCCGGATGGCCAGGTTGGCCACGAAGCCGACCGCGAGGATGCCCACCATGGTCAGCAGCGCCGGACGGTAGTCGCCGGCGTTGAGCTGTCCCGGCTCGCCGCGAGCGTCGAGGAACCCGTTGATGATCAGTGGGCCTGCGACGCCGGCCGCGGCCCACGCAGTCAGCAGACGTCCATGGATCGCGCCGACCTGGTAGGTGCCGAACAGGTCGCGCAGGTAGGCCGGTGCCGTGGCGAACCCGCCACCGTAGAAGCTGATGATGACACCGGCGACGAGCGCGAACAGGATCGTCGAGGACGAGCCCTGGAAGGCCAGGAACGCGTACAGCAGGATGCCGAGGCCCAGGTAGCCGACGTAGATGTTCTTGCGACCGACGAGGTCGGACGTCGACGACCACACGAACCGTCCCGTCAGGTTGAACAGCGACAGCAGCCCGACGAAGCCGGCTGCCGACGCCGCGGCGACGGTCGACGTCTCGCCCTCGCGGAAGAAGTCCTGGATCATCGGGGCGGCCTGCTCGAGGATGCCGATGCCCGCCGTCACGTTGCAGAACAGCACGATCCACAGCAGCCAGAACTGCGGCGTGCGGATCGCGTTGGCGGCCGAGACGTTGTCGGTCGTAACCAGCGCCTTCGACCTGACCGTCGACGGATCGAATCCCGCGGGCTTCCAGCCGTCGGCCGGCACCCGGATGAGCCAGGCCCCGAACAGCATCAGCACCAGGTAGACCACGCCCAACGTCACGAACAGCTTGGCGACGGCCGATCCGGTCGCGATGCCGGTCGCGGTGTCGAACGAGTCGTCGTAGATGCCGAGCAGCTTGGCCGAGAGCGGGCTGGCGATCATCGCGCCGCCGCCGAAGCCCATGATCGCCATGCCGGTGGCCAGGCCCGGACGGTCGGGGAACCACTTGATGAGGGTCGACACCGGGGAGATGTAGCCGATGCCGAGCCCGATGCCGCCGATGAAGCCGTAGCCGAGGTAGAGCAGCCACAGCTGGTCGGTGGCGATACCCGCCGACCCGATCAGGAATCCGCCCGACCAGAACAGCGCCGCGGTGAACATCGCCCGTCGCGGGCCGCCGGTGTCGACCCAGGTGCCGAACACGGCGGCCGAGACGCCCAGCATGACGATCGCGATCGAGAACACGATGCCGACCTGCGTCAGGCTCGCGTCGAAGTTCTTGACCAGCGAGGCCTTGTAGACGCTCGTCGCGTATGCCTGGCCGATGCACAGGTGCACGGCCAGCGCGGCAGGTGGGATCAGCCATCGGTTGAAGCCGGGCTTGGCTACCGTCCTCTGACGGTCGAGCATGGCAAGTGACATCGGTCCCCCTCGTGACGCACGTGATGCGCGTCTCAACGACTGCGTCTCACCGTAGGTCGGTCGTCCGCGGCGCGCACGTCGGCGCCCCCGGTAGGGTTCTGGACGTGAGCGCAACCCCCGGTCGGATCTTCCTGTCCCGCATCGTCGGGCAGGCAGTCTTCGACCCCGCGGGCGATCAGGTGGGCAAGCTGCGCGACGTCGTGGTCGCCGTGCGATCGGCGACCCAGCGTCCCCGCGTGCTCGGCATCGTCGTCGAGGTGCTGGGCCGCCGCCGCGTCTTCCTGCCGATCACCCGCGTCACCTCGCTCGGCTCGGGCCAGATCATCACCACCGGCGTCCTCAACGTCCGCCGCTTCGAGCAGCGCAGCACCGAGACCCTCGCGATCCACCAGCTCCTCGACCGCACGGTCACGCTGCCCGACGGCACCCCCGGCACGGTCTACGACCTCGCGATGGAGCAGGACCCCCGCCGCGACTGGTACATCTCGACCCTCGCGGTGCAGGCCGCCGGCAAGCGCTTCGGCCGTCGCGGCCCGCAGCAGGTGCTCGAGTGGGACGAGGTCAAGGGCCTCACCGGCGCCGAGACCACCCAGGGCGCGACGCACCTGCTGGCCACGATGGACGAGATGCGCGCCGCCGACGTCGCCAACGCCCTGCGCGACCTACCTCCCAAGCGCCGGATGGAGGTCGTCTCCGAGCTCGACGACGAGCGGCTCGCCGACGTCCTCGAAGAGCTGCCCGAGCGCTACCAGATCGAGATCCTCGGCGTGCTCGACCCCGACCGCGCCGTCGACGTCCTCACCGAGATGGATCCCGACGACGCGGCCGACCTCCTCGGCGAGCTGCCCCCCGCCACGGCCGAGCAGCTGCTGACCCAGATGGAGCCCGAGGACGCCGACGACGTCCGACGCCTGCTGTCGTACGAGGAGCGTACCGCGGGCGGCATGATGACGACCGAACCGGTCGTCCTGCCAGCCGACGCCACGATCGCCGAGGCTCTGGCCCGCATCCGCAACGCCGACCTCATCCCTGCGCTGGCCTCGATGGTCTACATCTGCCGGTCGCCGCTCGAGACCCCCACCGGCAAGTTCCTCGGCATCGTGCACTTCCAGGCGCTGCTGCGCGAGCCGCCCTCGACCCTGGTCGGCGCGATCGTCGACAACGACATCGACTGGCCTCGGCCCACCGCCTCGCTCGAGCACGTCGCCAACCTGCTGGCCGCCTACAACATGGTGGCGCTCCCCGTCGTCGACGAGAACGCCCACCTGCTCGGGGCGGTGACCATCGACGACGTCCTCGACCATCTGCTCCCCGAGGGGTGGCGCGAGAGCGACCCCGACCACGCCGAGGTGGTCACCCATGGCTGAGCGCGCACGCCTCGACCAGCCCCGCGAGGTGCGCCGCACCTTCCGCCCGCGGCGCGGTGAGGTCGACCCCGAGCGGTTCGGACGCTTCGCCGAGTCGACCGCCCGCTTCCTCGGCACGGCGACGTTCATCGCGTGGATGACGGTGTTCGTGGCGGTCTGGATCGGCTGGAACATGCCCTACGGGCCCGACCGTCCGCGCTGGGACGAGTATCCCTACATCTTCCTGACGCTGATCCTGTCGCTGCAGGCGTCGTACGCCGCGCCGTTGATCCTGTTGGCCCAGAACCGGCAGGAGGCGCGCGACCGCGTCACCCAGGAGCAGGATCGCGCCGCGGCGGCGCAGACCACGGCCGACATGGAGTTCCTCGCCCGCGAGGTCGCGAGCCTGCGCCTCGGCATCGGCGAGGTCGCCACCCGCGACTTCATCCGCGGCGAGCTGCGCAACCTCGTGCAGGACCTCGACCGTCGAGACGACGAAGACGAGTCCGAGAGCGACTGACCGCGCCGAGCGGCTCAGGCTCCGCGCAGCAGTCCGCGGGCGAGACTCTCCGCCGAGTGCCCCGGATCGCCGTCGAACGGCTCGCGCGAGACGTCGACCGTCGTGAACCGCGACAGGTCGGCGTCGAGTGGCACCGTCACGGTGCCGCCACGGACCGGCACGATGCCCAGGCCGAGCATCTCGCCGCTCAGCGGGTCGAGCAGCCACGCCTCGATGTAGCCGGGACCCGAGGCGTCGCTGGTGAACGTGATGGTCAGCGATCGCGACGAGCTGGTGCGACTCATCGCCATGCGACCCGACACCGTACCGCCGTCCCAGGGATCCAGGGTTCCAGCTGCCACAGGCGCGGACGTCGCGTCCGTCGGCGACGGACCGGCGACCGGGGTGCCACCGCCACCTCCGCGCGCGACGTAGCCGCCGATGCCGCCCATCACCACCCCCGCCACGGCTGCTGCCAGCACCACCGCGGCGGACCGTCGGGAGCGGGCCCGACGTGGGAGGGCCGGCGTGAGGGCCACCGGGGCCACGGGGGCCACCTCTGCCTGGATCCGGGCCCACACCTGCGACGGCGGAGCCGTCAGGCCGTCACCGCCCGCGGCGCCGACGTGCTCGGCTGCCGACACGAGCCGGCCGTAGGTCCTGAGCTGGTCGGTGCAGCGGTCGCACCCGACGACGTGCCGCGCCACGCGGTCGTCGCTCGCCCTGCCGTCACGCGCCAGCACGAGCAGCTCGTCAGCCTCAGGATGCGTCATCGGACGCCTCCATCTGGCCGCGCAGGTCGGCGAGACCCCGACGGATGTGACTCTTGACGGTGCCGAGCGGCAGACCCGTGCGCTCGGCGACCTCGACATGGGTCATGTGACCGAGGAACGCCAGCCCGAGCACCTCGCGTCGTGGCTCGGGCACCTGGTGCAGCAGGTGCTCGACGAGCACCGCGTCGGCGACGTCGTCCACCCTGTCCGCTCCGGACGGCGTCATCACGACGAGACGCTGCGCGAGACGACGCTCGCGGTCGCGACGGGCATAGGTGTCGGCGACGACGTGACGGGTGATGCCGGTCAACCAGGCGGCCAGGGGTCGGACGCCTGCGTCGTAGGTGTGGCGACTGCGCCACGCCTGCACGAAGACCTGCTGCGTCACGTCCTCGGCGTCCGCGGGCTGCGGGAGGCTGCGCATCGCGATGGTGTGGACCAAGGACGACCACCGGCGGTAGGCCTCTTCGAGCGCCCAGTCTCTCCCGTCCGCGAACGCGGTCGCGACGTCGTCGTCAGCGGCCGTGTCACCGGAGGTGGACACGAGCTCGCGAGAGGGCTCGACGCTCATGCGTCCCTCCTGGCACCCGGCACGAGACCAGCGTCTCAGATCTGTTCAGAACGTGCGCATCCAAAAGGGCGGCTCGGGATGAAGAGGATACGACGACCGAAAGCCCTTCGGTCTCCCATGAAAGGAACGCACATGAGAATCAGGTCAGCGCGAGTCATCGTCGCCGCCGTCGCGGCCCTCGCCCTCGTCGGTGCCGGCACGTCGACGGCTCAGGCCGCCGAGAGCTCCGGCTCCAGCTCCAAGGGCTCGACGCGCGTCGTCGTAGCCCCCGAGGTGTTCAAGCTCATCACCGGCGCAGGCATCAAGCCCGCCGCGATCAAGCCCGCCACGGCCAAGCCGGCCGGCAGCACGCTCGCCGCCAAGTTCCCGATCAGCTCGATCAAGGTCTCCAAGCTGCAGGTCCGTCACACGGGCGGCATCAAGCTCTCGGCCGGCGACGCCAAGATCTCGCTGCGCAACTTCACGATCGACGTCAACAAGCTGCGCGTCTACGGCAAGGTCAACGGCGGCGACAAGAGCGTCCCGCTCTTCACGATCTCGCGCACCGACCGTGCCCACTACGGCCCGCTCAAGCTGAGCCTGACCAGCTCCGCCGCGACCGCGCTGAACACGACCTTCAAGGTTGACGCCTTCTCCGAGGGTGCGACGTTCGGCTACGCCAAGGTCTCGCCGAAGGGCTGATCGACCGAAGCGCACGAACCGAAGGGGCCCGACCGATCCGGTCGGGCACCTTCGTCGCGCCGAGACCGCCCTCAGCGGCGCACGGCCTGCACGATGCCGTCGTGCACGGTGCCGCTGTGGGGGCTGCCGGCATGGCCCTGACGCTGGACGGTCGCGAGGTCGATCGCCGCCCAGTCCGCGGGGTCGAGCCAGCCCGCGGCCTGCTCGGGCGTCCACCGGACGTCGGGAAAGTCGTGACCGCCGCGCCGCTCGTCGACGGGGTGGTGGCCCACGAGCAGCAAGGTGCCACCGGGCGCGACCGCGTCGCCCAGCTGGCGGTACAGCGTCGCCAGGCCGGGCTGGTCGAGGTACATGAACTGCGCCGACACCAGGTCGAACGCGCCCGGCCGGCCCGCCCACGACGACAGGTCGACGCGCTGCCACGTGATGCGGTCGGCGACGCCTGCCTGGACGGCGTGCTGCGCGGCCTTGTCGAGCGCGACCTGAGAGACGTCGAACGCCGTGACCTCCCAGCCCTGACGAGCGAGCCAGACGGCGTCCGCCCCTTCGCCGGCCCCGACCTCGAGAGCCCGCCCGGGCGACATCCCGGTGACGCGGTCGACGAGCTGCGGATTGGGCTGCCCGCTCCAGATCCGGTCGTCAGTGCCGTAGCGCTCGTCCCAGAACCCCTCGCTGAACACGTCCTGGCTCATGACCGTCGCCTCTCCACTCGTCCTTCGTCCCACACCGGCTCGTCGGCCTCGTACAAGCGACCGTCCGCCCCGAACACCACGAACCGGTCGAAGCCGCGGGCGAACCAGCGGTCATGGGTCACCGCCACGACGGTGCCCTCGAAGGTCGACAGCGCCCCCTCCAGCGCCTCGGCGGACTCGAGGTCGAGGTTGTCGGTCGGCTCGTCGAGCAGCAGCAAGGTGGCGTGGGCCAGCTCGAGCAGCAGGATCTGGAACCGCGCCTGCTGGCCGCCCGAGAGCTGCTCGAACACCTGGTCGCCGGCCTTGGCCAAGCCGTAGCGGTCGAGCGCCTTGGCCGATCCCTCGTGCCCCATGCCCTTGCGGTGGCCGTCGCCGTGGTGCAGCACCTCGAGCAGCGTGCGTCCTGTCAACGACGGGTGCTCGTGCGTCTGCGCGAACCACCCGGGCCGCACCCGCGACCCGAGCCGGGCCATGCCGGTGTGCTCGACCGGCGGCGGGACGACGTCGCCGACCGGCTCGTGCTCGATGTCCGGCCGCGAGCCGCCTGCAGCCAGCAGGCGAAGGAAGTGCGACTTGCCCGACCCGTTGCTGCCGAGCACCGCGACGCGCTCGCCGAACCAGATCTCGAGGTCGAAGGGCTTCATCAGCCCGGTCAGCTCGACCTGCTCGGCGACGACGGCGCGCTTGGCCGTCCGCCCACCCTCGAGCCGCATCCGCAGGTTCTGCGCGATCGGGACAGCCTCGGGCGGCCCCTGCCGCTCGAATCGCTCGAGCCGGGTCTCGGCCGCCTGCAGGCGGGAGGCCATGTCGGAGTTGAACGCCGACTTCTGTCGGTACATGATCACCAGCGCCTTGAGCTTGGCCCGCTCCTCGTCCCATCGCAGCCGGCGCTCCTCGAGCTTGGCGTTGCGGTCGATGCGCGCCTGCAGGTACGTCGAGAACCGTCCCGGATGCACCCACAGCGTGCTGCCGTCGGGACCCGGCTCGAGCGTCGCGATGCGCTGGGCCACCCGCTCGATCAGCTCGCGGTCGTGACTGACGAACAGCACGGTCTTGGACGACTCGACCAGCTGCTGCTCCAGCCACCGCTTGGCCGGGACGTCGAGGTAGTTGTCGGGCTCGTCGAGCAGCAGCACCTGCTCGGGGCCGCGCAGCAGCGCCTCGAGGACCAACCGCTTCTGCTCGCCGCCCGAGAGGGTCGACACCTGCCGGTACTGCGCCTGCTGGAACGGGATGCCGAGGGCCGCCATCGTGCAGACGTCCCACACGGTCTCGTGCTCGTAGCCGCCGGCGTCGCCCCAGTCGGCGATCGCCTGGGCGTAGGCCATCTGATCGTCCTGCTCGTCGCGCTCGATCATCAGCAGCTCGGTGCGATCGACCTCGAGCGCCGCCGCGCGCACGGCCGCGGGTGCCACCGAGACCAGCAGGTCCCGCACCGTCGTGTCGTCGCGTACCGACCCCACGAACTGACGCATGACCCCGAGCCCGCCCGTGACCGTCACGGCGCCTGCGTGCGGCACGAGGTCACCGGTGGCGATGCGCGTCAGCGTGGTCTTGCCCGTGCCGTTCGGTCCGATGAGCGCGACCTTCGCCCCCTCGCCGACGCGCAGGCTGACGTCGTCGAGCAGGGGACGTCCGTCGGAGAGCGTGTAGCTGACGGAGTTCAGGTCGAGGTGTCCCACGCCACCACCCTCTCAAACGGCCGAGCCTCCCAGCACGGCAGTGGTTAGGTCACACTCAGCCTCTCGGCGCCCGCCCCGCCCGTACGATGGTGACATGGCAGCAGTGACCGAAGAGCAGATCCGCACGGCCCTCGAAGGCGTCAACGACCCTGAGATCAAGCGGCCGATCACCGAGCTCGGCATGGTCGACACGATCACGATCGATGACCACCAGATCACGGTGCGCATCCTGCTCACGGTCTCCGGCTGTCCGCTCAAGGACACGCTGACCCGCGATGTCACCGCCGCGGTCGGCACCGTCGCCCCCGCAGCGGCCGTCGTCGTCGACATGGGCGTCATGTCCGACGAGCAGCGCAAGGACATGCAGACCATGCTCCGCGGCGGCCGGGCCGACCGAGAGGTCCCGTTCGCCCAGCCCGGCTCGCTCACCAAGGTGTTCGCGATCGCGTCCGGCAAGGGCGGTGTCGGCAAGTCGACCGTCACGGTCAACCTCGCGCTCGCGATGGTCAAGCGCGGCCTCAAGGTCGGCATCGTCGACGCCGACATCTACGGCCACTCGATCCCCGACATGCTCGGCGTCGGAGACATCCGGCCGACGCAGGTCGAGGACATGATCATGCCGGTCCCGATCAAGGGCCTCAAGGTCATCAGCATCGGCATGCTCAAGCCGCGCAAGGACCAGGTCGTCGCGTGGCGCGGCCCGATGCTCGACCGTGCGCTCGTGCAGATGCTCAGCGACGTCTACTGGGGCGATCTCGACGCCCTGCTGCTCGATCTGCCCCCGGGCACGGGCGACATGGCCATCAGCCTCGGCCAGCACCTGCCCAACGCCGAGATCGTGGTCGTCACGACGCCGCAGCCCGCCGCTGCCGACGTCGCCGAGCGCGCCGGCACGATGGCCTCGATGATGCACCAGCGCGTCGCGGGCGTCATCGAGAACATGTCGTACCTGCAGGTCCCCGGCGGTGAGCGCCTGGAGATCTTCGGCTCGGGCGGTGCCGCCAAGGTGGCCGAGACCCTCAGTGGCCGCTTCGGCTACGACGTGCCGATGCTCGGCCAGATCCCGCTCGACCAGAAGCTGCGCGAGGGCGGTGACGCCGGCGACCCGATCGTCGAGTCCGATCCCGACTCCGAATCGGCCAAGATCCTGCAGGGTGTGGCCGACCAGCTCAGCGGCCGCTCGCGTGGCCTGGTGGGCATGCAGCTGGGGCTCGCCCCCGCTGGCCGTCTGTAGGATCCCGGCATGTTCGGCATGGGGTGGCCCGAGATCGCCCTGATCCTCGTGGTGGCCCTGCTGCTGTTCGGCCCCGAGAAGCTGCCCGAGCTGGCCAAGCAGGCCGGCGGCTTCGTGCGGACGATGCGGCGCATGGCCGACAACGCCAAGAACGACCTCGGTCGAGAGATGGGCGAGGACTTCTCCGGCATCAACCTGCGCGACCTCGACCCGCGCGAGATCGTGCGGCGCAACTTCCTCGACGAGGACACCACGCCGGCAGCCACCAAGGAGACGCGCATCCTGCGTCCCGGCGAGCGTCCGCCGTTCGACAGCGAGGCGACCTGACGGGTCAGGCTGCGCCGATCCAGGACGACATGCGTCCCAGGCCGTCGCCCACCCGCTCGGCCACGCCCGGCTCGTAGGCGCCGGTCGGCAGCTGGGTCACCGCCTGCTCGAGCCGCGTCCGGTCGACGTCCGTCACGATCGTGAAGACGGTCCAGTCGTCGTCCCACGTGACGACCGTCGGGGAGCCGGGGCGCACCCACACCCTGGTGCCGGCGATCGTCTCGGACCGGAACCCGTCGAGGGTCGACTGCTCGAGCACCCCCGTCTGCTCGAACAGGTTGAGCCGCGAGCTGCCGTCGGTGTACTCCAGCGCGATGGTGTCGCCGTCACCCGTGTAGGCCCCCGACACCCGGTGCAGGTCGCCGGCCAGCGTGTCGTGGCACGGCCAGCCGAAGTCGTTCAGGTCGTCCATCGCCGCTGCCGTGATGATCGTGCCGCTGCGGGTCGACGACGGCGGGGACGGCGCGGTGAAGTCTGCCGCGTAGGCGTTGAACGGCGGCTCGACCGCGTCGGCGGACTGCTCGGAGCCGCCGACGGCGTACGCGGTCGTGACGACCGCCAGCGAGGCGCTGACCAGCACGATGCCCGCTCGCAGCGGCACCGAGCGACCCAGACGCACCCACCACTTCTCGCGAGCCGGCGGGTCCGCCGCGAGGCCGGCCAGCGACGCAATCAGCGCGGCGGGCGGGCCGGGCGTGGCCACCGTCGACATCCGCGACTTCAGCAGGCGCTGCTGACGGACCGCCTTCTCGCACGTCTCGCACGACTCCAGGTGCGCGGACGCCTCGCGCTGCGCGGCATCGGACAGCTGTCCGTCCACGTACGCGGCGACCTCGGCACCCAGGTGTGGCATCAGATGCCGACCGGACCCACGAACCGGGTGCGCCCCTTGGTCGGGGCGCGGTGGGCCAGCGTCTCGCGCAGCTGCGTGCGTCCGCGGTGGATACGCGAGCGCACGGTGCCCAGCTTGATGCCGAGGACGTCGGAGATCTCCTCGTACGACAAGCCCTCGATGTCGCACAGCACGACCGCGACGCGGAACTCGTCGGAGAGCGAAGCCAGCGCGGCCTCGATGTCGGGGTCGAAGTTGGCGTCGTGCACGGCTGACTCGGGCAGCACCTCGGCGCTCAGCAGACGCTCCTCGGCGCCCTCCCCGAAGCCGTCCATGCGCAGACGTGACTTGCGCCGGACCCGGTCGAGGAAGAGGTTCGTGGTGATGCGGTGCAGCCAGCCGGGGAAGTTGCCCGGCTCGTAGGTGTCGAGCGAGCGGAAGACGCGGATGAACACGTCCTGGGTGAGGTCCTCTGCGTCGGGCCGGTTTCCGGTGAGCCGGTACGCCAGCCGGTACACGCGGGCCGAGTGCTCGGCGACGATGCCCTCCCAGTCGGGCAGCGGCGAGTCCGCCGGAGCCGTCGGGAGCGTCGAGGTGACCACGTCATCTGCCTTCATGGGTCGATCGTTGTGCCTACACCTGAGAGAACGCACAGAACGGCCTGACCGTTCCCCTCGTTTCGTCGCGGCCTCCGCGGTCTGGCGACCGCGCGCCGATAGGCTGTGACCACACATCGACCGAGGAGCCGTCATCACCACCGCAGCAAGCCTGGCATTCGCCGAGCACCACCAGAGCGAGGACGAGCATCTCGCCGCTGCGCGACGCCGCGCCGACGAGGTCGGCGTCGTCCCCGTCTCCCCCGGCGCAGGAGCCGCGCTGTCGTTCCTGGCGTCCGCGATCGGCGCGAAGGCGGTCGCCGAGATCGGCACCGGCACCGGTGTGTCCGGTCTGTGGCTGCTGCGCGGCATGCAGCCCGGTGGCGTGCTCACGTCCGTCGACCTCGAGGCGGAGCACCAGCGGCTGGCCCGCGAGACATTCACCTCCGCCGAGCTCGCCCCGCAGCGGTTCCGGCTCATCGCGGGGGCCGGCCTCGACGTCATGCCCCGCCTCACCGACGACGGCTACGACCTGGTGTTCCTCGACGGCGACAAGGTCGAGTACGGCGAGTACCTCGAGCAGGCCGTCCGGCTGGTCCGGCCCGGTGGGCTCATCGTGTTCGACAACGCCCTGTGGCACGACCGCGTGGCCGATCCGGCCCAGCGCGACCCCGAGACCGCCGCGATCCGCGACGTCGTCAAGCGCGTCGCGGCCGACGACCGTCTGCGCAGCGTGCTCGTGCCGCTGGGCGACGGGCTGCTGGTCGCCCAGCTCCTGCCCTGACCCCGGCTCGCGAGTCGCTGAGTTGCTGCTCGCGAGCGGTCAGTCGTCCTTGCGGCCGTGCTCGAAGTGGCTGGACGAGCGGAAGCCGGACGGCCCGCGCACGACGGCGACGATCTCGCAGGCTTCGATGAGGATCGGCGCGGAGCCGATGATCCTCGTACCGGCCGACTCCTTGGCGGTCTTCTCGAACGACTTCTGGAACGCGGCACGCGCCTCGTCGGACACGAAGATGTAGCTGCCCTCGAACCACTCGCCCTTGACGGCGCGCCAGGTCTTGACCCGCAAGCCCTCGAGACCGGCGAACTTCGAGTAGGACTCGTCCTCGACATAGGCGCGCAACGCCTTGAGCGTGCCCTTGGGAGCGTCTGCCAGGGACCAGCGGACGGTCAGTCCGTACATACCCGGGCCCGCGGCCTAGACGGCCTTGAGCGCGTCGCCCAGTGTGGCGGCCTCTTCGTTGTTGAGCTCGACGACGAGACGACCTCCACCCTCGAGCGGGACCCGCATGACAATGCAGCGGCCCTCCTTGGTGACCTCCATCGGTCCGTCTCCGGTCCGTGGCTTCATGGCGGCCATCAGTTCCCCTCTCGTCCTGGCGCTCAACCCGACGGTGCAAGCGTGTCTACCATTATCGCCTATGCCCGGATCGGATTCGACCTCAGTCCCACAGGAGACCCTCATGAGCACCCCGCCCGTCAGCTACGACGTCACCGACGGGGTCGCCACCGTGGCGCTCGTCCGCCCGGACTCGATGAACAGCCTGACGCTCTCGACCAAGGTCGCGTTGCGCGACGCGCTGCACGAGGCTGCGGCGGACAGCGCCGTCCGGGCCGTGGTGCTGACCGGCTCGGGGCGGGCGTTCTGCGTGGGCCAAGACCTGCAGGAGCACGTGTCCGGGCTGTCCGGTGAGCAGGACCTCGGCGGCTCGACGACCGTCGCCGATCACTACAACCCCATCGCCACGGCGATCGCCACGATGCCCAAGCCGGTCATCGCGGCGGTGAACGGCATCGCTGCGGGTGCCGGCGCGTCGATGGCCTTCGCGGCCGACTTCCGCGTGCTGAAGCGGTCGGCCGGCTTCAACACCGCCTTCGCGGCCATCGCCTTCTCGTGCGACACCGGCGCGTCGTGGACCCTGCCGCGGCTGGTCGGTCAGGGACGGGCGATGGACCTGCTGATGCGACCCCGCACGATCTCGGCCGACGAGGCGCTGACGATCGGGCTGGCGACCTCCGTGGTCGACGACGACGACTTCGATGCCGCCGTCACCGCCCTGGCCTCCGAGCTGGCGACGGGCCCGACGTTGGCCTACGGCGCGATCAAGCGGGCCGTGGCATTCTCGGCGACGCACGACCTGCCGTCGTCGCTGGAGCACGAGGGCCAGAAGATGGCGCTGACCGCGGCATCGTCGGACCATGTCGTGGCCGTCGAGGCGTTCTTGTCGAAGCAGAAGCCCACCTACACGGGCCGCTGACCCGAACCACGCTGGGTGTGGGACGTCAGGCGAGCTTGCGGTCGTGCTGGCGGCGGGCCTCTTCCGTGGCAGCTTCCTCCCAGGCGAGAAGCTCGGCGCGAACCTGCATCTCGGCGCTCTCGCTCGCAGCCAGGGCGTCGTTGGCGCGCAGCAGGTCGATGCGCGCCGACTCGAGATCGGACTGCGCCGACTCGGCGTCTGCCTCGAGAGCCGCGCTGCGGGCGCGCTCGGCATAGACGCGCTCACGCGCCTGGGCCAGCTCGATCTCGGCCGTCACGATGGCATCGCGCAGCGTGGCGATCTGGGCGTCGCGCAGGCTGACGCGCTGGCCCATCTGCTCGGCGAAGGCGATGTGCTCACGCGAACGGGCCACGGCGACCGTGCGGTTGCTGTCGGCGAGCTGCGCGCGGTCGCGCGCCCAGTCGCGGCGCACCTGGGCGATCTCGTCGGACAGCAGACGGGCTGCGGCAACGCCGACGACGACGGCGTACAGGGTGGTGCCCACGAGCACGGGCACGGTCGAGGCGACGATGCCGACGAGCGCGACCGCGACCGCGCTGAGCAGCAGCGCGACAGCTCCGACGGCTCGGCGGGAGCGGGGAATTCTCCTGTTGGACATGCTCGGATCGTAGGCCGCGGAGAGCCCGATCCGGTGGAGCCACGCCTGTAGATCCACCACCGGATGCGCCTGCGCCTCAGACTCGTGCGGGCCCCCGGGCGATGCAGTCGGCGAGATGGTCGTCGACCATGCCGGTGGCCTGCATCAGCGCGTACGCCGTGGTCGGCCCGAAGAACCGGAAGCCCCGCTTCTTCAGCGCCTTGGCCATGGCGACCGACTCAGGAGTCGTGGCCGGGACGTCGGCGTACGACGTGGGGGCCGGACGCGGCGCGGGCGCGAACGACCACAACAGGTCGCTGAACGACTCGTCGAGGTCGAGCAGCGTGCGGGCGTTGGAGATCGTGGCCTCGATCTTCAGCCGGTTGCGGATGATGCCCGCGTCGCCGAGCAGGCGCAGCACGTCGTGCTCGCCGAACCGGGCAACCACCTCCGGGTCGAAGCCGTCGAACACCTCGCGGAAACGGTCGCGCTTGCGCAGGACGATCGCCCACGACAGGCCCGACTGGAAGGCCTCGAGCGACATCCGCTCGAACAGCTGGGTGTCGCCGCGCAGCTCGCGACCCCACTCGGTGTCGTGGTACTCGATCATCGCCGGGTCGTCGCCCCACGGGCACCGGACGACGTCTGTGTCGGCGGCCACGCGTCAGCGGTCCTTGGCGACGAAGTACGAGATCGCCTCGTCGACGTCGTCGGTGACGTGGAGCATGTCGACGTCGCCGGGGCTGATCTTGCCGTCGGTCTGCATGGTGTCGCGCAGCCAGTCGACGAGCCCGCCCCAGTACGCGCTGCCGAACAGGACGATCGGGAACGAGGTGACCTTGCCGGTCTGGGCCAGGGTCAACGCCTCGAAGAGCTCGTCCATCGTGCCGAACCCGCCCGGCAGGACGATGAACCCCTGGGCGTACTTGACGAACATCGTCTTGCGGACGAAGAAGTAGCGGAAGTTCACGCCGAGGTCGACCCACTCGTTCATGCCCTGCTCGTGCGGCAGCTCGATGCCGAGGCCGACCGACACCCCGCCGCACTGGCTGGCGCCCTTGTTGGCCGCCTCCATCGCTCCGGGGCCGCCACCGGTGATGACCGCGTAGCCCGCCTCGCACAGCTTGGCCGCGATGTCGGTCGCCGCGGCGTACATCGGGTCGTCGGGCTTGGTGCGGGCCGAGCCGAACACGCTGACGGCGGGCCCGAGCTCGGCCAGGGCGCCGAAGCCCTCGACGAACTCGGCCTGGATGCGCAGCACCCGCCACGGGTCGGTGTGCACCCAGTCGGCGTCGCCGCGCGAGTCGAGCAGGCGCTGGTCGGTGGTGGTGTCGGGAAGCTGGCTGCCCTTGAGGCGCACTGGCCCCTTGTGGTGGGACGGACGGCTGGGGCTCATGTGGTCAACCATTTCGTGAGGGTCGCGTGCACGCGGTGGAGGTGCTCGACGGGGACGTGCTCGTCGGCCTTGTGGGCGTAGATCGGGTCGCCCGGGCCGTAGTTGAGCGCCGGGATGCCCAGCTGGGTGAACTGGGCGACGTCGGTCCAGCCGAACTTCGGCCTGGGCTCGGCCCCGACAGTGGCGACGAAGGCGGCCACGGCCGACTGGGACAGACCGGGCAGGGCGCCGGGGGCGGAGTCGGTGACGGTGAGACCGAAGCCCTCGAACACCTCCTGCAGGTGCTGGTGCGCATCGGCCTCGGAGCGGTCGGGGGCGAACCGGAAGTTGACGGTGACGACCGCTTCGTCGGGCACGACGTTGCCCGCCACACCCCCGCGGATGCCCACGGCGTTGAGACCCTCGCGGTAGACCAGGCCGTCGATGTCGACCTCACGGGCCACGTAGGTGTTGAGCCGGTCGAGCACCGGTGCGAGGGCGTGGATCGCATTGCTGCCCATCCACGACCGCGCTGCGTGCGCCCGCTCGCCGGCGGTGCGGACGTCGACGCGCATGGTGCCCTGGCACCCCGCCTCGACGCCGGCGTCGGACGGCTCCATGAGGATCGCGAAGTCGCCGGCGAGCAGCTCGGGACGCTCGCGGGCGAGGCGGCCCAGCCCGTTGAACTCCGCCGCGATCTCCTCGGCGTCGTAGAACACGTAGGTGACGTCGCGGACCGGCTCGGACACCGCCGCCGCGAGCAGCAGCGCCACGGCGACGCCGCCCTTCATGTCGCACGAGCCGAGCCCGTGCAGCACGCCGTCCTCGAGCCGTGACGGGAAGTTGTCGTTGGCCGGCACGGTGTCAAGATGCCCGGCGATCACGACCCGTTCACCTCGGCCGAGCGACGTGCGGGCGACGATCGTGTGACCGTCTCGCACCACGTCGAGGTGCGGGACCGCGCCCAGCGCCACCTCGACGGCGTCGGCGATCTCCTGCTCGGAGAGGCTCTCGGACGCGATGTCGACGAGTGCGCCGGTGAGCGCGACGACGTCGGAGGTCAGGTCGATGGTGGCCACGCGCTCACTCTGCCACGTCGCCGAGACGCCGTAGCCGGGCCTCGTCGGGTCGTACCTGTTCGGGGGCGATGCACTGGTAGAGCGCGTGCTCCTGCCAGCGTCCGTCGATCTGGAGATACTCCGGAGCCGTGCCGTAACGGACGAAACCGGCCCGCTCGAGCACCTTCTGGGACGCGGTGTTGCGGATGAGCGTCTCACCCTGGAGCCGGTGCAGCCCGAGCGGGCCGAAGGCGACCGCCTGGAGGTCGCCGAGTGCCGCCGAGGCGACACCTCTGCCTTCGACGCGCTCGGACACCCAGTAGCCGACGCTGGCGGACTGGAACGCCCCTCGGATGATGCTGGCGAGCGTCATCTCGCCCACGACGCCTTCGGACTCGTCGACGATCACCAGGGGCACGCACCGGCCATCGGCGTGCAGCGCGAGCTGCTCGGAGATGCGCGAGCGCTGGCCGTCCGCACTGTAGAAGTGGGCCTCACGGCGCGGCTCGAACGGTTGGAGACGGGCTCGTTCAGTCGTCCGGAGCTCGGCGAGGGCGGCCGCGTCGTCGGTCGTGACCAGACGCGTGCCGGTGCCCGTCACGACGACGGCTCGAAGACGCAGAACTCGTTGCCCTCGGGATCGGCCATGACGGTCCACCGGGCGTCGTCGGACGGCGGGGCCAGCACCTGGGCACCGCGGGTCGACAGGTCGTCGACCGTGACGCCGGGCTGGAGGGTGACGTCCCAGTGCAGGCGGTTCTTGACGGTCTTGGGCTCGGGCACCGGGACGAAGTCGAACGACTCGACGGGGGCGCCCGGGACGTCGTCGATGTAGGAGTAGCCGCTCTCGTCGTGCACGAGCGTGCCGCCCCAGACGTCGGCCCACCACGACGCGACGGCCGCCGGGTCGGCCGAGTCGACCACCACGTCCTTGAGACCAGGGGGTCGCTTGCCACCGACGAAGACGCAGAACTGGTTGCCCTCGGGGTCGAGGAAGGTCGCCCACGGGAGGTCACCGTCGGCCGGGACCCGCTCGAGACCGCCGAAGTCGTCGAGCGAGGACGCCATCAGGTCGAGGTGCACCCGGTTCTTGACCGTGCGGGGCTCAGTCACCGGGTTGATCCACACGGTCTGGCCGGGCGATTCGCCGCGCAGCGCGCCGCTGCCGTCGTCGGCGAAGACCTCGCCGTCGAGGTGCAGCGCCCGCGCCCAGAACCCCTCGAGGGCGGGCACGTCGTTGGCGTCGAGGCAGAGGTCCTTCAAGGTCACGAGAGCCATGCGCACCACGCTAGCGGCGCGTCCGGACACTCCCGTCGACGTCAGTCCTGCACTGCCTTCACGATGGCGATCGCCGTGGTCACACGGTCGCGGTCGTCGTCCTCGACCGCCCACATGGCCTGGTGCGCCTCACGGACCACGACCCAGTCGCGGGCGCGGTCCTCGTCGAGCCCGGCCGTGTCGACCACCGTGTGGAAGCGCCGCCGCACGGCCGTGCGCACGTCGCCCGTGGCGACGACCTCGTCCCAGCGGTTCGAGAGCAGGGGCGCGACCTCGTAGTGCGGGTCGCCCGACACCGGCTTGGGGTCGATCGCCAGCCACGGCTCGCGATCAGCCGCCAGGACGTTCTCGTAGTGGAGGTCGGCGTGGATCAACCGACCCACGCTGGCGGTGTCGGCGACGAAGGACCGCCCGAGGTGCACGGCCTGCTCGACGACACGGCGAGGGATCGGCGCGTCGCGCGGCAGACGCTCGAGGTCGTCGGTCCATTGCTCGACATAGCGCGTCAGCGGCACCAGCTGGGGCGGGGCCGGGACGTGCAGGCGTGCGTAGAGGCCCGCCGCGGTCTCGCAGGCCGCGAGGACGGGCTCGCGGGTCAGGTCGCGGGTGTGGAGCCGCTCGACGAGCAGGGCGTGGCGGCGAGGGTCGGCGCGCAGCAGTCGGGCCGCTCCGTGCCCGTGCCAGGTCTGCAGGCCGAGGATCTCGTGCTGACCCTCGTCGTGCGGCCAGGCGATCTTGAGCACCGCCGCCCCGTCGGGCGAGCGGACGGGCACGACCAGGGCCGTGTGGCCGTGCATCGGGCCTCCGTCGAGCGAGAGCTGCCATGCGTCGAGCAGGTCGCGGACCGTGCGCGGGACGGTGTCCACCCAGGCGGCCCATGGCTCGTCGTGCGCGGCTCGGGCCACGAAGTCCGACGGCAGGTCGAACGGCAGGAGGGCCATGCCGGCCAGCCTGCCACGCTGCGCGTACCGCGGCATTTCACCCGCACGGACACACTGGGACGATGACGAGCTCGTTCGTGGGTCACATCGCCGGCATCGGCACGGCGTCGGGCACCCGCATCGTGGTGGGCATGTGGGACGTCAGCCCTTTCGGCTCGTTCGCCGACACGATGATCGAGCAGCCGTCGGGCCACCGCATCCTGATCGCGCCGCGTCAGGACGTCGCCGACTTCGTCGCCTCGACCTACTCCTTCGACGAGGTGCGCATCGAGCCGGTCTCGGTCGAGCGCGGTGACGAGTGGTCGGTGCACACCCGGTCGCTGCAGGTGAGATTCACCCCCGGCAGGCCGCTGTGGGTATCGCCCCTCCTCGGACTCGTCCCGAGCTGGCTGCGGCGCACGTCCGCGTGGGCCCGCCTCTGCAGCCCGTTCGCGAGCCGGCTCATGCCGGGCGTGCAGACCTACGGCTCCGCGGGTGGAGGGCGCACCGAGTGGTACGCCGCACGCCACGTCCGACACCTCACCTTCGCCCGGGCCACGTGGGAGGGCGCCGAGCTGGGCGAGCTGGCCCCCGTCACCCCGGCCGTCCGCTTCGGGTTCGCGTCGTCGCCGGCCCAGCCGACGCTCACCTCGCTGACCTCGTACGTCCGCGAGGCGTAGCGTCCTGTCCATGACGCACGAGATCACGACCGAGCAGCACCTGCGCGACCTGCTGGGACATCCCCTGCAGCGCGTCCGCGACAAGGACCGCGGGTCGCTGACCGCAGAGCATCGTGACTGGCTCGCAGCCTCGCCGTTCTGCCTCGTCGCCACCGCCGACGCTGCGGGGCGGTGCGACGTGTCGCCCAAGGGAGACCCTGCAGGCTTCGCCCACGTCGTGGACGACACGACGATCGCGGTGCCTGAGCGCCCGGGCAACCGCCGCGCCGACGGCTTCGTCAACATCCTGCAGAACCCGCACGTCGGGCTGATCTTCGTCATCCCCGGCCGGGGCGACTCCCTCCGCGTCAACGGTCGAGCCAGGCTGCTGTCGGACGCTCCCTACGCCGACAGGCTGGAGGTCAAGGGGCACCGCCCCGTCGTGATCCTCGAAGTGGCCGTCGAGCAGGTCTTCTTCCACTGCGCCAAGGCGTTCTTGCGGTCGTCGCTGTGGGAGCCGCAGACCTGGTCCCCCGGCGCCGTCGCCTCCAGGGCGCAGATCGCGCAGCGGCTCGAGCAGCCCGAGGCCACCATCGACGAGCTCGAGACCTACTACGGACCGCAGTACGCCGAGAGGCTCTACCAGTCCTGAGCGCCGGACCTTCGGCCCTCGCTTCAGTGGAAGAGATGTACCTCACACCGGTTTTCGACAACGTCACATCGTCTGGATGCGGCATCGGCCCCGCCGGCGCGTAAGGCTTGTGCATGGCTTCACAAGAGCCATCCGCACCAGACCTACGACTTGAATCTGCGGTGATCGTCGCGTGACCGAACGCTCCTCCCTCGTCCCCACCAACCGCCACACACCGGCGGTCGTCCACACCGACGTCCTCCTCGTCGGCGGCGGCATCATGAGCGCCACCCTCGGCACACTCGTCAAGAACCTCGAGCCCGACTGGTCGATCAGCTTGTTCGAGCGTCTGAGCGGTCCGGCCGGCGAGAGCTCCGATCCGTGGAACAACGCCGGCACCGGTCACTCCGCGCTCTGCGAGCTCAACTACACACCGCAGCGTGCCGACGGCACGGTCGACGTCTCGAAGGCGATCACGGTCAACCAGCAGTTCCAGCTGTCGCGCCAGTTCTGGGCCCACGGCGTGACGCAGGGTGTGCTGGGCGACCCGTCGACGTTCATCAACCACGTGCCGCACGTCAGCTTCGTCCGCGGGGCCGAGGACGCCACGTACCTCAAGGCCCGCTACGACGCGCTCGTCGACAACCCGCTGTTCGCGGGCATCGAGTACATCGACGACCGCGACGAGATCGCCCGCCGCCTGCCGCTGATGTCGGCCGGCCGGGACGACGACGAGACGATGGCCCTCAACTGGAGCGACGGCGGCACCGACGTCGACTTCGGATCGGTCACGCACCAGCTGCTGGACCACCTGGAGTCCCACGGCGCCGAGCTGCACTACGAGCACGAGGTGCGCAACCTCAAGCAGAACAGCGACTCGACCTGGACCGTCACCGTCAAGGACCTGCGCTCCGGGCAGAAGACGCGCGTCAACGCACGCTTCGTCTTCGTCGGCGCCGGCGGCGGGGCGCTGCACCTGCTCCAGAAGTCGGGCATCCCCGAGATCCGCGGGTTCGGCGGCTTCCCCGTCAGCGGGCAGTTCCTGCGCACGACCAACGCCGACCTCGCCAAGGGCCACCACGCCAAGGTCTACGGCAAGCCGCCGGTCGGCGCTCCCCCGATGTCGGTGCCGCACCTCGACACGCGCGTGGTCGACGGACAGCACAGCCTGATGTTCGGCCCCTACGCCGGCTTCTCACCGCGGTTCCTCAAGGAGGGCCACCTGACCGACCTCGTCCGGTCGGTCAAGCCCAACAACCTGTTCTCGATGCTGGGCGTCGGCCTCAACTCGATGCCGCTGACGGTCTACCTGGTCAAGGAGCTGCTCAAGTCGCGCGAGCAGCGGGTCGAGGGTCTGCTCGAGTTCGCCCCGAGCATCGACGGAGACGACTTCGAGCTGATCACGGCCGGCCAGCGCGTGCAGACGATCCGCCGCAACGGCATGTCGGGCACGCTGGAGTTCGGCACCTGCACCGTCAGCCACCGCGACGGCACCATCGCCGGCCTGCTGGGCGCATCGCCCGGCGCGTCGACGGCCGTCGCGGCCATGGTGGACGTGCTCGAGACGTGCTTCCCCGACCGCATCGCCACCTGGCGTCCGCGCCTGGTCGACATGATGCCGTCGTACGGCACCGACCTCATGCAGGACACCACCCTGCTGGCCGACCTGCGGCGCTGGTCCGACAAGACGCTGCGACTCGTCGGCGACGACCACATCGACGCCTGAGCCCGCTCGCCACCGCCACCGCCGGTTGAGGTGCGAGGCCGTCCACGGCCGAGCCTCGAGACCACCCGAGCGTCATCGCTCACCGGGCTTCGGCCGTCGGGCGGATTCGCCGCGTCACGCTCAACCTGACGTCGAGCCGCTCGTTGCACTCGCTCGGCTCAGTCGAAGTCGAGGCTGTGGTCGATCTCGTCGCGGGTCGCACCGCTGGCGTAGAGCAGGTCTGCGGCGAGCGATCGCACCTGTGCGGCGATCGCCGCCGAGTTCATCGTCATCGCGGCGGGCAGCGCCGTCACCGCGATGCGCGCGGCCTCGACCAGCTGCTCGCGGGCCTCGGCGAAGTCGTCGTGCTCCGACAGGTCGTCGGCGAAGATCTCGACCGCCCGGGCCAGGCAGTCGATCGCCAGGTGCATGTCGGCGGGTGCCGCCTCGCCGTGCCGCAGCATCGCTGCCGTGCGCCGGGCCAGCACGCGGGCGTCGCGGATCGCGTTGTCGAGGTCCCTGACCGCGCCGACGTAGAGGTCGAGGTGATCGCGCTGCTTCCAGCGCATGGGCGACATCTTGGCGATCTCGGTGACGTTGACGGCGGTCGACTCGAGCGCCTGCAGGTCTGGCTGCATCGCCCGCGCCTCGGCGAGCGCCGTCTCGGCCAGGTCGGCGTCGGTCAGCCGCATGGCCTCGGCGCACCGCGCGAGCACGGCGGACAGGCGGCGCAGCAGCTCCTGCGTCTCGGTGTCGATGTCGCGCACGGGGTTGCGGGGCACCAGCAGGATCATGGCCAGGCCGCAGCACCCGCCGATGAAGGCGTCGAGGAAGCGCGTGACGGCGGGGTTGCCGGCGTTGGCGACCGGCACCACGGCCGCCAGCAGCACCGCCGAGTTGGCCGCCTGCGTGAGGGCCAGCCCCTTGATGCCCACGAGGGTGCTGACGACGACGGTGAGCACGACCACCAGCGCGATCTGCCAGGTGCCGCGACCGATCGTGAGGATGAGGATCTCGCCGACGAGCACGCCGAGCGCAACGCCGCAGACGAGCTCGAACAGCGTGCGGGCCCGCACGCCCGCCCCGGCGACGATGACGATGACGGCCGAGATGGGTGCGAAGAAGGCCTGCGAGTGCCCCAGTAGGCGCGTCGAGATGAAGAACGCCAGCGCCGTCGAGACGCTGAGCCGCAGCAGCAGGCGCCAGCGCTTGCGGACGAGCCGCAGACGGTCCTCGAGGCTCACCTCAGGACGCCGCAGCCGGATGCGCCGCAGCGGGACGTCGCGGAACGAGCTCACGAGACGTCCGGCGTCCGGCTGGACATGGTCAGCGCAGGAGCCGGCGGACCACGACGATGCCCGCGACCACCGCGATCGCGCCGCCCACGAGGGGGCCGATCGTCTCGAGGCGCGGCGAGCCGGTCTCGTCGACGAAGCGCGCCTTGAGGTCGGCCAGGCTGCGGCGGGCGATGTTCTTGGGGTTCGTCCGGTCGATCAGGGCGTCGACGGTGTCGGCCAGGCGATCGCGGATCTCATCGATCTCGTCGACCAGATCATCGGGTTTGGCGTTCGCCACGTCGTGCCTCGCTCACCTTGGACGTTCACGGAGGTGCGAGCCGGTGGCTCGCACACGTACGTCAGGATAGTCCGCATGACGACCCGACTGCAGCCAGGCGACGCCGCACCCGACTTCACCCTCACCGACGACACCGGTCAGCCGGTCACGCTGTCCGACCAGACGGGCAAGGTCATCGTGTACTTCTACCCGGCGGCGATGACGCCGGGTTGCACCAAGCAGGCCTGCGACTTCAGCGACTCGATCGACCGTCTGCAGGCCGAGGGCTACACCGTGCTGGGCATCTCGCCCGACAAGCCCGAGAAGCTCGCGAAGTTCCGCGAGCGCGACGGCCTCACGATCACGCTGCTGTCCGATCCCGACAAGGAGGTGCTCACGGCGTGGGGCGCCTTCGGCGAGAAGAAGCTCTACGGCAAGGTCGTCCAGGGCGTCATCCGATCGACCTTCGTCGTCGAGGACGGCACCGTGCAGGTGGCCCAGTACAACGTCAAGGCCACGGGTCACGTCGCCAAGCTGCGCAAGGACCTCGGCCTCGACGCCTGAGGTCAGTCGTCGCGCCGGTCGGGCAGGCGCACCGTCACGGTGGTCCCCTCCCCCACGACCGACGCGATCGAGACGTCGCCGCCGTGCGCGTCGACGATCTGCTTGACGATCGCCAGGCCGAGGCCCGTGCCGCCCGTGGCACGGGTGCGCGACGGGTCGACCCGCCGGAACCGGTCGAAGACGTGCGGCAGGTCGTCGGCCGGGATGCCCTCGCCGGTGTCGGTCACCGTGATCGTGCCCGGGCCGCCTGCCAGCGTCACCGAGCCGTCGTCGGGCGTGTGGCGCAGCGCGTTGGCCAGCAGGTTGAGCACCACCTGTCGCATCCTGACCGGATCGGCCGCGATCGTCGCACCGGCATCGCAGACCACCGTCAGCCGGGGTGACGGGAACGAGGCGGCGACCTGACCGAGCATCTCGGCGAGGTCGATGGTCACCGGCGACAGCCGCAGCTCGCCGGCCTCGGCGAGGGCCAGGTCGTGCAGATCGTCGGCCAGCCGCTGCAGGTGGAGCGTCTCCTCGTGCAGGGAGTCGATGAGCTGTCGGTCGAGCGTCGCGAGCCCGTCCTGGGCGGCCTCCAACCAGCCGCGGACGTTGGCGATGGGGGTGCGCAGCTCGTGCGAGACGTCGGAGACCAGCCGCCGCCGGGCGTCCTCGGACTGCTCACGACGTGCAGCCATCGTGTTGAACGCGCGGGCGAGCTCGCCGACCTCGTCGGCCCGGCGGTCGGCAGGCACCCGAGCGCTCAGGTCGCCGTCGCCGGCGCGGCGCGCGGCGCCGGCCATGCTGCGCAGCGGGCGGACGAGGTGCCCGGCCAGCAGAGCCGACAGCGCGAGCGTCACGACGAGCACGAGCGCCGCCAGCAGCCCGATGCGGCGCTGGGCGGGCCCCGACAAGTCCCACAGCACCGAGGGCGGAGCACTTGCCGTCCCGGTCATCAGCAGAGCCGGGGGCGCGACGGTCGTCGACAGCACCTCACGCACGGACGAGTCGACGCAGCGCGCGACCGTGGTGTCGGACGTGCGGTACGGCACGAGCGCCGTGAAGTCGTCCGTGAGTGCCAGCAGCGGCTCGAGGCCCGCCGCGGCGAGGCAGCTGTCGGCACCGTCGACGACGGCCGTCCACCCCTCACGGCCTCGGTCGACGATCGCGCGCGACGCCCTGGGATCGACCGCGCTGCGTGCGGGGACCTCGTACCGCCCGCACTCCGCCGCCACGTCGGGGTCGGAGCACCTCCCGTCACCACTGGCAGGGACGCTGGCCGGCTCGGGCGTCGGCGTGGCGGTGGCCGTCGGGCTCGCGCTCGACAGCAGGGCGACGTCGACGTCCAGGGGGTCGATCACGGCGCGCGCCGACGACGGCGGGAGCGCGCGGGCCGGCGCTCCCTTCGACCGCACCCGCACGCGTCCCGTCCGGTCGGTCACGATCACGGGCTGACCGGACTCGCGCGCCAAGCGGTCGACGAGCCTCTGCGCGCCGTCCCACGACGGGTGCGAGGCCGCGTAGCCCATCAGCGCGTCGTAGGTCGCGGCCTCGTCCTCGAGCGACTGCTGCTGCTGCTCCTGCACCGCGACGGTCGTCGAGCGTGCGGTCGCCCAGGTCGCTGCCGCCACGGCCACGAGCGCGGTGATCGCGCCCAGCAGGAACAGCCGCACGAACAGGGAGCGGTGCCACGGGACCCTCACAGGACCGACATCGAGTAGCCGACGCCGTACGCGGTGCGGATCAGGCTCGCGTCGAGCTTCTTGCGCAGGTTGGCCACGTGCACGTCGACCGTCCGCCGCGACACGTAGGCGTCGAGCCCGTGGACGGCTCGCAGCAGCTGGTCGCGGGTGAAGACCCGCTCGGCCTCGCCGGCCAGCGTCTCGAGCAGCGCGAACTCGCCCGGGGTGCACTCGACGTCGAGGCCGCGGAACACGACCGTTCGCGTGGCCGGCGTGATGGTCAGGGCCCCCACCGTCAGCGGACGCGAGGCGGTCGCCGGCGACACGCGAGACCGGCGCAGGAGCGCCCGCGACCGAGCCATCAGCTCGCGCGGCGAGTACGGCTTGGTGAGGTAGTCGTCGGCGCCGAGGTCGAGCCCCGTCAGCAGGTCGTCCTCGCCGCGTCGCGCCGTGAGCACCAGGATCGGCAGGTCCGCGAGGCCCGGCGATCCGCGCAGGATCCGGCAGACGTCCAGGCCGTCGAGCCGCGGCATCATGACGTCGAGCACCAGCAGGTCGGGGGTGTGTCGGCGTACCTCGTCGACCGCGGCACGGCCGTCGCCGACGACCGTGACGACGTGCCCCTCGGCGACGGCGTAGCGCCGGATCAGCTCGGCCTGCTTGGGATCGTCCTCGGCAACCAGGATCCTCGACACGCGCCCAGTCTAGGTTCGCTGACCGGCACCGAACACTGTCCTGGCAGGTTCCTGACAGTTGCCCTGCAGCCTCGTGTCCATGAAGCCCCTCCACCTGTGCGCGGCGCTCGCCGCGACCGCCCTGCTGACCGCCTGCTCATCGGGATCCGACTCCCCTCGCGTCGCCGACGTTCCCGACCCGGCCGCCTCATCACAGGCACAGGCCTCGAACCGCCCGGCCACGTCCGACGGTGCGACCGACGATTCCGGCCCCACCAAGGGACGTCCGCAGTTCCGGCTCGACGACACCGACCAGCGCCGCACCGCGATCCAGTCCGCCTACAGCCAGTGCCTGATCGACCACGGGGCCCCCGAGCTCAAGCCCGGCGAGGGCGGGAGCCGCGACTCCATGGCGGCCGCGGCGGGCGAGGGCGCCGACGGCAAGCCCGTCGGCCCGTTCGTCGGAGACCCGGTGCCCGCCTCGGCCAGCGCGGCCTGCCTGTCGAAGCTGCCCGTCATGCCGGTGGAGCTGGAGGCCAGCAGCAACCCGCGCTTCCACGACCAGTCGCTCGACTACGTGGCGTGCCTCGAGGACGGCGGACTGCACGTCACGCTGCTCAACGACAAGAACCTCGACTGGACGTACCAGGAGGGCCACTCCGTCCCGAACGACAGCTACCAGCTCGAGAAGGACTGCCTCCTGACGGCGTTCAAGCGATGAGGACGCGCACCTGGATCGCCGCCGCTGCGGCCGTGGCGACAGTCGTCGGCGGGACGGCATGGGCCGTCGCCGACCGCAGGCCGGACGGTGCCGAGAAGCGCACGGCCGCGCGGCCCACCGTCACGGTCGAGAGAGGGACGGTCCAGCAGGAGCAGCGCCTGACAGGACGCGTCGGCCACAGCGTCCCGCGCACCATCACCGGGTCGGGCGACGGCATCATCACGTGGCTGCCGTCGGCCGGCGACACCGTCGTCCGCGGCGAGCAGCTCTACCGGGTGGACGACCAGCCCGTCGCGCTGTTCCACGGTGCACTGCCGCTGTATCGCGAGCTCGCTCCCCCGCAGGCGCCGGCGAAGTCGTCCGCCGACGACAAGAAGCAGGGCGACGACCCGGACGACCCCGACGGCAGCGGCGATCAACCCCCGTCCGGTCCGCTGCGCGGCAACGACGTCGACCTGGTGGCCGCGAACCTCGCGGCCCTCGGCTACTACGACGGCCCGACGGACGGAGCCGTCTACTCGGGCGCGCTCGTCAGCGCGGTCCAGCGCTGGCAGGGCGATCACGACGGGCTGCGCACCGGCGTGCTCGGGCCGGGCACCGTCGTGGTCAGCCGAGGCACGCTGCGGGTGGCGGGCGTGACAGCGACGGTCGGCAGCCCCGCGGCCGCGGACGTCCTGACCGTGACGAGCACGCGCACCGTGGTGACGCTCGACGTCCCCCAGGGTGTCGAGGTCGCCGCGGGCCGCCGTGTCGAGGTGACGCTGGCCGACGGCACGACCGTGCGGACGCGAGTGACCGCCGTCGGCTCGCCCGTCGAGGACCCCCAGTCGGGCGGCCCGGCCTCCGTGCCGATCACGGTGCGCGCCCGTGGCAAGACCGACCTGGGACCGGAGGCGCCCGTCGCCGGCGTGCTCGTGGTCGCCGCCCGGCACGACGTCCTCCACGTCCCGGTCGGAGCGCTGCTGGCACTCGCCGGCGGCGGCTACGCCCTCGAGCGGCCCGGCGGCATGCTGGTCCCGGTCACGCTCGGTCTCGTGGCCGACGGGATCGTCGAGGTGACCGGCATCGACGAGGGCGCCCAGGTCGTGGTCGCCCGATGAGCGTGCTGCTGCTCGAGGGCGTGGGCAAGGAGTACCCCGGCGGCGTCCACGCCCTGCGCGACGTCGACCTGCGCATCGAGGCCGGCGACGACCTGGCCATCGTCGGACCGTCCGGCTCCGGCAAGTCGACGCTGCTGCACCTGATGGGCACGCTCGACCGTCCGACCACGGGCACGGTGCACGTCGCCGGGCACGAGACGACGTCGATGGGCGACGCCGCCGTCAGCCGGCTGCGCGCCCACGACCTCGGATTCGTCTTCCAGCAGGCACACCTCGACGACCGTCTGACGGCCCTCGAGAACGTCGCGACGGGCCTGGTCTACAGCGGGACACCTCGCCGGGAGCGACGCGCGCTGGCCGCCGAGGCCCTGGCCCGGGTGGGGCTCGCCGCACGGGCCACCCACCGTCCGCAGGAGCTCTCCGGCGGGGAGCGGCAGCGCGTCGGCATCGCCCGCGCGGTCGTGAACCGGCCGTCGCTGCTGCTGGCCGACGAGCCCACGGGCGCGCTCGACCAGCGGACCGGCCGCTCGGTACTCGAGCTGTTCGGCGAGCTGAACGCCGAGGGCACCACGATCGCGCTGATCACCCACGACGCCGCGATCGCCGCGGCGTTCTCGCGCTGCGTCGAGATCCGCGACGGACGGCTGAGCGCATGAGCCGCCTCGTCGACGCCGTCGCCCTGGGCTGGCTCGGGGTGACCCGGCGACCGGGCCGTGCGGTCATGAGCGCGACCGGCATCGCGCTGGGCATCGCGACGCTCGCGCTCGTGACCGGCATCCCGGCCAGCGGGCAGGCCGATCTCGACCGCCAGCTGACGGCACTCGGCACCGACGTCCTGGTCGCCCAGGCGTCGTCGGCCACCGACGACCCGCCGCAGCTGCCGACCGACGCAGCCGCGATGGTGCGCCGGATCGGGCCGGTCAAGGCCGCCTCGGCGGTCGCCAACCTGAGCGCCCGCGTGCTGCGCACCGACCTGGCCGAGCCGAACCAGACGGTCGGCATCGTGGCCCTGGCAGCCACGCCCGACCTCGTGGACGTCGTGCGCGGGAAGGTCGCCTCGGGCACGTTCCTGTCGCCCGCCGGGCTCCCGACGGTGGTGCTGGGCAGCAGCGCCGCCGACTGGCTCGGCATCACGCACGTCGACCCCACCCGTCCGGTGCGCGTCCTGGTGGGCTCCACGTGGCTCACGGTCGTCGGCGTGCTGGCGCCGTTGCCGCTGGCCCCCGAGCTCGACCAGTCCGTGCTCGTCGACTGGGCGACGGCGAAGACGTCACTCGGCCTGGACGGGCACCCCACCGTCGTCTACCTGCGCGCCGAGGAGTCGCAGGTGGAGGCCGTCGGCGCCGTGCTGCCGGCGACGCTCGAGCCCGAGCTGGCCGGCATGATCAGCGTCTCGCGGCCGTCGGACGCCCTGGCGGCGAAGCGAGCCACGCAGGGCACGTTCTCGGCACTGTTCCTCGGCCTGGCGGCGGTCGCACTGGTGGTCGGCGGCATCGGCGTCGCCAACACCATGATCGTCAGCGTCATGGAGCGTCGCCGCGAGATCGGCATGCGCCAGGCGCTGGGCGCCACGAGGCTCGACATCCGGCTGCAGTTCGTCACCGAGGCGATCGCCCTGTCCACCCTCGGCGGTGCGATCGGCCTGCTGCTGGGCTGCCTCGGGACGGCCGGCTTCGCCGCGGCTCAGGGCTGGCCACCGGTCATCCCCGTGGCTGCGATGGGCGGCGGGTTCGTGGGCGCGATGGCGATCGGCGCCCTGGCGGGCCTCTACCCCGCGATGCTCGCCGCGCGCCTGTCGCCCACCGAGGCGCTGCGGACGTGAGGCCCGTCCACGCGGCCGGTCGCCCTGGTCGCCCTACCCGACCAGCGGCCCACCGAGCTTCCAGTAGCCGAGGAACGCCACCCGTTCCCTGTCGACGCCGAGCTGACCGATCAGCTGACCGCGGAGTCGGGTGGTGGTGCCCGACTCCCCGGCGATCCACACGTACAGGCCCGGATCGTCCACGACCTCGCGTCCCCCGGCCACCGCCCAGCGCTGGAGGGCGGCGTCGAGTCCGCTCGTGGCCGCCGACTCCCCCGTGACCAGATGGACGCGTGCTCCCGTGGTCGCCGTCAAGATGTCGTCGGCGGGGTCGGCGAGCGCGACCAGCACGTCGGCGGGCGTCCCGGCCGGGCGGGCGGCGAGGATGTTGTCGATCGCGGGCAGGGCAGACTCGTCGCCGATGAGCAGGAGCCTGGTGGGCGTCGACGGCGGCGTGAAGTGGATGCCGTAGCCGGTGCGTCCGGCACGGATGTCGGGTCCGGTGATGACGAGCTCGTCGCCCGGCAGGCACGTGAGCGCCCAGGTCGAGGCGGGGCCGGCCGGCTCGTGGATGAACAGGTCCACGTCGATCTCCGCGGCATCGGGACGGATCGCGGACGGGGTGTAGGTACGGAGCGGATTGCGCCGGTCCTCGGGCAGCGCCTTCCAGCGGGCGTACCACTGCTTGGGGTGCGGGGTCGGCTGCTGGTGCAGGCCGAAGTCGGGCGTGGAGCCGTCCGGCATGGGCAGGACGAGCTTGATGCGCTGGTCGAGCCCCCACGGCGCGAAGTCACGCAGCGCAGGGTCGGCGAGGGTGACGCGGACGAACCCCGGCGAGACCCGCTCCTTGCGCGCGACCCGGACGGGGAACGCGCTGTACTCCCAGGGGCGCTGCGGCGCGCCGGCGGTCACGATCGCGCCGCCGCAGCGGTCGCGACAGCGCCGCCGCGCGGCACGACGAG
The DNA here is from genome assembly GCA_040511655.1 of Aeromicrobium sp. Lineage (GTDB taxonomy): Bacteria > Actinomycetota > Actinomycetes > Propionibacteriales > Nocardioidaceae > Aeromicrobium. The sequence goes on along the minus strand of JBEVGQ010000061.1, from coordinate 10,179 downwards.
CGGCCCTCCCGTGACGGGGTCCTCGATCACGACGTTGGGCAGGTCGTAGATCTCCTCGACCCGGGCACTCGTGACGACCTCGGCCGGAGTCCCCGAGGCCAGGATGCGGCCCTCGCGCATCGCGATGATGTGATCGGCGTACCGCGCGGCGTGGTTGAGGTCGTGCAGCACCGCGACGATCGTGCGTCCGCTGCGGTTCAGGTGGGCGAACAGCTCCATCAGCTCGACCTGGTGCGCGATGTCGAGGAAGGTGGTCGGCTCGTCGAGCAGCAGCAGGTCGGTCTGCTGCGCGAGCACCATCGCGACCCAGACCCGCTGGCGCTGCCCGCCTGACAGCTCGTCGACCCGGCGCGCCGAGAGCTCGCGGGTGCCGGTCGCGTCCAGCGCATCGCCCACCGCCTGCTCGTCGACCCTCGACCACTGACGCAGCATGCCCTGGTGGGGGTACCGGCCGCGGGCGACGAGATCGGCGACGGTGATCCCATCCGGTGCGATCGCCGACTGCGGGAGCAGGCCGAGGCGACGAGCGACGTCCTTGGCGGGCAGGCTCGTGATCTCCTTGCCGTCCAGCACCACCTGGCCCGCAGCGGGCTTGAGCAGCCGGGAGAGCCCGCGCAGCAGCGTCGACTTGCCGCAGGCGTTGGGTCCGATGATGACGGTGAACGAGCCGTCGGGGATCTCCGCAGTGAGACCCGCGATGACGGGCCGGTCGTCGTACCCGAGGGTGACGTGGTCGGCGCGGAGCCGGCTCGCGGCGGGGGGCGTCGGTGACGACGGGGGCTGGGGACGGTCAGGCACGGCGGCGGATCTCCTGGATGATGGTGGCGACGAGGTAGAGGCCGCCGACGGACACCGTCACGACGCCGACCGGCAGGGTCACGGGCAGGACGTGCTGCGCGATCAGGTCGGAGACGAGCAGCAGGAACGCCCCGACGAGAGCCGAGAGCGTCAGCGGGATGTACGGCGTTGCGGCGACTCTGCGGGCGATCTGCGGTGCGGCCAGGGCGACGAACGCGACCGGACCGACGACGGCCGTCGAGATCGACACGAGACCCACAGCAGCCAGCAGGGCGAGGGGCCGAACCAGCCCGGGACGGACGCCGATCGCCGTCGCCATGTCATCGCCCAGGTCGAGCTGCTTCAGCCTCGGTGCCGTGACGGCGAGCAGGACGAGCAGCGGGATGCCGCACACGACCGCCCCGGCGAGCGGTGCGCCGGCCACTCCGTTGAGCGTGCCCGCACCCCACGCGGAGGCGGACATGGCGGTGTCGAGCTCGATCTCGAGCAGCATCCAGGTGTTGGCGGACGAGAGGATCGCGGCGACGCCGATCCCGATCACGATCAGGCGGAAGCCCTGGGTCCCGCCCCGGTGGGCGAGCGCCCAGATCACGAGTGCCGTGACCAGCCCTCCGGTCACCGCTCCGGCCGCGACGACCGGCCAGGATCCCGAGATCAGCACGATGCTCAGGAGCATGCCGGTGAACGCCCCGTTGGACAGCCCCAGGATGTCGGGACTCGCGAGCGGATTGCGGGTCACGGTCTGGAACAGTGCTCCGGCGACGCCGAGGAACCCGCCCAGCACGATCGCAGCGAGGGTCCTGGCCAGTCGCCACTCGAACACGACGGTGCGGTCGAGCTCGGTCCCTCCGCCCAGCAGTGCCCGGACGACCGCGTCCGGCGACAGCGGGTACGCCCCGAGCCCCAGCGCCGTGACTCCGAGAGCCAGGGTCACCGCGACGAAGGCCACTCCGACGACCAGGCTGCGGCGCCGCACCGAGACCGCGTACGGCCCCGCGCGGAGACCGAATGACCGGTAGCCGACGTCGATCGGCTCAAGATCGCGCATCGGGCTGTCGCGCAGCAGGCTCATGAGAGGGTGCTCGCCTTCCGGCGGCGGGCCAGGGCTATCAGCACCGGAGCGCCGACGAAGGCCGTCACGATCCCGACCGGTATCTCCGCCGGCGCGATCAGCACGCGCCCGAGGACGTCCGACAGCAGCACGATCACCGGCGCCAGGACGACCGAGACCACCACGATGACGCGCTGGTCGACGCCGAACATCCACCGCGCGACGTGCGGCACCATCAGCCCGATGAACGCGATCGGACCCGCCAGTGCCGTCGCAGCGCCGGCGAGCACCGTGACCGCGGCGATGACGCCGATGCGGATGCCGGCCACGTTCGCGCCCTGCGCTCGTGCGACGTCCTCCCCCAGCGACAGGGCGTTCAGGCCGGGGGCGAGGAGGAACGCTCCGAGCACGGCGAGGCCGATGAACGGCGACACCGGGACGAGCACGTCGAACCCGCGGCCCAGCAGCGAGCCGGCGTTCCACGACCGCATGTGGTCGAAGGCGTCCGGATCGCTCAACGTCATCCCCGTCGTCATCCCCGAGAACACGGCTCCCAGCGCCACGCCCGCGAGCGTGAGGCGGATAGGATCGGCGGCACCGCGGCCCGACGAGCCGATCAGGTACACCGCCACCGTGACGACCAGCGCTCCGACGAAGGCCAGCCACACGAACGACGAGATGTCGCGCAGCCCGAGGAAGGCGACGCCGAGGCTGACGGCGAACGCGGCCCCTGCGTTGACACCCAGGATCCCGGGATCGGCGAGCGGATTGCGGGTGAAGGCCTGGATCAGCGCACCGGCCGCACCGAGCGCCGCGCCGACGACCAGGCCGGCGACCGTCCGGGGCACCCGCAGCTCACGCACCACGTAGCGCGCCTCGGACGAGCCGCCGCCCTGCAGCACGTCCAGCACGGTGCGCAGCGAGAGCGCGTTCGACCCCACCATGAGCGACAGCGCCACCGCGAGCACGAGCAGCGCGACCAGGCCTGCCGCGCCGATGGCAGGGCGGACAGCGGTCACTTCTGGGCTTCGAGGAACTTCTCGATGTCGTCGAGCACGAGGTCGCCGCCCTTGGGCCCGACGCCCGAGACCCAGTAGCTCGTGTCGACCAGCTCGACCGACGGGAACTCGTCGGCGTTGCGGGCGATCGCGGCGGGGACGGTCGACTCGTCGTCGACCTCGTCGGTGGTGACGAACACGTGGTCGGCCTTCGCGTCGAGGACGTTCTCGGGCGAGATGTCCGCCTGCAGGCCGTCCGGCCACGTCCGGTCGGGGATCGTCATGCCGACGCACTGCAGTGCACCGCCGGCGAACGACGCCGGGCCGTAGAGGCTGAGCGTGGTCTCGTCGCGGGGACGGACCAGGTTGGCCGTCGTCCCCGTGAGGTCGAACCTGCCCTTGATCTCCTCGCACCGGTCGTTGAAGCCGTCGAGGAGGTCCTGCGCCGCGTCCTCGCGGCCGAGCGCCTGGCCGATCAGGCGGACGTTGTCCTGCCAGGGATCGGCCTGGGTCTTCATGAACACCGTGGGGGCGATCGCGTCGAGCTGCTTGTAGAGCTTCGAGTGCCGCGACTCCGTCCCCATGATCAGGTCGGGCTTCAGGGCCGCGATCGCCTCCAGGTCGGGCTCCGGGACGGTGCCGACCGGCTTGATCCCGTCGACACCGAGGTACTCGGGCACCCCCGCGACGTTGCTCGCGACCGCGGCACCGACCGGTGTCACGCCCAGCGCGACCGAGGTGTCCAGCTCGACCGGCTCGAGCACCACGACGCGCTTCGGCTGCTCAGGCACGTTCGCGGTTCCCCGGGCGTGCTCGACCGCACGGGTGTCCGACGCGGCGTCGTCGCTGCCGGACTCCGACGAGCAACCGGCCAGCAGCAGGCCGAGGATCGCGGCGGCGGACGCGAGGACCAGAGGCCCGCGGGACGAGGAAGAACGCATGGGGCAGCACCTTTCACAGGGGCACGAGGGAGCGGACGGTCACCGGCACAGCCAGCCCGGCGGCCAGGTCAGGCAAGCCAATCCTAACCATGGTTCACGGTCGGCCGTCGCGGGCCTCGTGGCGGCGCGGAGGTCGCTCGTCGCGGGCGATTTGCTCGACCGCCCACAGCGACGCCTGACTAGACTCGGTCGCGCAAGCCGATGTGGTGGAACTGGTAGACACGCAGGGTTTAGGTCTCTGTGCTTTCGGGCGTGCAGGTTCGAGTCCTGTCATCGGCACTTCGCGGAGCCGCCGTTCGTTGTCAGGTCATCACGCCCAGAAAGGCACGCCCATGAAGTCCGAGCTCTTCTCCCAGGCCAATCTCGAGGTGCAGACCTCCGAGCGGTTCACGCTGCAGAACCCCCGCATGCTCAAGGTCACGCTGGGCGCCCCGGTGCTGGCCACCAAGGGCGTCATGGTCGCCTACCAGGGCCAGGTCACCTTCGAGCACAAGTCGGCCGGCAGCCTCGGCAAGCTGATGAAGAAGGTCGTGACCAGCGAGGACAACCCGCTGATGACGGTGGCCGGCCAGGGCGAGGTCTTCTTCGCCGACACCGCCAAGAACGTCTTCGTCCTCAACCTCGAGGGCGACGGCATCACGATCAACGGTCGCAACCTGCTCGCCTTCGACGCCTCGCTCGACCATGACATCCGGCGCGTCAAGGGCGTCGGCATCGCGGCGGGCGGCCTGTTCAACACCGTCGTCAACGGCACCGGCCAGGTGGCCCTCGTGGCCGACGGCGACCCGATGATCCTCGACTGCTCGCAGCAGCCGACCTACGTCGACATCAACGCCGCCGTGTGCTGGTCGGCCAACCTGCAGCCGCAGCTGCACAACAGCATGACCATGCGGTCGTCGCTGCGCGGCGGCTCCGGCGAGGCGTTCCAGTACGCGTTCCAGGGCCCGGGCTTCGTCGTCGTGCAGCCGTCCGAGGGCCCCGCCTACCCGCAGCAGGGCGGGGGCAACGGCGGCAACGTCGCCGCAGCGGCCGTCGGTGGCGGCATCCTCGGCGGCATCCTCAGCTAGCCGCGCCCGTGACCGACCCCGTCTACCGGGCTCCCCTGCGGTCGCGCCGCAACGACGTCGACCACGCCGCAGCCGTCGAGCGGGCGCTGCGGCTCGGCGTGGTCGGGATGGGCGAGGCGACCGACGAGCGGGCCCAGCGTCGGCTCGACCGGTTCGCCGGTGTTCCCGTGGGGGCGTTCGTGTGGACCCGGCACCCGGACGGAGCGACGTACGTCGGGCGCATCACCGGCACCCTGCGACGGGACGACGACGGTGCTGCCGTCGATCTCGTGAACGTCCGCGACTGCGACTGGATCGACCAGCCCGTCGACGCCTCACTGGTCCCCGCGGCCGTGGCGCAGACGTTCGCGCGCGGTGGGCGCAACCTGCAGCAGATCCATCCCGGCGACGTCGAGGCCCAGACGGCGCTCGTGTGGCGGCGGCTCAGCGCCTGACGGCCAGCACCGTCACCCCGCCGAGCAGCACCAGCAGCCCGGCCCAGCCCACGACCGAGAGCCGCTCGCCGAGAAGCGCCACGCCCAGCACGCACGCCGTCAGGGGCTCCACCAGCGTGAGGGTCGAGACCGTCGATGCGGGCAGCGCCCGGAGCCCGGCCGCGAACAGCACGTACGCCACCACCACCGTCACGACCGCGAGCCACACGACCATGCCCACCCCGGCGAGGCTGGCGACCCACGACAGGTCGACGAGCAGCAGCAGGGGCGCGCCGAGCACGGCGGCGGTCGCGAAGACGGTGCCGATCGCGACGGCCGGCGCCCAGCCCTCGGTGAGTAGGTGCTTGACGGCCAGCGTGTAGACCGCGTACGCCAGCGCTGCGCCCAGCGAGCCGGCCAGGCCTGCGAGGCTGACGTGCTGCGCTCCCCGGTCGAGCACTCCCCCGATCAGCACGACCCCGACGACGGCGCAGACCGTCCCGACGAACCACGGACGCGACGGCATCCGCCGCGTGAGCGCCCACTCGAGCACACCGGTCAGCACGGGCGCCGAACCGAGCGTCACGACGGCGCCGATCGCCACGCCGTTGAGCCGCGTCCCGGCGAAGAACATCGGCTGGTAGGCCAGAACGGCCGCTCCGGCGACCAGCACCAGGCCGAGGTCAGGCCGTGCGATCGCGAGAGGACCCGAGCCCGGACGTCGAGCGGCCCACCACGCGACCAGGCCCAGCAGCAGCCCGCCGGCGACGATGCGCGTCAGCCCGACGCCGCTGCTCGTCGCCTCGTCGGGACCGAGCTCCTGCGCCGTCCCGGTCGTGCCGAAGCACACGGCCGCGGCCACGACGAAGGCGACAGGACGGAGACCGGGTCGCTCGAGCGTCGAGGTCATCGGGACGGAAGGCAGGCTGCGGGGACTACGGGGTGAGCCGGCCGATGCCCTTGGAGATGCTCTTCTGCAGCACGGCGCCCACGAGTGCGGCGGCGCCGGGCACCGCGACGTCGAAGCCGATCGTGTAGTCGAGCTGGGTGCCGCCGCCCGGCAGCGGGGTCAGGATCTGACGCCCCCAGTGACCCTTGAGCGGGCTGCCCTTGGTGATCTTGTACTCGATCAGCGAGTCGGGCTCGGCCACCGTGGTGGTCTCGTGGAAGGCAGGCAGCGGGCCGATCTTGAGGCGGCGGGTCGAGCCCACACCGTTGCGGGACGTGTCACCGTCCCTGACGCGACTGACCTTCGCGCCGAGGACGGGGCCGAGGTTCTCGTGCTCGGACAGCTTGGCGAAGACGGTCGCGGGGTCGGACGTGAAGGTGTGGACGACGTGGACGCGCTGGGGAGTGGCCATGGTCGGTGAGTCTAGGGTCGCGAGAGCCAGGACGCACAGTGCCTTAGGGTGAGTGGCCATGGAGCAGGAGGCGGCCGGCGGCGCGGGCAGCGGCAGCCTCCAGCAGCCAATCAGCGCGGGCATCATCGCCGTGCTCGTGGGCTACACCAGCTCGTTCGCCGTCGTTCTGACCGGCTTGCACGCCGTCGGGGCGACCTCGGCGCAGGCCGCGTCCGGGCTCCTCGTGATGTGCCTGACGCAGGCCGCCGGCATGATCTGGCTCAGCCGCCGCCACCGCATCCCCGTCGTGCTGGCCTGGTCGACGCCTGGCGCGGCACTGCTGGCCGGCACGGCGACGCCCGACGGTGGCTGGGCCGTGGCGGTCGGCGCGTTCCTCGTGGCCGGGGCCGCGTACGTCCTGACCGGGCTGTGGCCCGCCCTCGGACGCCTGATCGGGCTGATTCCCGCGCCGATCGCCCAGGCGATGCTGGCCGGTGTGCTGCTTGAGCTGTGCCTGGCGCCGGTGGGCGCCCTGCGCGAGCATCCGTGGACGATCCTGCCGGTCGTGGTGGTGTGGCTCGCCGGCGTCAGGTTCACGCCACGCTGGGCCGCGCCGGCAGCCTTCGTGGCCGCGGGTGTCGTGATCGGCGTCGACATGGTGCGCACGGGCACCACGATCGCCGGCTCCGACCTGCTCCCCCAGCTGACGCTCACGACGCCGCACTGGAGCTGGGCCGCACTGGTCGGCATCGCGCTGCCGCTGTACGTCGTCACGATGGCGTCGCAGAACGTCCCGGGCTTCGCGATCATGAAGTCGCTCGGCTACGACGTGCCGTGGCGCGACTCGCTCGTGACGGCGGGCGCCGCGACGATGCTGGGCGCCGCGTCCGGCGGGCACTCGGTGAACCTGGCCGCCATCAGCGCCGCCCTCGCCGGCGGTCCCCCGGCCGGTCCCGACCCGAAGCGACGCTGGATCGCCGCCCAGTCGGGGGGCTGGACGTACGTCGTGCTCGCGGTCACCTCCTCCGCCCTTGCCGCGCTGGTCGCCGTCGCACCCGCCGGAGTCATCGCGACGGTCGCCGGGCTCGCCCTGCTCGGGACCCTGGCCGCGGCGTTCGAGGGGGCGGTGTCCCAGCCCACGGGACGCGAGGCAGCCGTCATCACCTTCCTCGTGGCGGCGTCGGGCATCACGGTCCTCGGCATCGGCTCGGCCTTCTGGGCGCTGATCGCCGGCCTCGTGGTGCACCTCGTGCTGCGGCGACCCACCGGAAGGCACCGCTGATGTTCCGCATCTTGTTCCACGAGCCCCGCATCGCAGGCAACACGGGGGCCGCCATCCGGCTGGCCGCGGTGACGGGGGCCGAGCTGCACCTCGTCGAGCCCCTGGGCTTCGACCTGTCCGAGTCCAAGCTCAAGCGAGCCGGCCTCGACTACCACGACCTCGCCGTCATGACGGTGCACCCCGACCTCGACACGGCCCTCGCTGCGCTGGCACCGGGTCGCGTCTACGCCTTCACGGCCAAGGGCGAGCAGGTCTACACCGACGTGGCCTACCGGCCCGGCGACGTGCTGATGTTCGGGGCCGAGCCGACGGGCTTGCCGCCGGAGGTGCTCGACGACCCGCGGCTGACCGCCCGTGTGCGGCTGCCGATGCTGCCCGGACGCCGCTCGATGAACCTGGCCAACACCGCGTCCGTGGCGGTCTTCGAGGCGTGGCGACAGCAGGGGTTTGCCCTGCCGGAGTGAGCAGTCGCCCTGCCGCCGCATAGTCCGAACGAGCCATTTTTCGCGATGTGTGCGACGACATGTCGTCTTCGCTCCGATCGGCGCCGCCCGCGACGTACAGTTCAGTTCTCGGGACGAAAGAAGCACGATGAGAACACCACGCAGGTCCACACACCGGTCGGCCGTCGTCGCACTCGTCCTCGCCCTCCTGATCGGCCCGTTCGTCGCATGGCAGAGCGCGCAGGGCGGTCAGGCCCAGCCGGTCTCCCGGCTCGCTCCGCAGGGCATCGTCGTCGTCGGCGACTCGATCAGCGCTCGCTACAACGACCGTCCCGGCGACGCCAGCCAGGCGTGGTGGAGCATCACGGGCCGGCACTTCGACGCCGACGTGCGCACCTACGCACAGTCGGGCTCGGGGTACCTGCGTCCTGGGCACCGGTGCACGGGCAACCGGTTCATCGACCGCCCCGACGCCTTCACGGGGGCAGCCCCCTCGATCCTCATCGTCGAGGGTGGCCGCAACGACTGGGCCCGCTGCGTCCGTGGGGTGTTCCAGACCTCGACGGACGCCGAGGTGCAGCATGCGGTGGGCACCTACCTCGACGTGCTCAAGACCTACCTGCCCAGCTCGACGCGCATCGTGGTGCTGGGGCCCCCGTGGGGTCCGCTCGACCGGTCGGACGGCGTGCGCGTGACGCGCATCGTCGCCGCACAGGCGCGTCTGCACGGGCTGCAGTTCGTCAGCACGCGGGGCGCGCTGACCGCCGACCGAGTGCTCGACGGCATCCACCCCAACCGCGCGGGCAGCCTCGCGATCGCGCGACGCGTGATCCGCGCCCTCGAGAAGCCCGCGCAGCCCGCCGTCTAGGTCAGTGCAGCCACGATGGCCGGCGCCATCGCCGTCAGCGCCTTGCCGCGGTGGCTGATGCGGTCCTTCTCGACAGGGGGCAGCTCGGCGGTCGACACGTCGTAGCCGTCGGCGGCGAACAGCGGGTCGTAGCCGAAGCCCCCTCCCCCGTGCTCGGCAGCCAGGATGCGGCCGGTCATCTCGCCGTCCTGCACGATCTCGCGGCCGTCGGACGTGCACAGGGCCATGACGCAGACGAAGCGGGCCGTGCGCCGCTCGGGCGGCACCTCGGAGAGCTGGCTGAGCAGCAGGCGGTTGTTGGCCGCGTCGCCGCCGTCGGCCTTGGGGACCCCCGACCAGCGCGCCGACAGCACGCCCGGCATCCCGTTGAGGGCGTCGACGCACAGGCCCGAGTCGTCGGCCAGCGACGGCAGACCCGTGACCGCCAGGCAGGCCCGCGCCTTGATGAGCGCATTGCCCTCGAACGTCGGCTCGGTCTCGGCCGGCTCGTCGTAGGGCGGGAAGTCGCCGAGCCCCAGCACCTCGATGCCGGGCACCAGCGGCTCGAGGATGCGGCGCAGCTCGGCGAGCTTCTTGGCGTTGTTGGACGCCAGCACGACCTGCGAGGTCATCGGCCGAGGGCCTCGTTCTGGAGCCGGGTGAGGTCGACGCAGCCCTTGGCGGCCAGCTCGAGCAGAGCGTCGAGCTCGGCCTTGTCGAAGGGAGCGCCCTCGGCCGTGCCCTGCACCTCGACGAACTTGCCGGAGCCGGTCATGACGACGTTCATGTCGGTCTCGGCCCGGACGTCCTCGACGTAGGGCAGGTCGAGCAGCGGGACGCCGTCGATGATGCCGACGCTGATCGCGGCGACCGACTCCACGAGCGGCTCGCCGGCGAGGGCTCCCTGGGCCCGCAGGTGCTCGACGGCGTCGAACAGCGCCACGTAGGCACCGGTGATGGCCGCGGTGCGGGTGCCGCCATCGGCCTGCAGGACGTCGC
>JBEVGQ010000060.1:0-3961 GCA_040511655.1 Aeromicrobium sp. | reverse complement strand
GCCGAGACGGGGGTCGGGCCCTCCATGGCGTCGAGCAGCCAGCTCTGCAGCGGCACCTGCGCGGACTTGCCGCAGGCACCGAGCAGCAGCAGCAGGCCCAGCGACGTCGTGACGGTGTCGGTCGCGCCGGGGGAGGCGGCGTTGACCGCAGCGATCGCCGAGGTGCCGATCTGGGCGAACATCAGCATGATCGCCAGCGCCATGCCGATGTCGCCGACGCGGTTGACGACGAAGGCCTTCTTGGCGGCGGCCGCGGCGCTGGGCTTGTGCTGCCAGAAGCCGATCAGCAGGTACGACGCGAGACCGACGCCCTCCCAGCCGAGGAACAGCACGAGGTAGTCGCCGGCCAGCACCAGCGTCAGCATCGCGGCGATGAACAGGTTGAGGAAGGCGAAGAAGCGCCGTCTCCGCTCGTCGTGCGCCATGTAGCCGATCGAGTAGACGTGGATCAGGGTGCCGACGCCGGTGATCAGCAGGACGAACAGGGCCGAGAGCTGGTCGTAGACGAAGCTCATCTCGACGTGGAACGTTCCGGCGTCGATCCAGGTGAACAGCGACACGGCGTGCGAGCGGTCGTCGGATCCCTTGCCCATCAGCGTGACGAACAGGACGACCCCGAGCACGAACGAGGCTGCGGACGCCGCCGTGCCGATCAGGTGGCCGAAGCGATCGGACTCCTTGCCCCAGACGAGCAGCAGCGCGCCGGACGCGAGCGGAATGGCGATGAGCAGCCACTGAAGATCGAGCATCTCTCTACTCCTAGGACTTCAGCAGGCTCGCGTCGTCGACCGAGGTCGTCCGTCGCGTGCGGTAGATGGAGATGATGATGGCCAGGCCGATGACGACCTCGGCGGCCGCGACGACCATCACGAAGAAGGCGGCGAGCTGGCCGTCGAGGTTGCCGTGCTGGCGCGAGAAGCTGACGAAGGCCAGGTTGGTCGCGTTGAGCATCAGCTCGACGCACATGAACACGATGATCGCGTTGCGCCGCACGAGGACGCCGACGGCACCGATCGTGAACAGGATCATCGACAGGGTGATGTACTCGCTCACTTGCCGTCACCGTCCTCGTCGGTCTGCTCGGGGGTCTCGAGCCGCTTGACCATGTCGTCGACGGCCTCGTCGTAGCCCGAGCGCACCTGGCCCCGCCCGATGATGCTCTCGGAGACCGACTCCTCGAGCGGGGAGCCGTCGGGCAGCAGCGCGGGGGTGTCGACGGCGTTGTGCCGGGCGAACACACCGGGGGTGGGCGCGTTGCCGGGGTGGACGCCCTGCTCGGCGTAGTCGCGCATCCGCTGCCGCGCGAGGTCTGCCTGCGAGCGCTTGGGCAGCAGGCTCTCGTGGTGCGCCATGACCATCGCCCCGAGCACCGCCGTGATCAGCAGGGCTGCCGTGAACTGGACGGCCAGGATGTACGGGCCGAACATCAGGGCCGCGAGGCCCTCGACGTTGCCGTTGGCATTGGCCTGGTCGAGGCCCGTGACTGGGGAGGCGACAGCCTGGCCGACCACCGTCACCATGACGAGGCCGAACGCCAGGCCCACGGCGGCGGCCGCGACCCGCTGGCCGGCGATCGTCTCGCGCAGCGACTCCGAGCTGTCGACGCCGACCAGCATCAGCACGAACAGGAACAGCATCATGATCGCGCCGGTGTAGACGATGATCTGCACCGCGAACAGGAACGGCGCCCCCTGCGCGGCGTACAGGATCGCGAGGCTGATCATGACGACCGCCAGGCCGAGCGCGGCATGGACGGCCTTGCGGGCGAACAGCAGTCCCAGCGCGGCGACCACCATGACCGGCGCCAGGATCCAGAACGGCGTCACTCGTCGTCCTCCGAGCCCTCGCCCGCCGAGCCCGCCGAGGCGCCCGACGACACGCCCACGATGGGCAGCTGCTTGCCGCGGTAGTAGTCGTGGTGGTCGTCGCTGATCATCATCTCGTGCGGGGGCTCGACCATGCCCGGCATCAGGGGCGCCAGCAGGTCGTCCTTCTCCCAGATGAGGTCCGCCCGGTTGTCGTTGGCCAGCTCGTACTCGTTGGTCATGGTCAGCGCACGCGTGGGGCACGCCTCGATGCACAGCCCGCACAGGATGCAGCGCAGGTAGTTGATCTGGTAGACGCGGCCGTACCGCTCCCCCGGGCTGAAGCGGCCGGAGCCGTCGGCGTCGTCGATGTTGGAGGCACCCTCGACGTAGATGGCGTCGGCCGGGCACGCCCACGCGCAGAGCTCGCAGCCGATGCACTTCTCGAGGCCGTCGGGCCAGCGGTTGAGCTGGTGACGTCCGTGGAACCGCGGCGCGGTCGGCACCTTGGTGAACGGGTACTGCTCGGTGACGGGCTTGCGGAACATCGTCCGGAACGTCACGCCGAAGCCGGCGATCGGGTCCCAGAGGGTCTCCTTGACCGGACTGGTCATGACCTCACCTCGTTGGTGTCGGTGGTCTGCTCGGCGCGTTGGCCGGGCATGGGCGGGACGGGGTATCCGCCGGCGAAGGCGTCGAACGGGGCCTCGTCCGGCTCGGGTTCGGGTTTCTTCTCCGGGATCAGGAACGTCAGCAGCGCCAGCACGCCGACGACGATCGCGACCGGCACGAGCACTCCCTGGTCGAGCATGTCCTCGCTCTTGAGCTTGCGGATGAAGGTGACGGCGACGATCCAGGCCAGCGAGATCGGGATCAGGATCTTCCAGCCGAAGCTCATGAACTGGTCGTAGCGCATGCGCGGGAGCGTGCCCCGCAGCCAGACGAAGATGAAGATGAAGAACAGCGTCTTGCCGAAGAACCACAGCACCGGCCAGTAGCCCGTGTTGAAGTAGCCCTCGTTGATCTGCCCGAGACCGAACGGCGCACGCCAGCCTCCCAGGAACAGCGTCGTGGCCAGCGCCGAGACCGTGACCATGTTGATGTACTCGGCCAGGAAGAACAGCGCGAACTTGAGCGACGAGTACTCGGTGTGGAAGCCGCCGACCAGCTCGCCCTCGGCCTCGGGCAGGTCGAACGGGGCGCGGTTGGTCTCGCCGACCATGGCGATGCAGTAGATGACGAACGACGGGAACAGCGGGATGAAGTACCACATGCCGCTCTGGGCGGCGACGATCTCGGACGTCGACATCGAGCCGGCGTACATGAACACCGACACGAACGACAGACCCATCGCCACCTCGTACGAGATGACCTGGGCGCTCGACCGCAGGCCGCCCAGCAGGGCGTAGATCGAGCCGGACGACCAGCCGGCCAGCACGATGCCGTAGACGCCGATCGACGTGACCGCTAGGACGTACAACACCGCGACGGGCAGGTCGGTCAGCTGCAGGGGCGTGATGGTGTCGGTGAACGGGATGCGCACCTCGGGCCCGAACGGGATGACGGCCCACGCCAGGAACGCCGGGATGACGGCCAGGATCGGCGCGAGGATGTAGACGGCCTTGTCGGCCGCCTTGACCACGATGTCCTCCTTGAGCGCCAGCTTGACGCCGTCGGCGAGGCTCTGCAGCAGGCCGAACGGCCCGTTGACGTTGGGGCCGATGCGGTGCTGCATCTTGGCGACCACGCGACGCTCGAACCAGATGTTGAACAGCGTGTAGACCAGCAGGAAGACGAAGATCAGCACCGACTTGAGCGCGACGACCCAGAAGGGCTCGTTGCCGAACAGCGAGCTCATGCGTGACTCCTTCCGGTCGCCCGGAAGGCCGCCTGCGGCCGACCATGAGCGAAGCGCGACGACACCACCCAAGCCAGATCGATGTGGTCCGCCTCGGGCTTCGCCCTCACGGTCGCTCCGCTCCCTGGCGAACGAGAACACCCGGTCGCCAGGCAACCACCCTGTCGATCACTCATGCCGTCACTCCCGCCGTCAGCGTGACCCGGTCGCCGAAGCCCGCGCCCAGGACACCGCGCAGGCTCACCCCGGAGTTGGTCGGGGCCCACACGACGCCGCCCGGCAGGTCGGCCACCTCGGT
>JBEVGQ010000059.1:0-2706 GCA_040511655.1 Aeromicrobium sp. | reverse complement strand
CGGTGCCGAAGGCGACGGCGACGCGTCCGGGTGCGAGGGCTTCCAACGCGCTCGTGGCCGCGGCGTTGACCATCGGGTGGCGCAGTGTCGGAACGAGCACACCGGGCCCGAGGCCGATGCGCTGGGTCTGGGTTGCGGCGAGGGTGAGGACCATCCAGACGTCGGGGCTCTGTTGAGGGGTGTCGTAGAGCCAGGCGCGGTCGTAACCGAGCTGTTCGGCGATGCGGATGTGCTCGGCTGAGCCGAGGGCGGTGGCGAAAGCGCACGAGATCTGCACGGACTGGTCCCCCTGTCGTGGAGCGTGGAGTGGCAGGCGGTTGCCGGCGGTGGGTTGCTAGGAGACCTGGACGTGCAGGTGCTTGGCGCCCTGCAGGTTGACCATCGCGGCGCGTTCCTCGGCGAGGACCTCGAAGCGCTTGACGCGTGGGATGAGCGCTTTGATGAGCGAGGCGATCTCGAGTCTGGCGAGGGCGGCTCCGGCGCAGTGGTGGATGCCGTAGCCGAATCCGAGTTGATCGGCGGCCTCGCGAGTCACGTCGAAGCGGTCTGGTTTGTCGAAGCGTCGTTCGTCGCGGTTGGCGCAGGCGATGAGCATCAACAGGCGGGTGCCGGCGGCGAGGGGTACCCCGTCGATCTCGTGGTCACGGGTCAGCGTGCGGCCGATCCATTGCACCGGGCCTTCGAGCCGCAGGCCCTCGTTGACGGCGCGGTTGATCAGCTCGGGCCTGGTACGGACGAGCTCCCATTGGTCGGGGTTCTCGGCGAAGCGACGCACGAGGCCGCTGGTGGCATGGATGGTGGTGTCCAGCGACGGCAGCACGTAGGCCTGGAGCATGGTGAAGAACTGCTCGTCGTCGATCTCGCCGTTGTCGACCGCCACGCGCAGCTCGGCGGCCCAACCGTCCGGGCGCAGCCGCTGCGGCAGGGTCGGGTCCTGCATGTAGCCGAGCATCTCGGCGACGACCGGGAGCGACTCGGACACCAGGGGCAGCTCGGTCGGCCCAGCCGCGTTGAAGAACGCCCTGGCCCACACCAGCATGTTCTCGCGTCCCTCCGGCGGCAGACCGACGAGGTCGGCGACGACGGACAGCGGCAGGTGTGGGGCGAGCTCGGTCGCCGCGTCGAAGGTGCCCTTGGCGCACAGGTCGGCGACCAGCGCCTCGGCGGTGCTGGTGATCCGTTCGCGGATCGCGTTCAAGCGGGCCGGCGTGAGCGGCCGCATCACGATCGCCTTCATCGTGTCGTGGATCGGAGGGTCGTTGAACAGCAGCGACCCCTTCGGAGCACCGGGCACTGCGGAGGAGAAGGTCTCCCAGTCGCCGAGCGCGGCGCGGACGTCGGCGAAGCGGCCCAGCGCAGTGATGTCTCCGTCGAGCAGCACGACCGGGCCGGCGTCGCGGATGTCGGCGTATGCGGGGAACGGGTCGGCGCGGGTCTCCTCCGCGTAGATGTTGATTGGCAGCGCGACGACGGTGCTCATCTGTGGCTCCTCGATTCACGGCAGGACGAGCGGACCCCGTTCGGGGTCGAGACGCTCCTCGGACTGGCCCCCCGACTGGTCACAATCTAATCGAGTGGGCCTTGATAGTCAAGCCCTGAACTATCTCGTCGGTGATCAGCCAGCGGCGTTCAGGGCGGTGTCGGCTGTGAGACGACCTTGGCGAGCAGGCGGAGCAGGGTGGCCAGCTCCCGCTCGCTGAGCACTGCGGTCCAGGCCTGTTCGCGTTCGGCCTGTCGCTTCATCGCGTGGTGCACGACGGTGCGGCCGTGTTCGGTCATCGCCACCCGGACCGCGCGACGGTCGGTGCCGTCGTGGTGTCGCTCGACGAAGCCGTCGCGCTGCAGGGTGTTGATCGCGCTGGAGACGGCTGCTTTGGTGGCGCCGGTGATCCGGGCGAGCTGGGTCGGTTCGGCGTCGCCGATGACCCACAGCGCGGCGAGGAGCCGAAAGCCGGCCCAAGAGATCCCGGCCTCGCGATGGATTTGATCGAAGTCCTGCACGAGCCGCGACGCCACACGGGTGACGGTGGTGACGAACTCGACGCCGGCCCGGTTGGCGGGATCCGCCGTGCCGTCTTCGCTGGCGCGGGCGAGCAGGGCTTCCACGTAGTCGCGGGTTCGCATGCTGCCGTCGTTGCTCATCAGGTCCACCGACTCCGAGTGCTTCCGTTGGGTATCTGCCCAGTCGCAGTCAGCACCGTAACTCCGTCACGTCCTGAGGCGGCGGAGCCGCGAGCCCGAGGTCGGCAGCCGCCAGCTGGCACAGCTCGCGGACCGAGTCGAGGTCCACTGCGGTGCCGTACACGTAGTGATCGGGCCGCACCAGCACTGCCGAGCAGCCGTGGCTGTCGAACCAGGCGTCGAGGCTGCCGATCGGATCGACGACCGTGACGAACCGCCCGCCGGCCTCACCGTCGGTGTCGGTGTCGGTGTCGGTGTCGGGTCGGGTTGACGCCACGGCGACGAGGTGGCCGTGCAGACACTCGAGTGCGTCGCCGACAGTTGCATCGGCGGCGGCTATGTCGACGAGGGCTGCTCGGGCGATGAGCCGGAACGCCCCGCCGGTGACGTCGTCGAGGCGGCACCGTCCGCCGACGGTGTCGACCGTCGGTTGCGGGAAGATCTGCCCGGCGACGGCGCAGCGCAGGTCGAGGATCCCGCCGGTCAGGCCCGGGATCAGGTTCTGGCGGAGCCGGACCGCCGGTG
>JBEVGQ010000058.1:0-4574 GCA_040511655.1 Aeromicrobium sp. | reverse complement strand
CTGTTCAACCAGGGCTACATCCAGGCCTACGCCTTCGTCGACGAGCGGGGCGTCTACGTTCCCGCCGACGAGGTCGAGGAGCGCGACGGTGGCTTCTGGTACGACGGCCGTCCGGTCACGCGCGAGTACGGGAAGATGGGCAAGAGCCTCAAGAATGTCGTGACGCCCGACGAGATGTACGAGGCCTACGGCGCCGACACCTTCCGCGTCTACGAGATGTCGATGGGCCCGCTCGACGTCTCCCGTCCGTGGGAGACCCGTGCCGTCGTCGGCGCGCAGCGGTTCCTGCAGCGGGTCTGGCGCCTGCTGGTCGACGAGCACACGGGCGAGTCGCTGGTCGACGACGCCGAGCTCGACACCGCGACGCTGCACGCGCTGCACACCACGATCGACGGCGTCCGCGGCGACATGGAGAACCTGCGGTTCAACACGGCCGTCGCCAAGCTGATCGAGCTGACCAACCACCTGACCAAGGTCGGCGTCAGCAGTCGCGCCGCGGTCGAGCCGCTCGTGCTGATGCTGGCTCCGCTCGCGCCGCACCTGTCCGAAGAGCTGTGGTCGCGTCTCGGGCACGCCGAGTCGCTGACGCATGCGCCGTTCCCCGTCGCCGACCCCGCGCACCTGACGTCGGCGTCGGTGACGTGCGTCGTCCAGGTGCTGGGCAAGGTGCGCGGCAAGCTCGAGGTGTCGCCCGACATCTCCGACGACGACCTGACCACCCTTGCACTGGCCGAGCCCAACGTGGTCAAGACGATCGACGGGCGCGACGTGCGCAAGGTCATCGTGAAGGCGCCCAAGCTGGTCAGCATCGTCGTCTGAGCCGCCGGGCTCGCTCGGCTTGTGGTTGCAGCGTGACGTGGCGCACACAGCGATAGGCTTCGTCCATGCAGATCGGCATCGTCACGGACTCGACGTCCTCCCTCGACCCGGGCGACGCGCTCCGCGAGCACATCGAGGTGGTGCCGCTGCAGGTCATCATCGGCGCCGAGACGTACACCGAGGGCGATGACGTCACGGCCGACATGATCGCCGAGGCGCTCGCCGCCTTCGTGCCGGTCAGCACGTCGCGACCGACCCCCGACGACTTCCTGGCCGTGTACGAGCGGCTCGCGTCCGACGGCGCCGAGGCGATCGTCTCGGTTCACCTCAGTGCACGCATGTCGGGCACGCTCGAGTCGGCGCAGCTGGCGTCCAAGCAGGCGTCGGTGCCCGTCGCGTGCATCGACTCGGCCCAGGTCGGCCTCGCGACGGGCTTCGCGGCCGGCCGCGCCGCGCAGGCCAGGGACGCGGGCGAGGACGCCTCTGGGGTCGCAGACGCTGCGCGCCGGGCGGGGGAGAGCTCGTCGGTGCTGATCTACGTCGACACCCTCGAGTACCTGCGCCGGGGCGGACGGGTGGGAGCGGCGGCGGCCCTGATCGGCTCGGCGTTGGCGGTCAAGCCCATCCTCACGATCGAGGAGGGGCTGGTCGTGCCGCTCGAGCGGGTCCGCACCAAGGCCAAGGCACTGGCGCGGCTCGAGGCGCTCGCAATCGAGAAGGCGCAGGCGTGCGACGACGGCTTCGACATCGGCGTGCAGCACCTGGCCAGCCTCGACACGGCGACGGCGGTGGCCGAGCGTCTGGCCACGGCGCTCGGACGCGAGTCGGTCTCGGTGGACGAGGTCGGTGCCGCGATCGGCGCCCACGTCGGCCCCGGCATGATCTCGGTGACCATCACCCCCCGCTGACCGAGGCGGTGCGCGAGCGTCCACCTGGCGTCCGGTCCTGGACGCCAGCGCACCGCTCACGCGCGGCCATCCACGGGTCGGTCGACGGGTGCGGTTGTCCACAGGCCGTGACCCGCTGGCTGTCGGACGCCGACCCGCGTGCCTAGGTTCGGCGTGTGAAGCCGCTGCACCGAGACGATCCGCTCGACGAGACCCGTGCCGACATCGCCCGTCGCCGCCTCGCCCGACTGGCCGCGTCGTTCGACGCCGAGCTGCCGCCGGCCGACGAGCCCGAGCCGGCGGCTGCGCGACGCCGGCTCGACATCCCGCATGCCCGGGCGCTGGCCGCGGTCGCCGTTGCGGCGTCGGTGCTGCTCGTGTGGTGGCTGCTGGCCGGCCGGCCCCAGACCAGCGAGCCGGTGGAGCCGCTCGCCCTCGCGTCGACGTCCTCGCCCGGGCAGCCTGGAGCCGCGTCGTCCACGGCACCCCTGATCATCGACGTGGTGGGCAAGGTGCGTCAGCCCGGCATCGTCACCCTGCCGAAGGGATCGCGGGTCTACGAGGCGATCCAGGCCGCCGGCGGGCTCAAGGGGCGGGTCGACACGACGAGCCTCAACATGGCGCGCGAGCTCACCGACGGCGAACAGGTGCTCGTCGGGCTGGAGCCCGCCGATCCGGCCGCCGCAGCACCGGGGGCCGCCCCAGGAGCCGCGGCCCCCGCCGGCGCCAAGGTCAATCTCAACACCGCGACGCTCGAGCAGCTCGACACGCTTCCGGGCGTCGGACCCGTCACCGCGCAGGCGATCCTCACGTGGCGCGAGTCCAACGGCCGGTTCGGCTCCGTCGACGACCTGCTCGACGTCAAGGGCATCGGCGAGGCCACGCTCGCCGAGCTGCGCGAGCTCGTGGTGGTGTGAGCCACGACGCCAGGATGGTGCCGGCCGCGGCCGGCGCGTGGTGCCTGGCGGCCTGGCTGGTGACGGCCGGTTCTGCTGCGGCCGTGGTGGTCGCTGCCGCCGCCGTGCTCGTGGCCGGCGTGCTGTGGCGGCGTGGCCGGGCCATCGCGGTGCTGCTCGCCGCCGTGTGCGTCGCCGCGGTGTCCTGCTCGTGCGCCTGGAGGCTCGCGACGGTCGAGCACTCCCCGCTGCTCGACCTGGCGCAGAGCCGTCGAACCGTCACGCTCGACGTCCAGGTCAGCCGTGACGCGCGGACGTTCGAGCGTCGGGGCGCCGAGTCGACCCTCGTCGAGGTGATCGTCCGCCGGGCCGTGACCAGTCGCGTCGACATCCGTCTTCGTGAGCGCGCGACCGCGTTCTTCGACGGGCGGGTCGACGGCCTCGTGGTCGGTCGCCACGCCGTCCTCCAGGGGCGGCTCTCCCCGTCCGACACGTCGGAGGAGAGCGTCACGATCACCGTCGACCGTCACGGCTCGTCGGCCGGCGCAGCCTGGTGGTGGGACGCGTCAGAGCACGTCCGGGCCGGGGTGCGGCGATCGGTCGCGCACCTGGGCGCCGAGCCGCGCGGCCTGGTTCCGGCGCTCGTCGACGGCGACGAGGGCGGCATCACCGATGGCATCGACGAGGACTTCCGCCGCAGCGGTCTCACGCACCTGATGGCCGTCTCCGGCACCAACCTGACGATCGTGCTGGCGGTGACGATGGCAGCCGCGCGAGCTGCCGGCGTCCGGCGTCGGGGGATGTGGCTCGTCGGTGCCCTGTCGATCCTCGCCTTCGTGCTGCTGGCCCGGCCCGAGCCCAGCGTCGTCCGCGCCGCGGCGATGGGAGCGGTCGGCGTCGCCGCGCTCGGATTCGGCTCGCGGGGCGGGCTGCGCGCTCTGTGCTGGGCCGTCGTGGCGCTGCTGTTCCTCGACCCGTGGCTCTCGCGGTCGCCGGGATTCGTCCTGTCGGTCAGCGCGACCGCCGGCATCCTGCTGCTGGCGCCGCTGTTCGCCCGACGGCTCGAGACCTGGATGCCTCGCTGGTGCGCGCTCGCGATCGGTGTGCCCGTGGCGGCCCAGCTGGTGTGCACGCCCGCGCTCGCCGCGCTGTCGGGCGAGGTGTCGCTCGTCGCGGTGTTCGCCAACCTCCTGGCGGCGCCTGCGGTGGCACCGGCGACCGTGGCTGGGCTCGTCGGGGGCCTGCTGGCGACGGCGTGGGCGCCCCTGGGGCAGCTCTGCGGCACCGTCGCCGGCGCGTGCGCGAGCTGGATCCTGACGGTCGGGCACACCGCCGCGGGGCTCGACGCGGCCTCGCTCGAGTGGCGTGCGCCCTGGCAGGTGCTGGTGGTGCTGGTGCCCGTCGTGACCTGGGCGATGCTGCGCATGTCGGCCCGACCGGCGCTGTTCGTGGGCCTGGTGCTCGGCGTGGCCGTGGCGGTGTGGCGTCCGCCCGAGACGGGGTGGCCGCCGCCGGGCTGGGTCATGGTCAGCTGCGACGTGGGCCAGGGCGACGCATCGGTGCTGCCGGTTGCCGACGGCGAGGCGATCGTGGTCGACGTGGGTGAGGAGGACGCCCCCGTCGACCGGTGCCTCACGTCGCTGGGCATCGACGTCGTCAGGGTGCTGGTGCTGACGCACGGGGACGCCGACCACGTCGATGGCTGGCGCGGTGCCGTCGACGGCCGTCGTGTCGACCAGGTCGTGGTCGGCACCTCCGGTGGGCCCGAGGTCCCGGGCGTGCCGCGGCACGTGGCGCAGGCCGGCGAGTCGTTCTCGGCAGGCGACACGTCCGCCGACGTGCTGTGGCCACCCGCCGACGAGCCCCCGGCGGGCGACCGCAACGCGGTGAGCGTCGTGCTGAGGGCGTCCGTCCGTGGCGTGCACGTGCTGCTGACCGGCGACGTCGGCGCCGAGGCCCAGCAGCGCATCCT
>JBEVGQ010000057.1:0-3738 GCA_040511655.1 Aeromicrobium sp. | reverse complement strand
TCGCCCACGGCCGCGTCGAGGTGAACGGCGAGGTCATCGACGTCATGGGCGCGCGGGTCGACCCCGCCACCGACGTCATCCGTGTCGACGGCAAGCGCATCCCCGTGGCCAGCGACCACGCCTACGTCATGCTTAACAAGCCGCGCGGCATCGTCACGTCGATGGCCGACGAGCAGGGCCGCCCCGACCTGTCGACCTTCGTCGAGGGCCGCAGCGATCGCCTGTTCCATGTCGGACGCCTCGACACCGACACGTCGGGCCTGCTGCTGCTGACCAACGACGGTGACCTCGCACACAAGCTCGCGCACCCATCGTTCGAGATCGTCAAGACCTACATCGCCCTCGTCGACGGCGACGTGCCCGACACGCTGGGCGCGCGTCTGAAGGCCGGCATCGAGCTCGATGACGGCCCCGCGAACGTCGACCGGTTCCTGGTCAAGGACCGGTCGCGCGGCCGGTCGCTGGTCGAGCTCGACATCCACATGGGCAAGAACCGCATCGTCCGCCGGCTGCTCGACGCGGCAGGCCACCCGGTGCGCGAGCTGACCCGCACGGCGCTCGGGCCCCTGCACGTCAAGGGGCTCGCCTCCGGTGCGATGCGCGACCTGACCCGCGACGAGCTGGGAGCCCTCTACGACAGCGTCGACGACGCATGACGGCGCTGTCTCCGCAGGCCCTCGACGGACCCGTCCTCGTCGTCGGCTGCGGGCTCATCGGGACCTCGGTGGGTCTCGCGCTGCGGCAGCACGACGTCGACGTCGTGCTGCACGACACGCTCCCCGGGCACGCCGAGGTGGCCGCGTCGATGGGGGCAGGGCGCATGCTCGCCGGCGACGTCCGGCCGCTCCTGGTGGTCGTGGCCGTGCCGCCCTCGTCGTCGGCTGCCGTCGTGGCAGAGTGCCTCCTGCGCTGGCCTGACGCGCTGGTCACCGACGTCACGAGCGTCAAGTCGGCCATCCAGAGCGCCGTGGACGAACGGCCCGGTGCCGACCGGTTCGCCGGCGGGCATCCGATGGCCGGCAGCGAGCGCTCAGGTCCGACGGCGGCATCGGCCCAGCTCTTCGAAGGACGTCCGTGGGTCGTGACACCCGGCGCGACGACCAAGCCCACCGCGCTCGACGCCGTCGTCGACCTCGCCCTGCACGTGGGCGCGGTGCCGATCGTCATGGACCCCACCGCCCACGACCGCGCCGTGGCGCTGGTGTCGCACGTGCCGCAGGTGATGTCGACGCTCACGGCTGCGCGCCTCAACGACGCCGAGGGCAACGACCTGGCGCTGTCGGGGCCCGGTCTGCGCGACACGACGCGGATCGCGGCCAGCGACAGCGCGATGTGGCTCGACATCCTCGGCACCAACGCGCGCGACGTGAAGGCCGTCCTCGAGCTGGTGCGCGACGACCTCGACCGGGTCATCGACGCCATCGGGCAGGACGAGGCGGTGCTGGCCGACGTGCTCGAGTCGGGTCGTCAGGGCACCTCGCTGATCCCCGGCAAGCACGGATCGTCGGCGGCGCGCTTCGACCTGGTGCACGTGCAGCTGGCCGACCGTCCCGGCGAGCTGTCGCGCCTGATGGCCGATACGGGACAATCGGGCGTGAACATCGAGGACCTGCGCCTCGACCACGACCTCGGACGTCCTGTCGGCCTGGCCGAGATCGCGGTAGCGCTCGGCGTCGGCCCCTCGCTGGTGCAGGCGCTGACCGACCGCGGCTGGACCGCGTACCTGTGACACACCCGACCACACCTGTGACCACGACCGTCTCCCCGAAGGAAGTTGAGCCCCTGTGACATCCCCCCTCGTCGTCGCGATCGACGGTCCGTCCGGCTCCGGCAAGTCGAGCACGTCCCGCGGGGTGGCCGATCGCCTCGGCCTGGCCTACCTCGACACCGGCGCGATGTACCGGGCCATGACCTGGGCCCTCCTGCAGCACGGCGTCGACCTGGACGACCCCGAGGCCGTCGCCGCGGCTGCCGACGCGGTCACGCTGGCGTCGGGCACCGACCCGCTCGACCCGTCGATCCACGCCGACGGCGTCGACGTCGCCGAGCCCATCCGCAGCGACGAGGTCACCGGATCGGTCAGCCTCGTCGCGGCCGTGCCGCGCGTCCGTGAGCTGCTGGTCGCGCTGCAGCGCGACGTCATCGCCGGCAGCACGGGCATCGTGGTCGAGGGACGCGACATCGGTTCGGTGGTCGCTCCCGACGCGCGGGTCAAGATCTACCTCGTGGCCGACCCCGCGGCCCGGGCGGCGCGTCGAGCCGCCGAGAACGGGGGAGCGGACGCAGCGGCCACCGAGCAGGCCCTGGCTGCCCGTGATCGCATCGACTCGACGCGCGCGGCGTCGCCGCTGGTGCAGTCCGAGGGAGCGGTCGTCGTCGACGGCACCCACCTGACGCTCGACGAGGTGATCGACGCCATCGTCCGCATCGTCGACGCGACCTCATGAGCACGGGGGTGGGAGCCGTCCGCGCGGGTCTGCCCGAGCGCGGCCTCAACCTCGTGCGGGGCCGGGCGGCGGGCTACTTCCACCGGCGATGGGACATCCACCAGCACGGTGTCGAGCACGTCCCCGCGGCGGGTCCCGTGATCCTGGCCAGCAATCACATCGGCTGGCTCGACGGGCCGCTGATCGTCGCGACCGCGCCCCGCCCGCTGCACGCGATGGCCAAGGAGGAGGAGTTCGCCGGCCGCGCCGGACGACTGCTGCGCTTCGTCGCGCAGATCAAGGTCGCCCGCGGACGCACCGACAGCGGGGCGCTGCGCCAGGCGATCGGCGCGCTCACGGCCGGGCAGTGCGTCCTGATCTACCCGGAAGGACGACGGGGCGACGGCGAGTTCACCGAGTTCAAGGGCGGCGTGACGTACCTGGCGCTCGTGACGGGTGCCCCGATCGTCCCCGTCGCGCTCTTCGGCACCCGACAGCCGGGGGAGGGCCCGAGCGCCCGTCCGGCACCCGGCACGCGGCTCGACATCGTGTACGGAGAGCCGATCAGGCTGCCGATGCGGGGTTGGCCGCGAGATCGTGGGATGCTGGAGGACGCAGGTGACACCGTCAAGGATCAGCTGCGTGCCCATGTATCCCGGGCCAAGGACGCGCTGGAGCGCGATCTGCCCGGACCTCTTCCGACAGGATCCCCTGATGTCTGACGTCGTTCCCGTACTCGCTGTGATCGGGCGACCCAACGTCGGCAAGTCGACGCTGGTCAACCGCATCATCGGCCGACGCGAGGCCGTCGTCGAGGACGTGCCGGGCGTGACCCGCGACCGCGTCTCGTACGACGCGGTGTGGAACGGTCGCGCGTTCACCGTCGTCGACACCGGCGGCTGGGACCCGGACGCCCGCGGGCTCGCCGAGCGCATCGCCGCCCAGGCCGAGATCGCCATCCAGGTCGCCGACGCCGTGCTGTTCGTCGTCGATGCGACGGTCGGCATCACCGACGTCGACGAGAAGGTCGTCCGACTGCTGCGCGCGGCCAAGAAGCCCGTCGTGCTGGCGGCCAACAAGGTCGACGACCAGCGCGCCGAGGCCGAGGCTGCCGGCCTCTGGAACCTCGGGCTGGGCGAGCCGTTCCCCGTCTCGGCGCTGCACGGACGCGGCAGCGGTGACATGCTCGACGCCGTCATCGACGCCCTGCCCGATCCGCCGCCCGAGGACTTCGACGCGCCGCAGGGCCCGCGTCGCGTCGCGATCGTCGGCAAGCCCAACGTCGGCAAGTCGAGCCTGCTCAACCGTCTCG
>JBEVGQ010000056.1:0-18446 GCA_040511655.1 Aeromicrobium sp. | reverse complement strand
GACGGCCAGCAGACGTTCGTCACGCTGACCGACATCCTCGGAGCCGAGGACGCCTTCGGCGACATGGACTTCAAGGTCGCCGGAACGCGCGAGTTCGTCACGGCCCTGCAGCTCGACACCAAGCTCGACGGCATCCCCGCCGACGTGCTGGCCGGTGCGCTGAAGCAGGCCTACGGCGCCCGCGTCGCGATCCTCGACGTCATGGCCGAGGCCATCGACGAGCCCGACGAGATGAGCCCCTACGCGCCGCGGATCATCACGATCAAGATCCCCGTCGACAAGATCGGTGAGGTCATCGGCCCCAAGGGCAAGATCATCAACCAGATCCAGGACGAGACCGGCGCCAACATCTCCCTCGAGGACGATGGCACGGTCTACGTCGGCGCCGAGAACGGCGAGGCAGCCGAGGCGGCGCGCGACGCCATCAACGCGATCGCCAACCCGACGATGCCCGAGGTCGGCGAGCGCTACCTCGGCACCGTCGTCAAGACGGTCGACTTCGGCGCGTTCGTGTCGCTGGCGCCGGGTCGCGACGGCTTGCTGCACATCAGCAAGCTGCGCGACCTCAACGGTGGCCAGCGCGTCAACAACGTCGAGGACGTCGTCAAGGTCGGTCAGAAGATCCAGGTCGAGATCGCCGAGCTCGGCGACCGCGGCAAGCTCTCGCTGATCCCCGTCGTCGAGAAGGCCGACGAGCCTGCGGCTGCGGCCGAGGAGCCGGCCGACGCCTGATCGTCGCTCATGAGGAAGGCCCCGCTGCGTCGGCAGCGGGGCCTTCGTCGTACGTGCTCGGGACGCGTCAGCGGAGACGTCGGTCGTTGCGGAACAGGTCGGCGATCATCTCGCGCACCGTAGCCCGGCGGACGACCCGCTGCGATGCTCGCTCGTCGTTCGAACGGCTGATCTCGGCATCGTGGGCGACATTGGCTTCGCAGTGACCAGCTTCGATTCGCTGTACCTGCAGCTCGTATCCGGTGAACATGGTGCCTCCTCGCGGGTGGGCGTTCCGTGACGTCCTGTCACTGTACGCCTGCGAGCGCGGTGCGGTCGAGCGCCGTGAGAGCATCGGCGCATGACGACGTGCCCCCACGAGCTCGACGCCGCCGACCCGTTGGCGTCCTTCCGCGACCGGTTCGTGATCGACGACGACCTCGTCGCGTACCTCGACGGCAACTCCCTCGGCAGGCTGCCGGCGGCGACGCTCGAGCGGCTCGCGGTCTTCGTGCGCGAGGAGTGGGGCGGACGCCTGATCCGCGGGTGGGCCGACAGCTGGGTCGACCTGCCGGCGACGGTGGGCGACGAGCTCGGTGCCGCGCTGCTGGGGGCCGCCGTGGGCCAGACCGTCGTGGCCGACTCGACGTCGGTGTGCATCTACAAGCTGCTGCACGCGGCCAGCGGCCTGCGTCCGGGACGCGACGAGATCGTCATCGACGCGACGAACTTCCCGACCGACCGCTACCTCGTCGACTCGGTCGCAGCGGCCCGGGGCATGACGGTGCGGTGGCTCGAGCCCGACCTGGTCGAGAACGTGACCGCCGACGTCCTCTCCGCGGCGGTCGGCGAGCGCACCGCGGTCGTGGTGCTGAGCCACGTCGACTACCGCTCGGGCACGCTGCTCGACCTGCCCGGCCTCACCGGCATCGTGCACGCGGCCGGTGCCGTCGTCATCTGGGACCTGTGCCACTCGGCAGGTGCCGTCCCGATCGAGCTCGATGCCGCCGAGGTCGACTTCGCGGTGGGCTGCACGTACAAGTACGTCAACGCCGGCCCGGGGGCGCCCGCCTACGTCTACGTCTCACGGCGTCATCTCGCCGAGGCGCATCAGCCCATCACGGGCTGGTGGAGCGCCGCCGACCTGTTCGCGATGTCCGACACGTACGAGTCGTCGCCGACGGTGCGCCGGATGCTCAGCGGCACGCCGCCCGTCGCCGGCATCCTGGCCGTCCAGGAGGGGGTACGGCTGATCGCCGAGGCGGGCGTCGAGGCGGTCCGCACCAAGTCCGAGGCTCTCACGGCGTACGCGGTCGAGCTGGTCGACGAGATCGGGCTCGAGGTCGTCACCCCGCGCGACCCGGCGCTGCGTGGCAGCCACGTGACGGTAAGGCACCCGGACGCGCGCGCGGTCACCGACCGCCTCGTCGAGCGCGGCGTGGTGCCCGACTTCAGGGAGCCCGACCTCATCCGTCTGGGGCTGTCGCCCCTGACCACGTCGTTCGCCGAGGTCTCGGCCGCGGCGCGCATCCTGGCCGAGGTCGTCGCGCCGATAGGCTGATCGCCATGACACGCGTGGCAGTGCTGGGCGCCAAGGGGCGCATGGGATCGGAGTCGGTGCGTGCGATCGGCGCGACCGACGGCCTCGAGGTCGTCGCGGAGATCGACCAAGGCGACTCCCTCGAGCTGATCACGTCCTCGGGCGCCGAGGTCGCGCTCGACTTCACGCAGCCGGGCGTTGCCCTCGACAACGTCACCTGGTGCGTCGAGCACGGCGTCCATGTCGTGGTCGGCACCTCCGGGTTCGACGACGAGCGCATCGCGGCGGTGCGGACGCTGTTGGGCGACGAGCCCGCGACGGGCGTGCTGATCGTGCCGAACTTCTCGATCGGGGCGATCTTGATGATGCGCTTCGCCGAGACGGCCGCACCGTTCTTCGAGTCGATCGAGGTCATCGAGATGCACCACCCCGACAAGATCGACGCCCCGTCGGGCACGGCCGTGCGCACGGCCGAGCTGATGGCGGCGGCCCGCGACGCGGCGGGCTCGGCCCCCCTGCCGGACGCCACGACGACCGATCCCGACGGCGCCCGGGGTGCGCGCGTCGCGGACATCCCCGTGCACTCCGTCCGGGCCCGTGGCTTCGTCGCGTCGCAGCAGGTGCTGTTCGGCGGCGCGGGGGAGGCGTTCACGATCCGGCACGACTCACACGACCGCAGCTCGTTCATGCCGGGTGTCGTGGCCGCGGTATCGGGCGTCTCGGCGCGTCGCGGCGTCACGGTGGGGCTCGACGCCGTCCTCGGCCTCTGACCCCGCGCCGCCGCGCGCGTGGCGGTGCCTGAGCCACGTGTCGGGGGTGCCGATCGGTGGACAGCCCACCGCCCTGGGGGAGCGGACGGCGGGGGTCAGAGCTGGCGCACGAGGGCGGCGACGAGCGCCGACGCCACGACCATGGGCAGGAAGGGCACGCGCAGGGCCAGCAGCACCGCGGCGACACCGAGGGCGAGCAGCCGGGCGTCGACCCGCACCGCGCTGCCGTCGGCGAGCACCTGCACCGCGATCAGCGCACCCAGCAGGCCTGCGGGGATCAGCTCGACGGCGCGGACGGTCAGCGGGTGCTGCAGGACGCTCGGGGGCACCGACAGCCCGGCGTACTTCAAGGCGAAGCATCCGACGACCATGATCGCGATGCCCGCCCACACCGTCGTCATGGCGTCACCGGACGCCACAGCAGACCGGCCAGCACGGCCACGGCCCCGCCGATGACGATCGGCAGCCCGGCGGCGGTGAACGGCACGAGCCCCAGAGCGACGGCGGCCCCGATCAGGGCCACCAGCCGTCCCCGCCAGGTCGCCAGACGCGGCCACAGCAGCCCCAGGAACGCGGCGCCCACCGCCGCGTCCAGGCCGTACGTGCGTGGGTCGCCGATCGCGTCGCCGGCCAGGGCGCCCGCGAACGTCGTGAGGTTCCAGAGCACGAAGATCGAGATGCCGGTCCAGTAGAAGCCGAGGCGTGCCTGCCGCGTCGTCTCGCGCGTGACGCCCATCGCGGTCGACTCGTCGATCACGAAGTGTGCCGTCGCGAGCCGGGCCGCGGGGTCGAGGTCGAGACGCGGCGCCATGCTGACGCCGTAGAACAGGTTGCGGCTGCCCAGCAGCACCGCGGTCAGCGCACCCGTCAGCGGGTTGCCGCCCGACGCGACGATGCCGACGAACGCGAACTGCGAGGCGCCCGTGAACACCAGCAGAGAGACGACGCAGGTCTGTACGACCGACAGCCCGGACGCCGTCGAGATCGCGCCGAACGAGACGCCGTACGCGCCCGTGGCGAGGCCGACGCCGAGGGAGTCGACGATGATGCTGCGGTCGGTCGTCATGCCAGGCTGGTGTGGAGGCGCACCTGCTTGACCGTCGCCCCCGTCGCGGAGCCCAGCTCGCGGTGCGCCCCGTCGGGTGCCCAGCCCGACTCGGTCACGAAGGCGCGCAGGGCGTCGTCCTCGACGTTGAGCCACCAGACTGCGCGCGTGAACTTGTCGGCGACGAGGGTGTCCATCGCGGCCTGCAGCAGCCGCGACCCGTGTCCCTCGCGCTGGTGGTCGGCATCGACCACGAACTCGCCGACCTCGCCGTCGGCGACCCGGTCGCTGTCGGGGTCGAACGAGGGGTGCACCAAGGCGAATCCCCGGACGTCCGCTCGCTCGAGCGCCACGAGGACACGCAGGCGGCCGTCCTGGGGCTTGGTGATGGTCGAGGCCCACCGCTCGGCCAGCTCGTCGGGATCGAGTGCGTCCAGCTCGTCGGCGGGGATGAGGTGCGAGTAGCTGGTGCGCCACGACGCCAGCTGGATGCGGACGATCGCGGCGGCGTCGTCGGGCCAGGCCAGCCTCGCGCTGACGTCGGCGGTGGGGCTCACGGGTGCAGCCGGTGCGCGGGGGTGAGCATGACCTCAGTGTGTCACGTCGGCCGGTCGACGACCGGCGCGGTCAGGCGTCGAGGAAGCTCTCGACCAGCTGCGAATCGGCGCCCCGGGAGTCGAGCATCGCGGCGGTCAGCGATGTGTTGCGCGGGCTGGGATAGACCTCCCAGGCGAGCACGAGCAGACCCGGGAACCCGGCGACGACGAGGGGCCAGCCGCCGTGGTCGGTCACGAAGGCGACGCCGACCGCGAGGAGCATCGGGGCCTCGCAGTACACGAGCTTGCGCACGGTCTGGCCGGCGAAGACGCCGACCGCCTCGCGCTGTGTCTCGGCCGGGTCGGCGGCAGGCTCGAGGGGAGAGGCGCTGAGCCACACCCGCTCGGCGAGGAACGCCCCGACGCCCACCAGCGCGACCAGGACCACGCACATCCACACGGGCGGGAACGGCTCGGAGGTGCCGCCCAGCATGAAGAACAGCAGGATGAAAAATCCGGCGGTGAGGCCGATCTGCACGAGCGCGAAGCTGCGGACCTCGGAAGGGGTCGACTCGTACTCGACACTCGGCATGGGGAGAGTTTGGCATACCGCCGGCACGTCGGCGGATTGGTAGTGTGGCGACATGCGGGCCTACCTCGATCTCGTCCAGCGCATCCTCGACGAAGGGGTCGCCAAGGGCGATCGCACGGGCACCGGCACCCGCAGCGTCTTCGGCCACCAGATGCGGTTCGACCTCTCCGAGGGCTTCCCGCTCGTCACGACCAAGAAGATCCACGTCAAGTCGGTCGTGGCCGAGCTCCTGTGGTTCATCAAGGGCGACACCAACACGCGCTTCCTGCGCGACAACGGCGTGACCATCTGGGACGAGTGGGCCGACGGCAACGGCGACCTCGGGCCGGTCTACGGGTTCCAGTGGCGCACGTGGCCCACGCCCGACGGCGAGCACATCGATCAGCTGGCCCAGGTGATCGAGCAGATCAAGGCCAACCCCGACTCCCGCCGCCATGTCGTCAGCGCGTGGAACGTCGCCGACCTCGACGCGATGGCGCTGATGCCGTGCCACGCGTTCTTCCAGTTCTACGTCGCCACGGGCTCCGACGGGGTGGCGCGGCTCTCGTGCCAGATGTATCAGCGCTCGGCCGACGTCTTCCTCGGGGTGCCGTTCAACATCGCCTCGTACGCGCTGCTGACGCACATGGTCGCGCAGGTCGCCGGCCTCGAGGTGGGCGACTTCGTCCACACGCTCGGCGACGCGCACCTGTACGACAACCACCTCGACCAGGCGCGTGAGCAGCTCACCCGCGAGCCGCGTGCCCTGCCCGAGCTGTGGCTCGACCCGTCCATCACGTCGATCGACGACTTCACGCTCGACTCGATCAAGGTCACGGGTTACGACCCGCACCCCCTCATCAAGGCGCCCATCGCCGTATGAGCGAGCGCCGTATGAGCGAGCGCGGCACGACCGTCACGATCGTCGTGGCGATCGGCGACAACGGCGTCATCGGGCGCGACGGTCAGCTGCCGTGGCCGCCCACGGGCGACCTCGCGCACTTCAAGGCGCTCACCATGGGTCACCCGATGGTGATGGGACGCACGACGTTCGAGTCGATCGGTCGTCCGCTGCCCGGACGCACCTCGATCGTCCTGACGCGCGACGCGGGCTGGACGTCCGAGGGTGTCGAGGTGGCCGGCGACCTGCCGACGGCACTGGCCGCGGCCTCCTCGCTCGACGACGACGTCTTCCTGATCGGCGGGGCGCAGGTCTACGCCGAGGCGATCGAGGCAGGTGTCGTCGACCGGATGGTCGTGACGCACGTGCACCAGTCGCCCGACGGCGACGCGTGGTTCCCGCACGTCGAGTGGTCGACGTGGCCCGAGACGTCCCGCGAGGCCCATGCCGGCTTCGACATCGTCACCTACGACCGCGGCTAGTCCCTCGCGATTCGTGACGCTCTGCCCCGCTCCGGACGCCGGACCGGGGCACGGCATCACACATCGCGGGGAGGCCCGGGAGGGGTCGGTCTAGCGGAGGCGGCCCGATGAGCCGATCTGCCAGATCGCGACCCCGTGGACCCCTGCCGACCGAGCGATCTTCTCCCTGGCCACGAGCGACCGCCTGTCGGACCACCACAGGCGCCGGCCGTTCGGGAGCCGTGCGGTCCACTCGCCGTTCCGGGCGCTCCACCGGGCGTGCCGGCCGGCCTTCGAGCGCGCTTGCGGAACCGTGAGGTTGTCGGCGCCGCCGCCCCACTGGTAGCCGTAGGCCGCGACCCCGAGGTCGACCTTGGCACGGGGAAGCACCTGCGCGACGTACGCCAGCTGGCGGCGCACCCACGGCAGCGAACCGATCGGCCCGGCGGACGACCACGGGCCGTGCTGGTCGTAGGCCATCAGCACCACCCGGTCGAGGCTGGGCTCGAGGGCCGGCAGGTCGTAGCCTCGAGCGCGGTAGCCACGGTCGTCCGTGCTCGCCATGACGGCCATCGACAGCGACCTGTGCGGCAGCGCCGCTCGGAGCTCGCGGGTGAAGGTGACGAGCCCCTCGCGATCGCGCGCCTTCAGCGACTCGAGGTCGATCTGCACCCCGTCGAACCCGCGGGCCGCACGGACGAGCGCCGCCACGACGGCGGCGCGGCGTCCCGGCGACGTCAGCATCCGGTGCGCGAGCGGCTCGTCGAAGTCGCCGAGCGCATCGGTGTAGTTGGAGACCAGCAGCAGCGCCCTGCGCCCGTGCCGCTGCGCCGCCCGTCGCAGGCGGTGGGCGTCGGCGCTGACGGCCGTGACGTCGTCCGGGCCGTCCAACGTGACGCCGTCGATGCCGATCGTCCGCAGGTAGCCTCCGTCGCGGGTGATGTCCGACGTCTTCGCCGACCCCGCCATGGCGTACCCGGTGGCGTTCACGCGCGGCCGTTCGGCTGCCGACGACGAGATGGCGCCGGCGCCGAGGGCGACGACGGAGACCAGGACGAGGACGGATCGGCGAGTCACCGTGCCAGTCAACACCGTCCGCCGACGGACGTCACGGTCCCGTCGGTGACGGCCTCTGCGACGTGCGTCCAGTCACCGGCCAGCGCGTGACAGCGTCAGAGCAGGATGCCCAGCTGGCGGCTCTGGGCCACGAGGTTGCCGTCCTCGTCCCACAGCTCGCAGTCCTCGTCGTGGAAGCCGTCGACGACATGACGGGTTCTCAGCCGCGTCGCGATCCAGCCCGGACGCGGCACGCGGTGCAGGAAGACCGTCAGCTGCACCGTCATCGACTTCTCGTGCCCGTCGCCGAGCTCGAGCACCGGGGGAGCGAATGAGTCGCACAGCAGCGCCAGCGCGGGCAGGTCGATCGGACGCCCGCCGTGCAGCCGCTGCCACAGGTCGACGGACGGGTCGCCGCTGGGCGTGCCGGCGGCCCACCCCGGCATCGAGGCCAGGCGGTAGTCGATGCGCCCGAACAGGCCGTCTGCCGGCATGCCGTGGTCGAGCGGGTCGGCGCACCGGTCGGGCGGCGGCAGCTGAGGCGCCGGGCCGTGCTGCGAGCTGGGACCGTCCGGTCGAGGCCCGAAGCTCGCCGTCATCGTGGCGAGCTGCCGGTCGCCCTGCCACAGCGTGGCGGTGCCCGTCTGCACGCGACGCCCCTGACGGACGGATGCCGTGCGGATCTCGGCCGGTCCCGGCGTCGGTGCCGCGACGTAGGTGATGGCGGCGACGAGCGGGTCGTCGGCGCCCAGCTCGTCGTGCAGCCCGCGCAGCATCGTGGCGAGGATGTAGCCCCCGTTGGGCGTGCCGAGCGGGGTGTTCCACCGATCGGTCAGCGTCGCGTCGCGGACTCCGCCGGTGCGGGCGACGGACGCGGTGTCGAGATCGAAGTAGTCCGCGGTCATGGGCTCATCCTGCCGGTCGCCGGGCCGAGGTCGCCAAGCGGTAGCCTCGGGGGTATGACGTCGCCGCTCGCTTCTGAGGCTGCGCCCTTCGGGCGCGTGCTGACCGCCATGGTCACGCCGTTCACCGTCGACGGTGAGCTCGACCTCGACGCCGCCCAGAAGGTGGCCTCGCACCTGGTCGACCACGGCAACGACGGACTCGTCGTCAGCGGCACCACGGGCGAGTCGCCCACCACGACGGTCGCCGAGGACGGACGCCTGCTGGCCGCCGTGCTCGAGGCGGTCGGAGACCGCGCCACGGTGGTCGCCGGCGTCGGCACCAACGACACGCGGCACTCCGTCGAGCTGGCCGAGCAGGCCAAGAAGCGGGGCGCGCACGGCCTGCTGATCGTCACGCCGTACTACAGCAAGCCTCCGCAGTCGGGCATCCTCAACCACTTCACCGAGGTTGCCCGGGCCGGTGACGACACGCCGGTCATGCTCTACGACATCCCCGGTCGCAGCGGAGTCCTCATCGCCGACGACACGTACCTGGCGATGGCCGACAACCCGCTGATCGTGGCGATGAAGGACGCTCACGGCGACCTCGACCGCGGTGCCTGGCTCATGCACGAGACGGGCCTCGCGATCTACTCCGGCGACGACCCGGCCAACCTCCCGTGGCTCGCCATGGGCGCTGCGGGCATCGTCAGCGTCGTCAGCCACGTCGCCGGGCGGCAGTACGCCGAGATGGTCGCTGCCGTCGACGCCGGCGACCTCGCGACCGCCCGCGCGATCAACATCAGACTTCAGCCCGCCGTCCGGGCGTTGATGAACCACACGCAAGGCGCGATCACGTCCAAGGCTGCCCTGCAGCTGCTCGGCGTGCTCGACAACCGCACGATGCGTGCCCCCCTGCCTGCCGCGACCGAGGAAGAGGTCGCGATCGTTCGTGACGGCCTCGTCGCTGCGGGCCTCCTTGAGCAACACTGACTCGAAAGCTGAACATCTCGATGAGCCACATGCACCTGGAGCTCAGCGCTCCCCCCGCACTGCCCGAAGGCGGTCTCCGCGTCATCCCCCTGGGAGGACTCGGCGAGATCGGCCGCAACATGACGTCGTTCGAGTACGGCGGCAAGATCGTCATCGTCGACTGCGGCGTCCTGTTCCCCGAGGAGACGCAGCCCGGCGTCGACCTGATCCTGCCCGACTTCGGACCCATCCGTGACCGTCTCAAGGACGTCGTCGGCATCGTGCTGACGCACGGCCACGAGGACCACATCGGCGGCGTGCCCTACCTGCTGCGCGAGCGCGGCAACATCCCCGTCATCGGCTCCAAGCTGACGCTGGCGTTCCTCGACCCCAAGCTCAAGGAGCACAAGCTCAAGGACGCGCCCAAGTACGAGGTCTCCGAGGGCGACATCATGGACCTCGGGCCGTTCGAGCTCGAGTTCGTGGCGGTCAACCACTCGATCCCCGACGCGCTCGCCGTCGCGATCAAGACGCCGGCCGGCGTCGCGCTGCACACCGGCGACTTCAAGATGGACCAGCTGCCGCTCGACGGTCGCATCACCGACCTGCGCGCCTTCGCCCGTCTCGGCGAGGAGGGGGTCGACCTCTTCCTGACCGACTCGACCAACGCCGAGGTGCCGGGCTTCACGACGTCCGAGCGCAACATCACCCCGGCGATCGACGCGGTGTTCCAGAACAGCACGGGTCGCATCATCGTGGCGTCGTTCGCCTCGCACATCCACCGCGTGCAGCAGGTCATCGACGCCGCCGCCAAGCACGGTCGCAAGGTCGCCTACGTCGGACGCTCGATGGTCCGCAACATGCAGATCGCCCGCGAGCTGGGCTACCTGCACGTCCCCGACGGCGTCGTCGTCGACCGCATCGATGCCGCACCGCCGAACAAGATGGTGCTGATGTCGACCGGCTCGCAGGGAGAGCCCATGGCGGCGCTGTCGCGCATGGCCAACAACAGCCACCAGCAGGTCAGCCTCGAGCCGGGTGACACGGTGCTCATGGCGTCATCGCTCATCCCGGGCAACGAGAACGCGATCTACCGCGTCATCGACGGCCTCACCAAGCTCGGTGCCAACGTCGTCCACAAGGGCAATGCCCTGGTGCACGTCTCGGGTCACGCCTCAGCGGGCGAGCTGCTCTACTGCTACAACATCGTGCAGCCCACCAACGTGCTGCCGGTGCACGGCGAGATCCGCCACCTCCACGCCAACGCCAAGCTCGCGACGCAGACCGGCGTCCCCAACGTGCTGCTGGCCGAGGACGGTTACGTCATCGACCTGGTCGACGGTCACGCGTCCATCACGGGCGCCGTCGATGTCGGCTACGTCTACGTCGACGGCTCGTCGGTCGGCGACCTCACCGACTCCGAGCTCAAGGACCGCCGCGTCCTCGCCGAGGAGGGCTTCGTCTCGGTCGTCGTGGTCATCGACTCGGCCACCGGCAAGATCCTCAGCGGACCCGAGATCCACGCCCGCGGCATCGCCGAGGACGACTCCGCGTTCGAGGAGATCGTCCCGAAGATCGTGGCCGCTCTCGAGGAGGCGCTCTCGGAGGGAACGCGCGACAACCGGCAGCTGCAGCAGGTCATCCGGCGCGTGCTGGGCTCGTTCGTGGGCCGCCGCCTGCGCCGGCGCCCGATGATCCTGCCGGTCGTCATCGAGGCCTGACCCGCCGATGCCGTCCTCGCCGGTCACCTACGACGCGATCGTCCTGGCCGGCGGCCGGTCGACGCGCATGGGCGACGTCGACAAGCTGCAGGTCGTCGTCGACGGGGCGACGCTGCTGACGCACGCCCTGGCAGCCGTCGCGGACGCCCGCCGCGTCGTCGTGGTGGCTCCTCCGGGCACCGCCGGCCTGCCCGCCGGCGTCGTCCGCGTGCAGGAGGACCCGCCGTTCGCGGGGCCCGCCGCCGCGATGGGGGCGGGGCTGACGGCGCTCGGTGACGACGTCGCCGAGCACGTCGTCGTGGTGGCGGCCGACGTGCCACGGGTGGGCGACGCGGTCGACGCGCTCCTCGCGGGTCTCGCGGCCCACCCCGACCGCGACGGAGTCGTGGCCGTCGGTGCCGACGGACGTCGTCAGCCGTTGCTGTCGGCCCACCGCTCACGCTCCTTCACGTCCGCTCTGACAGCCCACGGGCCGCTGGCCCACCAGTCGGCGACGCGCGTGACGAGCGGGCTCGACCTGCTCGAGATCGACCTCGCCCACGTGGTCGACGACGTCGACACCCCCGACGACCTGCACCGACTCACCCGGGAGACCCCGCATGGATGAATCCGCCCTCGCAGGCTGGGCCTCAGGGCTAGCCGCCGACCTCGGTGTCGAGCAGGTGCTCGACGTCGACGCCGTCCTCGACCTCGCCTCCGACGCCGCCCACGGCATCATGCGTCCGGCCGCGCCGCTGACGACGTACCTGGTCGGTGTCGCGATCGGCCGAGCCGGGGGAGACCCGGCCCAGGTCGCCGAGGTGCTCGAGCGCGTCCGGGGCGCGATCGAGGCCTGGGACGCCCCCGACCCCTGACGCCGACGAGAGACTCACGGTGGGTTGACGAGAGACTCATGGTGGGTTGACGAGACCCGAGTCTCTCCTCACGGGTGCGTGAGTCTCTCCTCACCGGTGCAGGAGTCTCTCCTCAGCGTGTGGGGGGAGTTCTCACAGTGGGCCTCGGGTGACCGTGCGCGAAGTGTTACCGGGCTCTGACGCGCCGACACCCGCTGGCGAAACACGCGCTTCCTAGGTTCGGTGGCACGAGATCCGGCGCATCGCCGGATCGCCGACCACCGGAGCGTCCCATGACCAGCACCGTCAGCAGCCCTCCCGACCAGCACGCGGCACCGCCCGCGTCGACCGGACGCCGTACCGGCCGGTGGATCGACGAGTGGGATCCGGAGAACCCGGCCCAGTGGGAGGCCGGCGGCCGCCGGATCGCCCGCCGCAACCTGATCTGGTCGGTGTTCGGCGAGCACCTCGGCTTCTCGGTGTGGCTCCTGTGGAGCGCCGCCGCGGCCCTGCTGGCCAAGGTCGGCTTCGCGTTCTCCCCGCTGCAGCTGTTCTGGCTCATCGCGGTACCCAACCTCGTGGG
The DNA here is from genome assembly GCA_040511655.1 of Aeromicrobium sp. Lineage (GTDB taxonomy): Bacteria > Actinomycetota > Actinomycetes > Propionibacteriales > Nocardioidaceae > Aeromicrobium. The sequence goes on along the minus strand of JBEVGQ010000056.1, from coordinate 5,862 downwards.
CTCGCTGCTGCGTCTGCCCTACACGTTCGCGGTGCCGAAGTTCGGCGGTCGCAACTTCGCGGTGTTCAGCGCCGCGATGCTCGTCGTGCCCACGCTGCTGTTCGCCTACTTCGTGCAACGCCCCGAGACGCCGTACTGGGTGTTCGTCCTCATCGCCGCGACGGCCGGGGTGGGCGGAGGCAACTTCGCGTCGTCGATGGCCAGCATCAACTTCTTCTTCCCGTCCCGGCTGAAGGGGACGGCGTTGGGGCTCAACGCCGCAGGCGGCAACCTCGGCGTGGCCGTGATCCAGTTCTTCCTGCCGATCATCGTGGGCGGCGCGGGAGCGTTCGGCCTGGTGAAGGCCAGTCAGAGCGGCATCGTGCTGGAGCGGGTCGGATACCTGTACGCGGCGCTGGCCGTCGTCGCCGCGCTCACCGCCTACTTCTTCATGAACAACCTCTCGGCGGCGTACTCGACGCCGCGTGAGCAGCTCGCCGTCGTCCGCTTCAAGCACACGTGGGTCGTGTCGTTGCTGTACATCGGCACCTTCGGATCGTTCATCGGGTACTCGGCGGCGATGCCGCTGCTGATCAAGATCAACTTCTTCAACCAGCCCCTCCCTGACGTCCCCGGCATCGGCATCAACTTCGCGTACTACGGCTTCCTCGGTGCGCTGGTCGGCTCGGTCATGCGCCCGTTCGGCGGGTGGCTCGCCGACAAGCTCGGCGGCGCGCGGGTGACGCTGTTCGCATTCATCGGCATGATCGTCGGCACCGTGCTGGTGATGGTGTCGCTGGCCCGGCTCGACGCGGTGCCGAAGGCCCCCGCCGGCGCGCCCGCGCCCGACCCCGCGACGTTCGAGTACTCCGCGGCCGTCCGAGCCGCCGTCGACCACAACTCCGAGATCTTCCCGTGGTTCTTGGCCGCGTTCCTGCTGGTGTTCGCCGCCACGGGCGTCGGCAACGGTTCGACGTACCGGATGATCCCCCTGATCTGGCAGGCGCAGGCCGCCCAGGCCGGCCCGGACGGGTCACCGGAGCGCGTCGCCGCCGAGCGCCGCACGACGAAGGAGGCGTCGGCGGTCATCGGCATCGCCGGTGCGGTCGGAGCCCTCGGCGGGTTCCTGATCCCGATCACGTTCAGCGCGCCCTGGATCGCCGACCCGGTGGACGCTGTCAAGAGCGCCTTCGTCGTCTTCGCGGCGTTCTACGTCATCTGCCTGGCCGTCACGTGGGCGTTCTACCTGCGCCCCGCGTCGGTCATGGCGAAGGCCGGGGTCTAGCGCCCCATGACCGCCACCCACTGCCCCTACTGCGCGCTCCAGTGCGCGCAGGCGATCACCCCCGGCGACGACGCTGACGGGCGGGTCGTGGTCGAGCCGCGCGCCTTCCCGACCAACGTGGGCGGCATGTGCCAGAAGGGATGGACCAGCGCCGACGTGCTCACGGTGCCCGACCGCATCACGTCCCCGCTGCGCCGGATCCCTTCGACAGGCTCAGGGAGCGGAGGCGCCTCAGGGGGCGGGGCCCGGTTCGAGCCGGTGAGCTGGGACGTCGCGCTCGACGACATCGCCGCCCGTGTGCGTGCGATCGGCGAGCAGGACGGCCCCGACGCCGTCGCGGTGTTCGGCGGGGGAGGGCTGACCAACGAGAAGGCCTACCAGCTCGGGAAGTTCGCCCGCCTGGCGCTGCGCACCGCCAACATCGACTACAACGGACGGTTCTGCATGTCGTCCGCCGCAGCGGCCGCCAACCGCAGCCTCGGCATCGACCGCGGGATGCCGTTCCCGTTGACCGATCTCGCCGACGCAGACGTGGTGATGCTGCTGGGCAGCAACCTCGCCGACACGATGCCGCCTGCGGTGCAGCACCTCGGCCCCGTGCGCCAGCGCGGCGGGTTGGTCGTCGTCGACCCGCGCCGCAGCGCGACGGCACGACTGACGGACGAGGGCCGCGGTGAGCACCTGCAGCTCTCGCCAGGTACCGACCTCGTGCTGATGCTGGGGCTGCTGCACGTCGTGCTGGCGGAGGGACTCGCCGACGCCGACTATCTCGCGACGCGAGTCGACGGGCTCGGCGACGTCCGCCGCAGCGTCGCCGAGTGGTGGCCCGAGCGGGTCGCGGCGACCACGGGCGTGCCCGAGACGCAGCTGCGCCGCATCGCCCGGACGCTCGCGGACGCCAGCCCGCACCGCGGTGGCCGGGGTGCCTACCTGCTGACCGGACGCGGTGCGGAGCAGCACGCCGACGGCACCGACACCGTCACGGCTGTCATCAACCTGGCGCTCGCCCTGGGCCTGGTGGGCGCCGAGCGCGGCGGCTACGGCGCCATCACTGGGCAGGGCAACGGCCAGGGCGGACGTGAGCACGGTCAGAAGGCCGACCAGCTGCCCGGCTACCGGATGATCACCGACCCGGTCGCGCGCGAGCACGTCGCCGCGGTGTGGGGCGTCGACCCGGAGACGATCCCCGGCCCGGGCGTTCCGGCGGTCGAGCTGCTCACGAGCCTCGGACAGCCGGGCGGGCCGCGGGCGTTGTTCGTCCACGGCAGCAACGTGCTGGTCAGTGCTCCGGACGCCCAGGTCGTCCGTCGCCGCCTCACGTCGCTCGACCTCCTGGTGGTGTGCGACTTCGTGCCGTCCGAGACCGCGATGCTGGCCGACTACGTGCTGCCCGTGACGCAGTGGGCCGAGGAGGAGGGCACCATGACGAGTCTCGAGGGCCGCGTGCTGCGCCGCCGCCGCGCAATCGACCCGCCGGCGGGCATCCGCTCCGAGCTCGAGATCCTCGCCGGGCTGGCCGCACGTCTCGACGCCCCGGGCACGTGGTCGACGGACCCTCGCGAGGTCTACGACGAGCTGCGTCGGGCCAGCGCCGGCGGACGCGCCGACTATGCCGGCATCTCGTACGAGCGGCTCGACGCGGGCGAGGCGCTCTACTGGCCGTGCCCCGACGAGCAGCATCCGGGCACCCCGCGGCTGTTCGCGGAGTCGTTCCCGACGCCGACCGGACGTGCGTGGATGGTCGCGGTGCGCGCAGTCGGACCCGACGAACCGCTGCGTGCCGAGGCGCCGGTGTGGCTCGTGACCGGTCGCGTGCTCCAGCACTATCAGTCGGGTGCGCAGACGCGACGGGTCCCACGGCTCAACGACTCGATGCCGCGGGCCTACGTCGAGATCCACCCGGTGCTGGCGTCGCGCATCGGGCTGGACGGCATCGACGACGTCCGCATCACGTCGAAGCGGGGATCCATGGTCGCGCAGGCCCGCATCAGCGCCGACATCCGCCCCGACACGGTGTTCGTGCCGTTCCACTTCGCCGACGAGGGCATGGTGAACGCCGTCACGAACGCGGCCACCGACCCGGTCTCGGGGATGCCCGAGTTCAAGGTGTGCGCGGTGCAGGTCGCGCTCGCCGCCTCGACGCCAGGAGGAGCATGAGCACGCGTCAGGAGCCTGGCCCCAAGGTCGTCGTGATCGGTGCCGGCATGGTGGGTCATCGCCTCGCCGACGAGCTGGGACGTCTCGCGCCGCACCTCGAGGTCGACGTGCTGGGTGATGAGTCGTACGAGCCGTACAACCGCGTCATGCTGACCGAGCTGGTAGCCGGTCGTATCGACCTGGCGGGCCTGATGCTCCCGTTGCCAGGCACCGGACGCGTGCGGGTGCGTGCGGGCACGCGGGCGCTCGAGATCGACCGCGAGCGGCGCACCGTCGTGACGGCCGGTGGCGACTTCGACTACGACCTGCTGGTGCTCGCCACGGGTGCGCGCGCCAGGGTGATCGACGTGCCGGGCCTGCGGGACGGGCTGCCGCGCGGGGTGCACGTCGTCCGCCGGATCGACGACGCTCGCGACATCAGGGCCGCGACGCTCAATGCGTCACAGGCCGTGGTGGTCGGCGCGGGGCCGCTCGGCGTCGAGACCGCGTGTGCGCTGCGGCACCGGGGGGTCGACGTCACGCTCGTCGCGTCGTCGGGGCTTCTCGGGCGCGACCTCGACCCGGCCGTGGCGGCCGTGGCGGGCGACCAGGCGGAGTCGCTCGGCATCGCGGTCGCCACGGGAGCCGGGGTCGCGTCGGTCGGCGTGCGAGATGGACGCGTCGACGCCGTGCACCTCGACGACGGTCGCGTGCTGCCGGCCGGGCTCGTCGTGCTGGCGTGCGGCTCGGCCCCCGAGACCGCCTTGGCCGCCGAGGCCGGGCTCGCGACGAACGTCGGCATCGTCGTGGACGAGGCCCTGCGCACGACCGACCCGACGGTGTTCGCGGTCGGCGACTGCGCCGAGACACCGGCCGGCGTCAGTGGCCTCGTGGCACCGGGATGGGACCAGGCGCGTGCGCTGGCCCGGAGCATCGCCCTCGGCGAGACCGCCGACCTGCCGGCCATCGCGGGGGCGGCGATGCGGCTCAAGGCCGTCGGCATGAGCGTCGTGACCATGGGGGTCCGGACGTCGACGGCGCTGCCGGAGGACCGCGTCGTCTCGCTGTCGGACCGTCAGGCACGACGCCACGTCGAGCTCGTCACCCGCGGTGACGCCCTGGTCGGCGTCACCTGTGTCGGTGCGCCCGAGCTGGCGTCGTACCTGTCGACCCAGCTCGACCGGCCCGGCATGCTGCCGGCCGATCCGATGCAGCTGCTGATGGGCGCCGCGGTGCCGGCCGCCGTCGAGAGCGCCTCACCGACCACGATGCCGGCCTCGACGACGGTGTGCCGCTGCAACGGCGTCACGAAGGGCGACCTGGTGCACGCCTGGGACGACGGCGCGACCTCGGTCGAGTCGCTGGCCGCCGCCACGCGCGCGACGACAGGTTGCGGGGGCTGCACCACGCTCGTGTGCGGCATCGTCGACTGGCTGCAGACCACCGACCCCGCTCCGGTCTCACAGACGACGTCCGTCGTCCGTGAGGCAAACGTTCCGGCGAGGTAACACGTACATCGCCGCCATGACACACGCCGTTCCTACCGTCGACTACATGACGATCGATCAGCACGCCAGACCCAGCGCCGACGACGCCCGGGGCGCCAAGGAGAAGCTTGCCGTCGTCGGAGCGGGCATGGTCGCCCACCGGCTCGTCGAGGCGCTCGTGGAGCGCGGGGCCGACGAGACGTGGGACATCGAGGTGTTCGGCGACGAGACGCGCCCGCCGTACGACCGGGTGGCGCTGACGTCGTTCTTCTCCGACCGCGACCCCGAGGGCCTGCTGCTGGGCGACGGGAGCCTGTGGAAGCGTCCGGGCGTGCGGCTCTACCGCGGCTCGGTGGTCAGCCGCATCGACCGCGAGGCCAAGCAGCTGCACGCGCGCAACACGACGTTCGACTACGACCGGCTCGTGCTCGCGACCGGCTCGTACGCGACCGTGCCGCCGGTCGAGGGCTCCGACCTGCCGGGCTGCTTCGTCTACCGGACGGTCGACGACGTCGCCGAGCTGCGCCAGTGGGTGCTCGACCGCGAGGCGGCCCTGGGCCGGAAGGTCCGTGGTGCCGTCGTCGGTGGCGGCCTGTTGGGGCTCGAGGCCGCGGGTGCTCTGACAGCCCTCGGCGCCGACACGACCGTCGTCGAGTTCGCCGAGTGGCTCATGCCGCTGCAGGTCGATCGAGCCGGGGGTGGGGCGCTGCGGCGCATCATCGAGCAGATGGGGGTCTCGGTGCGCACCTCCACCGCGACCTCCAGGCTCAAGGCAGGCCGCGACGGCAAGGTCGCCAGCATGCAGTTCGCCGACGGGGAGAAGGTCTCCGCCGACGTCGTCGTGTTCGCGACGGGCGTGCGTCCTCGCGACGAGCTGGCGCGCGAGAGCGGTCTCGAGGTGGGGGAGCGCGGCGGCGTCGTGGCCGACCCGGGCTGCCAGACCAGCGACGAGTCGATCTTCGCGATCGGCGAGGT
>JBEVGQ010000055.1:0-5961 GCA_040511655.1 Aeromicrobium sp. | reverse complement strand
AGGTCGACGCCGTCGAGCGCGGCACGCTTCTGGCCGGGATAGGTCTTGGTGACCTTGTCGAATCGAATCACTGAGCCACTGTAGGCAGCCGATCCCCGCTGACGTGGGACCTCGCGCCCCAACCGGGATGTCTGGCGGCTCCGGTGGCTACCGGGATGCCTCTTGATCTGTCGGCATCGGCGTGGGTACCTGCCACGAAGGCTTGCGCCCGACCTGGTCATCGAAAGCCTGACGCGCTGCGCGGACCTCATCGGCGTTGTCGACGACCCATGTCCATATAGGGGACACGCGGACCAGCAGCTCCATGCCCAGGTCGGTCAGTGCGTACTCGACGCGGGGTGGAACCTCTTCGAAGTCCCTTCGGGTCAGCAGACCGTCACGCTCCAGAGAGCGCAGCGTCTTGGTCAGCATCCGCTGTGTCACACCGTCCATCTGCCGCTTGAGCTCGGCGTGGCGCATCGTCCCGTACACGCCCAGGGCATGCAGGATGCCCCATGACCAGCGGCTTCCGGCGTGAGCGAGGACTTCTCGCCTCACTCCGTCGTCATCGTCTGCCAGCGTCTGGCAGACCGTCTCGGCCCGGCTGAGGGCGTCGTGATCGTCGACCCCACGCCCCGGTATCACGCGTGTGCCTTCTTCTGGGTGCGGCAAATCGGTGGAAGCATCGAATGATCGTAACGACACCGGCCACAGGAGAACCCATGCCGCAGGCGACCCCGCCTCACCCCCAGTCCATTCTCGTCCTCGGCGCCGGCGAGCTCGGCCTCCCGGTCCTGCGCAACCTCGTGCGGGTGGCGGAGCGTGCACCCGGCTCGCAGGTCAGCGTCCTGCTGCGGGAGTCGACCATCACCACCGATGCGCCGGAGAAGAAGGCGCAGATCGACGAGCTCCGTGACCTGGGTGTGCAGATGGTCGCCGCCGACCTGGTGAACGACTCGATCGATCAGCTCGCCACCGTCTTCGCGCGATTCGACACCGTCATCGGCTGCGCCGGCATGGTCGCGGGTCGAGAGACCCCGATGAAACTGGCCACGGCGGCGCTGCGGTCCGGCGTGAAGCGCTACTTCCCGTGGCAGTTCGGAGTCGACTTCGAGGTGATCGGGCGGGGCAGCCCTCAGGACCTCTTCGACTCGCAGCTCGACGTGCGCGAGCTGCTCCGCGCCCAGGACACGACCGAGTGGGTCATCATCTCGACGGGCATGTTCACCAGCTTCCTGTTCGAGCCCGCGTTCGACGTCGTCGACCTCGACCACGACACGGTGAACGCCCTCGGCAGCCTCGACAACAGCGTGACCCTCACGACCCCTGACGACATCGGTGCGCTGACCGCGGAGATCGTCTTCTTCGAGCCTCGCTTCCGCAACGACATCGTGTACCTCGCTGGGGACACCGTGACGTACGGGCAGGTCACGAGCATCCTCGAACGGGTGCTGGGACGCCCCTTCGCAGCGAATGTGTGGTCGGTTCCGCATCTCATCCACGAGCTGGAGAACGACCCGGACCATCACATCAAGAAGTACCGCGCCGTGTTCGCGCAGGGCAAGGGCGTGGCATGGCCCAAGGTCGGCACGTTCAACGAGCGGCAGTCGTTCGACGTCACCACGGTCGAGCAGTGGGCGCGGCAGAACCTCACCGGTCGATGATGGCGGCATGACCTCGCCGCGATGTCTAGGCCGTGCGCTGCGCCACGTAGGCGTCGACGGCGCGCGGCGACAGGACCGCGTCGATCACCATGGCGCCGGCCCCCAGGATGCCGCCCTGCGTGCCGGCGGACGTGCTGACGATGCGCAGGTCGTGCGTCGCCAGCGGCAGCGACCGCTGGTAGACGACCTCGCGCACCCCGGCCAGCAGGTACTCCCCCGCCTCGGACAGCTTGCCCCCGATGACGATGACCGACGGGTTGAGCAGGTTGACGCACGTGGCGAGCACGGTGCCGAGGTCGCGTCCCGCCTCGCGCACGGCCTGCAGCGCCGCGATCTCGCCCGCCGCGACGGCGTCGACGATGCCTTGCGAGCCCTCGACGTCGAGCCCTCCGGCACGCAGCTTGGCCGCGATGGCGGGCCCTGCGGCGACGGCCTCGAGGCACCCGACGTTGCCGCAGCGGCACACGACGTCGTCGGGCGCGCCCGCGACCTGGACGTGCCCGAGGTCTCCGGCCGACCCGAGCGCCCCTCGCAGCAGGCGTCCGTCGGCGACGATGCCGGCCCCGATGCCGGTGGCGACCTTGACCAGCAGCAGGTGTCGCGACGACTGCCACGACGTCACGTACTCGCCCAGCGCCATCAGGTTGACGTCGTTGTCGACGAGCACCGGCCCCGGGAAGTGGCGGTTCAGGTGCGCGGGGATGTCGACGTCGTGCCAGCCGGGCATGATCGGCGGATTGGCCGGGCGCCCCGTGGCGTGCTCGACCGGCCCCGGCACGCCGATGCCCACGCCGGCGACCTCGTCGATCGAGCGGTCGTGCTCGCCGAGAAGCTCGACGCCGATCGCGGCGACGCGGTCGAGGACCGTGACCGGACCGTCGGCGATGTCGCTGTCGACCGTCCGTTCGCCCAGCACCTTGCCTGACATGTCGGTGACGGCCACCGTGGCGTGCGATGCGCCCAGGTCGATCGCGAGGACGACCCGGTCGTGGCGGTTGAGCGCGAACCGCGTGGGCGGACGTCCGCCGGTCGAGGCGGCCTCGCCCACCGGCTCGAGCAGGCCCGCCATCAGCAGGGCGTCGACCCGGGCCGTGATGGTCGACCGGGCCAGCGACGACAGCTGCGCCAGCTCGCCGCGCGTGCGGGGCTTGCCGTCGCGCAGCAGCTGGAAGAGATCGCCGGTGCCGACGAGAGTCGGCGGGAGCCCGACGGACACAGCAGTCATGCCCATGAGTTAACCAGACCCCCTTTCGACACGCTCGACTATCAAGTATGTCGGTCAACATTCACCTTTTGCTTGACGACCGACAGAACGTGTGACTAGTGTCACGGCCATGTCAGACCCCTCCGCCCCGCTGCTCGAGATGCGCGGCATCGTCAAGGAGTTCCCCGGCGTCCGCGCCCTCGACGGCGTCGACCTCGTCGTCCGAGCCGGCGAGGTCCACTGCCTGCTCGGGCAGAACGGCGCCGGCAAGTCCACGCTCATCAAGGTGCTCGCCGGTGCGCACGGCATCGACGACGGCACGATCCTGTGGGAGGGCGAGCCCACCTCGTTCGCGAACCCGCAGGCCGCCCTCGCCACCGGCATCGCCACGATCTACCAAGAGCTCGACCTCGTCGACGGGCTCAGCGTCGCCGACAACATCTTCCTCGGCCACGAGAGCGCCCGCGGCGGCATCACCCGCGACGCCGCCATGAACCGCAAGGCCCGCGAGCTGCTCGCCCGCCTCGGCCACTCCGAGATCCGGCCGACCCGCGAGGTCGGCAGCCTGTCGGCCGCGGGCAAGCAGATCGTCTCGATGGCCCGCGCCCTGTCACGCGACGCGCGCATCATCGTGATGGACGAGCCGTCCGCCGTCCTCGACCCCGACGAGGTCGACGGGCTGTTCCGGGTCGTCGACGACCTGCGTGCGTCCGGCACCGCCGTCATCTACATCTCGCACCGCCTCGACGAGATCCGCCGCATCGGCGACCGCCTCACGGTGCTCAAGGACGGTGCGACGGTCGCCGGCGACCTCTCGGCCAAGGACACCCCGACGGCCGAGCTCATCACGCTCATGACCGGACGCGCCGTGTCGTCGATCTACCCGCGACGCACGTCGCCGCTGACGGCCACGACGCCCGTGCTCTCCGTCCGGGGTCTCTCGCGCGTCGGCGAGTTCGACGACATCTCGTTCGACATCCGACCCGGCGAGATCATCGGCCTCGCCGGGCTCGTGGGCGCCGGGCGCAGCGAGATCGTCGAGACGATCTACGGTGCCCGTCGTGCCTCGGCCGGCAGCGTCACGGTCGAGGGCAGGTCGCTGCGCAAGGGCTCGGTCGACACCGCCGTGCGCGCCGGGCTGGGCCTGTGCCCCGAGGAGCGCAAGTCGCAGGGCCTGATCCTCGACGACGCCGTCTACCGCAACGTCTCGCTGGCCAGCATCTCGCGGTTCTCCCGGCTGGGCGTCTCGTCCGACGACGCCGAGAAGCAGGCGGCCCACGAGGCGGCCCGCTCGGTCGACATCCGGCCCGACGCCCCCGAACGGATCATCCGCACACTCTCGGGCGGCAACCAGCAGAAGGCCGTCCTGGCCCGCTGGCTGCTGCGGTCGTGCAAGGTGCTCCTGCTCGACGAGCCGACCCGCGGCGTCGACGTCGGCGCACGCGCCGAGATCTACGCCCTGATCCGCCAGCTCGCCGACTCCGGCGTGGCCCTGTTGGTCGTCTCCAGCGACATCGACGAGGTGCTCGGCCTGTCCGATCGCATCCTCGTGATCGCCGACGGCGCGGTCGTGCACGACGGGCCGAGCGAGGCCATCGACGCCGGCGGCGTCCTCGACCGCATCATCGCCTCCCACGAACACCCCGCATCCCCCACCGAGCAGAAGGGTGAAGTCGCGTGAGCGCCTCCCTGCAAGACCCCTCGCTGACCGTCCCGGCCCCGCCCAAGGGCGAGCCCCGCGGATCCATCGGCATCGCCCGCAACCTGGGCCTGGTCATCGCCCTGGTCATCTTGTGCATCGTCGGCGTCGTCACGGCGGGAGACCGGTTCGCCAGCACCGACAACGTGCTGACGATCCTGCGTCTCGCCACGGTCACCGGCATCGTCGCCGTGGGCATGACCTTCGTCATCACCGGCGGCGGCATCGACCTCTCGGTGGGCGCGATCGTCGCCCTCTCCTCGGTCTGGGCCACGACCACCGGCACGCAGGCGATGGCCGACAGCATCGGCTGGGTCGCGATGGTCTTCAGCGCGGTCCTGGTCGGTGCCGCCTGCGGAGCCATCAACGGGCTCCTCGTGGCCTACGGCAGGATCGTGCCCTTCATCGCGACGCTCGCGATGCTGGCCTCGGCCCGCGGGCTCGCGGAGGTCATCGCCGACCGCAAGACGCAGATCATCCGCAACCAGGGATTCACCGACTTCTTCGGCGCCGAGCCGCTCGGCATCCCGGTCATCGTCATCATCTTCGCCCTCGTCACGGTGGCCGGCTGGTTCCTGCTCAACCGCACGACCTTCGGACGTCGCACGTTCGCGGTCGGCGGCAACCCTGAGGCCGCCCGGCTGGCCGGCATCAAGGTGCAGCGGCACACGGTCTACCTCTACACCCTGCTCGGCACCACCTGCGGCATCGCCGCCGTGATGCTCATGTCTCGCACCACGACCGGCTCGTCGACCCATGGCACGCTCCTCGAGCTCGACGTCATCGCCGCCGTCGTCATCGGCGGGACGCTGCTCAGCGGCGGCCGCGGCACGGTCGTCGGCACGCTCTTCGGCGTCCTGATCTTCATGACCCTCACCAATGTCTTCACGCTCAACAACCTGTCGACGTCGACCCAGAACGTCGCCAAGGGCGTGATCATCGTGATCGCCGTGCTCCTGCAGCAGCGCATCGCGAACCGCAAGACGTAACCGCACGACGCACCACCTCGCACGACAAGCAACCCCACCCCCACCAGGAGTACACATGTCCACGACCCATCCTCGCCGCCGCCGGGCCTTCGCCGTGGCGGGAGCCTTCGCAGCCGCCACGCTGGTCCTCGGTGCCTGCACCAACAGCTCGAGCGACGACGACACCAGCGCCGCCGTCAACAAGAGCAACACCGACAACGACAAGAGCGGCGACAAGGTCGTCATCGGCTTCTCGGCCCCCGCGGCCGACCACGGCTGGATGGGTGCGATCACCAAGGCCGCCGTCGCCCAGGCCGGCAAGTACGACGACGTCGAGCTGAAGGTCGCCGAGGGCACCAACGACGTCAACCTGCAGATCTCGCAGGTCGAGACCTTCATCAACGACAAGGTCGACGCGATCGTCCTGCTGCCGTTCGACGGCGCCGC
>JBEVGQ010000054.1:0-10246 GCA_040511655.1 Aeromicrobium sp. | reverse complement strand
CCGCGGGCGTCGATGTCGGGCAGGTTCTCGACCAGTCGCTTGAGGCCCGTGTCGCCGTCCTCCTCGCCGGTCCAGAAGCCCTGCAGCACGTGCAGGCGCTCCTCGCGCCCGTTGGCGACCTCGTCGAGGACGTCCTCGAGCTGCGCCGTGAACGTGTACTCGATGAGGCGGCCGAAGTGCTGCTCCATGAGGCGGATGACGCTGAAGGCGATCCAGGCCGGGACGAGCGCCGTGCCCTTCTTGTAGACGTAGCCGCGGTTCTGGATCGTGCCGACGATCGACGCGTACGTCGAGGGACGGCCGATCTCGCGGGTCTCGAGCTCGCTGATGAGCGAGGCCTCGGTGAAGCGCGACGGCGGCTTGGTCTCGTGGCCGGCCTTGCCCAGCTCGGCGGCCGTGACGGTCTGGCCCTCCGAGAGGTTGGGCAGCTTGGTCTGCTGGTCGTCGCCCTCGGCCTCGGCGTCGTCGTTCGACTCGACGTAGGCCTTGAGGAATCCGTAGAAGGTGATCGTGCGACCCGAGCTGCTGAACACGACGTCCTCGCCCGTGCTCGCCTGCGTGCCGATGCGGATCGAGACCGAGTTGCCCTTGGCGTCGTTCATCTGGCTGGCGATCGTGCGCTTCCAGATGAGCTCGTAGAGGCGCAGCTCGTCGCCGACCAGGCCGGTCTGCTTGGGGGTCTTGAACTTCTCGCCCGCCGGACGGATGGCCTCGTGCGCCTCTTGCGCGTTCTTGACCTTGCTGGCGTAGACGCGCGGCTTCTCGGGCAGGTAGGCGTCGCCGTAGAGCTCGAGCACCTGCGCGCGTGCCCCGTTGAGCGCCGTCTGCGACAGCGTCGTGGAGTCGGTGCGCATGTACGTGATGTGCCCGCCCTCGTACAGACGCTGCGCGACCTGCATCGTGCGAGCGGCCCCGAAGCCGAACTTGCGCGAGGCCTCCTGCTGCATCGTGGTGGTGCGGAACGGCGCGTACGGACGGCGGGTGTACGGCTTCTCCTCGACCGAGCGCACCGTGAACGGCTGGTCGGCCAGCGCCTCGGCCAGCGCGCCGGCCTGGGCCTCGTCGAGGTGGGCGACCTTGTCGGACGTCAGCGCGCCGGTGTTGTCGAAGCTGCTGCCCGAGGCGATGCGCTTGCCGTCGAGGCTGAACAGCTTGGCGGGGAACTGCTGCGGGTCGTAGCCCTCGCCGGCGTCGAACGTCGCCTCGAGGTCCCAGTACGACGCGACGTGGAACGCCATGCGCTCACGCTCGCGCTCGACCACCAGGCGCGTCGCGACGGACTGCACGCGGCCGGCGGACAGGCCGCTCATGACCTTCTTCCAGAGCACCGGGCTGACCTCGTAGCCGTACAGGCGGTCGAGGATGCGGCGAGCCTCCTGCGCGTCGACGAGGTCCATGTCGATGTCGCGGGGGTGGGCGATCGCGTACTGGATCGCGTCCTTGGTGATCTCGTTGAAGACGATGCGCTTGACCGGCACCTTCGGCTTGAGCTCGTCGAACAGGTGCCACGCGATGGCCTCGCCCTCGCGGTCCTCATCTGTCGCGAGGACGAGCTCGTCGGCGTCCTTGAGCAGCTTCTTGAGCTTGGTCATCTGCGACTTCTTGTCGGCGGAGACGACGTAGATGGGCTCGAACTCGGAGTCGATGTTGACGCCCAGGCGGGCCCACGACTCGCCCTTGAACGCGGCAGGCACCTCGTCGGCGCCTCGCGGGAGGTCGCGGATGTGGCCGACGGAGGAGTCCACGACGTACCCGTCCCCGAGGTAGCCCGCGATGCTGCGGACCTTGTTGGGGGACTCGACGATGACGAGCGTGGTCACGGGATCTCCTGAGGTGGTCGGACGCGCATACGCTAACGCGTCCTGTCAAGGAACACCGAACCGCACTACTACAGAGCGTCGTTGACGAGGGTGCGCACCGTGGCACCGGATCGAGCTGTCGGTGGACGGTGAGAACATGTCCTGTGGCTTTCTCGGGGTATGCGCAGCTGTGGGCGGACCGCCGCGTCCGCGCGCTGCTGATCGCGGCCTTCTTCGCCCGCATCCCGGCGATGACCGCTCCCCTGGTGCTGACCCTGTTCGTGGTGCGCGAGCTCGACGCGTCGTACCTGCAGGCGGGCATCGTGGCCGCGGCCTCCACCGTCGGCGCGGGCGTCGGGGCACCGTGGCGCGGACGGCTGATCGACCGCCTGGGCATGCGCCGCGCGATCATCCCGTCGATCATCGCGGTGGCGGTGCTCTACCCGCTCGCGGCGATCACCACGTCGCCGCTGGTGCTGGTGCCTCTCGCCCTGGGCATGGGGCTGTTCCTCATCCCGATCTTCTCGATCGTGCGGCTCTCGCTCAGCGTCATGGTCCCGCCCGAGCAGCACCGCACGGCTTTTGCGGCCGACAGCGTCATCGCCGAGGCGGGCTTCATCATCGGCCCCGCGGTCGGCGGCGTGCTGGTCGTCCAGGTCGGGGCCGACGTCGCCCTGGCCCTCATCGGGGCCTGCGAGGTCGTGGCCGGGATCATCTTCTACCGGCTCGACCCGCCCACCCGGTCGGAGCCTGCCGAGACCGACGACGGGCCCGCCGCTGCCGATGCCGGATCGGCAGGCTGGTTGTCGAGCCAGGTCATGTTCCTGTTCCTCATCTCGTCCGGCACCATGATCGCGCTGGTCTCGACCGATCTCGGCATCATCGCCGAGCTCGACGACCTGCACCATGTCGGGTCGGTCGGCCTGGTGTTCGGCGCCTGGGGGCTGTCGTCGCTGGTGGGCGGCCTGCTCTACGGCGCGATCGACTTCTCCATCCGGCCCACGTGGCTGCTGCTCACCCTCGGCGTCACCCTCGTCCCGGTCGGCCTGGCCGACAGCGTGTGGACGCTCGCGCTGTGCGTCGTGCCCACCGCCTTCCTGTGCGCACCCACCATGTCGGCCGCGAGCGAGTCGATCGCCAAGCTCGTGCCCGAGCAGCGTCGCGGCGAGGCGATGGGATGGCAGGGCACAGCGTTCACGTTCGGCGGCGCGGCGGCCTCGCCGGTGGTCGGCGCAGCCATCGACGGCGTGGGGGCATGGGGCGGATTCGTGGTCGGCGGCTCGATCGCGACAGCCATCGCGCTCGTGGCGTTCGGCGGCCAGCTCGTGCCGCGGTGGCGTCCCGACGCGGTCGACCGGTCCGTCTCGGCGGAGACGTGACGATGACGGGCGTGGTCGTCCGCGACGCCGTGGTCTCCGACGCCGCCGACCTGCTGGCGATCCACAACGAGGCCGTCCGCACCACCACCGCGATCTGGGACGAGGACGAGGTCGACCTCGCCGACCGGACGGCCTGGCTCGACGCACGCCTGGCGGCCGGCCTGCCCGTCCTGGTCGCCGAGGTCGGCGGTCGCGTCGTCGGCTACGCCTCGTACGGTCCGTGGCGTCCGCGGTCGGGCTACCGGCACACCGTCGAGAACGCGCTGTACGTCCTGGCGTCCCACCACGGCCGCGGTCTCGCCTCGCTGCTGATGGACGCCCTCGTGGCCCGCGCCCGGCGCGACGGCCCGCACCGCATGGTCGCGATGATCGAGTCGGGCAACACCGTCTCGATCGACCTGCACGTCCGCCGGGGCTTCCGGAGGGTCGGGCACCTGCCCGAGGTCGGACGCAAGTTCGACCGCTGGCTCGACCTCACGATCCTCCAGCTCGACCTACACTGACGCCCGTGACGTCCGTGCCCGCTCCCGATCCCGTCGTGCCCCTCGCCGGCGTCGACCGGTGGGCCGAGCTCGCGCTCGACGAGCTGACCGGCCTGCCCGACGTCAGCCGCGTCGGCATCGCCGTGGTCGAGGGAGGCGGGCGACGGCTGCTGTTCACCGCGAGCGACCGGCAGCGCGGCGAGACCCACGAGTGGTGCCAGCTCGATGCCTTCGCGACGGCGCCCCTCAACGACGCGATCGCGTCCGGCGGGCTCGTGGCCGACGCGCTCACCGGGCTCGACGCGCGCTACCCCGACTTCGTCGCCGCGCAGCGCGACACCCCTCACGTCGCGCTCGCCGTCGTGCCCCTGGCCGCCGAGGTACCGGCCATGGGCGGCCTGGTGCTCTACTACTCGAGCCCGCAGGCCTTCGACACCACGCAGCGCGACGGCCTCCGGCAGACCGGTGTCCGCCTCGAGGAGGCCCTGCGCACGGCGCTCGAGCCGTCCGGCACGCCGCCGCGGGCGCTGACCCGTCCCGCGCCTGGCACGCTCGTCGCCGAGCACGACATGCCGCCCGACCCCTCGGCCGTCGGCGAGGCACGCCGCTTCCTGCGGGCCACGCTCACCGACTGGAGCATCGCTCCAGACACCACCGACCAGGCTGTGCTGTGCCTGTCCGAGCTGGCCACCAACGCGCTCATCCACACCGGCGGCGGATGCCACGTGCGCGTCGAGCTGCACGACGGAGTCCTGACCACACGGGTGCACGACAACGGCGGCACCGTCGAGCCCCGGGTCCGCGCCGCCGACGACTCCTTGCACGGCAACGGCCACGGCCTGCGCCTCGTCGACGCCCTCGTCGACAGCTGGGGACGCGAGACCCACGCGCACAGCGCCGCGGTCTGGTTCGCCCTCGCCGTCGGCTGAGTCAGTGGTTCAGCTCAGTGGTTGAAGAGGCCGCCGAGCGTCTTCGCGGCGGCCTTCAGCCCGCGGCCTCCGGGCAGCCCCGGCACCTGGTCGATGATCGGTGTGAGCACCAGCAGCCCACCCAGGTGCTTGACCTTGAGGTGCCGCAGGGTGACCAGCCTGACCGGGTCGGCGCGACCCGCCGAGGCCTCGAGCAGGTCCTCGGCGCTGCCCGACACCCGCGGCCCGTGCGCCGAGCCCTCGATGCGGTCGACCGTCCAGCCGCCGTCGGCCCGCGACGTGAACGACCACGGCGCCTCGTCGGCATTGATGCCGATCGTGGCGTCGATGCCCTCGCGAGCCGCCAGGCATCCCGTCGTGTCGGTCAGTGCTGCGATGCCTGAGCGCAGCAGCGCCGGATCGACCTTCATGTCGACGGCGTCGGCCAGGTCGAGCGCGTGCACGGCCAGCTCGTAGCACCCGGCGTGCACCAGCGTGAGCAGTGGGATCGGGCCCAGCTGGCTCGCCACCGGCGCCAGACCCACCTCCGCATCCGACGCGGATGCCAGCACGTCGACCACCGCGTCACGGGACGCACGGAGGGCGGCGTGGATCTCGTCGGCCGTCGCGTCGCCGTGCGCCTGGATCAGGGCCGCGTTGGCCGTGTCGGGATCGAGCGGGACGTCGGCGGCGGGCGTGCCGCGCGTGGCCAGGGCCGCGCTCAGCGACGACTCGCTGTCCCACGTGCCGAGGTGCAGCAGCACGTCACGCACCGTCCACCCGTCCAGCCGCGTGCGCGCCGCCAGGTCGACGCCCTCGGCGAGGTCGACGAAGGCGTCCCAGGCGGCCGTCACCGCGCCGGTCAGGTCGTAGGAGTCGCTGCTGGCCAGTCCTTGGTCGGTCACCCCACGAGCATCCCGTGCCCGCGTGCCCTGCGCATCCGCTGTGCGAGTGCCCCACTTGCTCAGACGAGGAATCCGTCGTCGACCAGCTCGCGGACCACGGGGGCGTAGCGCTGCCGCAGCTCGGCGGCGTCACGGTCGAGCAAGGAGGCCAGCGCGTCGAGGATCTGCCCCGACGTGAGGTCGCCGTCGCTGGCGCCGACGAGACCGGCCTCGACGGTGTCGACCTGCCGCGTCCGCCGAACCCCGTGCTGCAACCGGATGACGATGCTCTCGGGGTCGTCCGCGCCCGCCGCGCCGCGGGTCTCCTCGACCAGGTCGACCGCCTGGCGGAAGGTGCGGTCGAGCAGCTCGGCATCGCCGACGGCGCGCAGGGCCTCGACGCGATCTCCCCACGCCGCGACCCCCGGGCCCACGGGCTGCGCGATCTCGCCGGTCCACTCCTCGAGGCGGTGGACGGGCGTGCCGGTCGTCTTGCGCAGGCTCAGCCAGCCGAAGCCGATGGCGTCGATGCGCTCGCCGGCGAACCAGTCGAGCCAGGCGTCGTAGCGCTGGACGTAGTCGGGCGCGCCGGCCAGGCCCGCGTCGGCCAGCCACATCTCGACGTACGCGGCCGGGTCGACGAGCTCGCGCTGGAGGATCCAGGCGTCGAGCGGACGTCCGTGCAGCCACTGCCCCAGGTCGTCCTGCCAGTCGACGTCGTCGTGGTGGGCCCAGTTGGCCAGGATCTGGCACCAGCCGCCGTCATTGAGGTGCGTCTCGGCGTTCTCGACCAGGTGGCGCACGACGCTGTCGCCGGGCATGCCGGAGTCGCGGTAGACCAGCACCTCGCTGCCGGGAGGGGAGATGACGAAGGGTGGGTTGGTGGCGATGAGGTCGAAGGTCTCGCCCGCGACCGGCTCGAACAGGCTGCCGTCACGCACGTCGATCTCGACCTCGTTGAGCGCTGCGGTGAGGCGGGCCATCGCGAGCGCACGCGGGTTGACGTCCGTCGCCACGACCGTGCTCGCGTGCTGCGCCAGGTGCATCGCCTGCACACCACAGCCCGTCCCGAGGTCGAGTGCCCGTCCGACGGGCTCGCGGATCGTCAGCTGGGCGAGCGACGACGACGCCTCGCTGATGCCCAGCACGTACGACGGATCCATCGGCGCCTGTCGGCCGTCGAGCCCCGACGTCGGGTCGCAGACGATCCACCAGTCGTGGTCCTCGTCGCCGTAGGGGCGGACGTCGACCAGTGCGCGCACCTCGGAACCGGACGACACGAGCATCCCGGCCGCGACGAGCGCGTCGACCAGACCCGGCAGCGCCGCGTCGGCCTGGTCGCGGTCGACCGGCACCTGCAGGGCGAACAGTCGCACGAGCGTCGCGAGGTCGCCCCCGCCGCGAGTCGCCCTCAGGGCGGGGACGGTCTGGTTGCGGCCCAGCGCGCGATGGGCGTCGTCGCCCAGCAGGGCGTAGACAGCGTCGACGGTGAAGGCTGCCCGGCGGAGGGCGGCCCGGAGGGCGGGGACGTGCGCGGCATCCAGCATGTCCCCACCCTGTCAGACCGTCGAGTGGCGCAAATCTGTTGGTTCTGTGACCCGAGATCAACAATCTTGCGCCACTCGCGGCTACTGGACTGGGACGGCCTCGACCTCGGACTCGCCCGGGTCGAGGGCGATCGGACGCGAGCGGGCGATGCCCACCGCGATGACGATGATCACCACGGCGACACCCGCGATCGTGTAGCGGATCGGGTCGCTGGCGTCGTTGCCGTACGAGTACTTGATGATCAGCGGCGTCGCCAGCAGGGCCACCAGGTTCATGACCTTGAGCAGCGGGTTGATCGCTGGGCCGGCCGTGTCCTTGAACGGGTCGCCGACGGTGTCGCCGATGATGGTCGCCTCGTGGGCCGGAGAGCCCTTGCCGCCGTGGTTGCCGTCCTCGACGAGCTTCTTGGCGTTGTCCCAGGCACCGCCGGAGTTGGCCAGGAAGACCGCCATCAGCAGACCCGTGCCGATCGCTCCGGCGAGGTACGCACCCAAGGGGCCGATGCCGAGGCCGAAGCCCACCGCGATCGGCGCGAAGATGGCGAGGATGCCCGGCGTGGCCAGCTCGCGCAGCGAGTCACGCGTGCAGATGTCGACGACCTTGCCGTACTCGGGGCGACCCGTGCCCTCCATGATGCCGGGGATCTCACGAAACTGGCGACGGACCTCGTAGACCACGGCACCGGCGGCGCGTCCCACCGCATTGATCGCCAGCCCGGAGAACAGGAACACGACGGCCGCGCCCAGGAT
Organism: Aeromicrobium sp.; assembly: GCA_040511655.1. Lineage (GTDB taxonomy): Bacteria > Actinomycetota > Actinomycetes > Propionibacteriales > Nocardioidaceae > Aeromicrobium. The sequence goes on along the minus strand of JBEVGQ010000054.1, from coordinate 2,497 downwards.
CAGGCCGAACAGCATGCTCGGGTCGGCGACGTTGAAGATGCCCTGCAGCGCGCCGACCTCGATGACCTTGAGATCGCCGACGTCAGGCGACTGCGTCAGGCCCGACGCCTCGACCGCCGAGCTGATCGAGCTGGTCAAGGAGCCGAACAGCGCCGTCGCGGCCAGCACGGCGGTCGCGATCGCGATGCCCTTGGTGATCGCCTTGGTGGTGTTGCCCACGGCGTCGAGCTCGGTGAGGATCTGCGCGCCCTCCTCGTCGACGTCGCCCGACATCTCGGCGATGCCCTGCGCGTTGTCGCTGACCGGGCCGAAGGTGTCCATCGCGACGATGACGCCGACCGTCGTCAGCAGGCCGCAGCCTGCGAGGGCGACGGCGAACAGGGCGATGACCAGGGAGCCGCTGCCCAGCAGGAAGGCTCCGAAGACTGCCGCGCCGATGACGATCGCGGTGTAGACGGCCGACTCGAAGCCGACCGAGAGGCCCGACAGGATGACGGTCGCCGCGCCGGTCAGCGACGTCTTGCCGACGTCCTGCACCGGGCGTGTCTCGGTGCCGGTGAAGTAGCCGGTCAGCGCCAGGATGACAGCCGCGAGGACGATGCCGATCAGCACCGCGACGATCGCGATGAGCCGCGGGTTGGCGTCGAGGCCGGGAGCCGCCTGGCCCGCCTGCTGGCTGAGCGTCACGAGCAGAGAGCTGGTGTCGATGCCCGGGAGGTCGGACTCGCTGAACTTCGTCGGCAGCAGCAGGAACGCAGCGCCTGCCGATGCCGCGGCCGATACGACGGCCGTGATGTAGAACGACCGGTTGATCGTGGTCAGCCCGCCCTCGCCGACGCGCGGCTTGGTGATGAACACGCCGAGGATGGCGGTCAGGGCGCCGATGGCAGGGATGACCAGCGGGAACACGAGCCCGACCTCGCCGAAGGCGACCGAGCCGAGGATCAGCGCCGCGACCAGGGTCACGGCGTACGACTCGAACAGGTCGGCTGCCATGCCGGCGCAGTCGCCGACGTTGTCGCCCACGTTGTCGGCGATCGTCGCGGCGTTGCGCGGATCGTCCTCGGGGATGTTCTGCTCGACCTTGCCGACGAGGTCGGCGCCCACATCGGCCGCCTTGGTGAAGATGCCGCCGCCGACGCGCATGAACATCGCGAGCAGCGCCGCGCCGAAACCGAAGCCCTCGAGGACGACGGGGGCGTCACCGGTGTAGATCAGCACGATGCCGCCGGCTCCGAGCAGGCCGAGCCCGACGGTCAGCATGCCGACCGTGCCACCGGTGCGGAACGCGATGCGCATCGCGACCTCGCGGCCCTCGTCCTGGGCTGCCGCGGCGACCCGGATGTTGGCGCGCGTCGCGAGCCACATGCCGAGGTAGCCGATGAGGGCCGAGAAGCCTGCGCCGAGCAGCAGCGCCACGTAGCGGCCGATCTTGATCTTCCAGTCGTCGTCGAAGCCGAGCACCGCGGCGTCGAGCGCGAACAACATGACCAGCGCGATCAGCGCGAAGACCGCGAGGGTGCGGAACTGGCGGCTGAGATAAGCGGCGGCACCCTCTTGGACCGCCTGGCCGATCTCGCGCATCTTCTCGGTGCCCTCGGCGGCGCGCAGCACCTGCGACCGGAACACGCCCGCCATGACGAGCGCCAGCAGCCCCACCGCGACGACCGCGTAGAGGTAGTACGTGTTCTTGTCGGAGAAGTCGAGGTCTCCGCCTACTGCCGCAACGAGGGTCGCGTCCGCCATGTCATCCTCCAGAGATCAGCCAGAGACGTGCAACGGCCCCGGGGAGGGGTCGCGTGACGCACGTTACATGGCGGAGGATGGTGCTGGTGTGACCTGAGTCACTCGTGCGCGGCGCGTGCCTCGTCGGTCGTCGCGTGCAGGCCGAACACCTTGTCGAGACCCGTGATCTCGAAGATCTTGAGGATGCGCTCCTGCGTGCAGACGATGTCGAGCGACCCACCGTCGGCGCGGACGCGCTTGAGCGCGCCGACGAGCACGCCGAGGCCCGTCGAGTCGAGGAAGTCGACCTTGCGGACGTCGATGATCAGGCGCGTGTGGCCGGCGTCGACCGCCGTCACGATCGACTCGCGCAGCCGGGGCGCGGTGTAGACGTCGATCTCACCGCCGACCTCGATGACCTCGAAGTCACCCTCCGTGCGGGCGGTCAGTGCCAGCTCCATCGCCGATCTCCCTTGGTCGAGCCGCTGCGGACAACGGGTGAATTGAATCATGATCCGGGCCATGGCGCGGACTGGAGACCCTGCGCGGACCCCGAAGGCGGATCGCTCTGGAAGACTTGACCGGTGGACCCCGCCGATCTCGTGCTTCGCTACGGCGACCGGGTGACGCACGTCGAGCGCGTGCCGGCCCGCGAAGCGGTCGTCGAGCCGTGGCCCGACTGGGTCGACGCCGACGTGCGTGCGATGTACGAGGCGGACGGCATCCGGACGCTCTGGGGGCACCAGGCCGAGGCCCTCCACCACGTGCACGC
>JBEVGQ010000053.1:0-20121 GCA_040511655.1 Aeromicrobium sp. | reverse complement strand
AGCCGCAGCCCTGTCGTTCACTGAATCCGATTGATTCGGGTACGCAGACCGTCGGCCTGTCCGGAGGTCGCGTTGACCTCGGTGGTGATGGCGTGCGCGCTCTCCTCGTCACTGGAGCGAGCAGTCGAGGCGACATTCGAGACGTTGTCGCCCGCGGCGGTCAGCTGGTGCCCGACCACGTTGCTGTCATCGATGACGTTGTTCGTGACGAAGTTGGTCAGCGCCGACTTGATGCGTGCGTGGCCCACTGATCCCGATGCCGAGTCCAGATCGTGCTTGAGTCCGTTGGCGGCGGACTGTCCGCCTGCCGAACGGCCGGCCACCGTGCGGCCGGCACCGTTCAGACCGGCGACGTCGATGCCGGTGACGTCTCCTGAGCCCATGTTGCCGGCTCCTTAGTTGATGGTGCGGAGCGACTTGTTGGCCGCGTTGCGGACGTTGGAGATGAACTCGTCGGTGTTCTCGGACGTCTTGCCCGCGAGCTTGTTGACGCTGGTGTCGATCTCTTCGCCGTGGTGGCGGGTCGAGGCGCGCTGGGCGGCCTGCAGATCCGAGCCGACGCCGCCTTCCATCTGGTTCTGCAGGTGGGCCTGCTGGCGGTCGGCACCGTCACCGGCGTCGCGGAAGTTGGACATGGTCGAACGGGTGTCGTCGACGTGCTGCTGGACGGAACCACGGTCGACACGAAGCTGGTCACTCATGAGGTCTCCTCAAAGATGAAGCGGTCGGGGCGAACAGAAGATGCGCTGGTTCAGGAACGGTTGATCTTGCTGGTCAGATCGGACGCGGCGGTCTCGACGGTGCGGGACTCACCGGCCTGCGCGTGCGAGGCGGAGTCCTCGTGCCCGGCGGTGCGACGCAGGTAGTCGGCGCCACCGGTCGCGTTGTTGGTGTGCATCAACGCACCCGCGGACAGGGTGTTGGCCGTCGCGGTCGACCCGTTCGCGGCCTGCGTGGCCAGAGCGCCCTTGTTCTGACCCATCAGCGCCTCGGTGTGGCCGTGCTGCTTCTTGGACAACGCGTGCGCGGCCTCGCCCTCCTGGGCCATTCCCTTGTTCTGCTGCAGGGCACCTTCGTAGCCCTCGGACAGTGAAACGCGATCGTTCGTCATCGTGTCTACCCCCTGGTAAGAAGTCACATAGCCCGAAAGGACTAGTCAGTCGTAGTCACCCAGACTAAGGCAAACACCCCAGATGCGACAGATCTGGACGATTTTCGCCACGCAGAGTTCACCGGCCGGTCGATCGTCATGGCGAGCGTCAGGTTCGCATCAGTTCCGGCGCGGGCCGCCCTGAGTCTCCTCGATGGTCGACTGGGTGACGGTCCGCACGCACACGTCGAAGGCATCCTCATCGATGGTGGCGCCCGCCGCACGAACGGCCGGACGAAGATCGTCTGTCAGGTACGAGCTGACCCGATCGGCGTGGTTGAGCCGCTTGCGGAAGTCGACGACGAGCGGAGCGCCGTCGCGAACCGTCCTGTCGGCGTCGCGCGGGAGCAGCCGGCGCGGGAGATCGCCCGACCGGACGAGATCTCGGATGCCCTGCACCTCGCAGTAGGGGGCCGCGACCTCGGGCAGCTGGTAGCAGCCGAAACCTCCGCACCGGGGCAGGTCGCCCCGCGCCTCCGCGTCGACCATGTAGCCCGGCCCGCCGTGCTGGCGCGCCACGTCGGCGTCGGTCGTGGTGTCGGTGCAGGCCTCCACGTCCTCGCTCTCGACATCGACGTCACGCAGACCCGGAGCGGAGAACAAGCGACCGACGAAGGCAGCGGTGCTCCCGGGATCGCGCTTCGTGAAGTCGAGGATCAGCGGCGTGCCGCCGACCTCCGTCCGGTCGGCGAAGTCGGGCAGCTGCGATCGCCGGACCTGGCCGGCGGCGATCATCTGGCGCAGCCCCTGGATCTCGCAGTAGCCGCCGAGCGAGGCGACGCTGGTGGCCCGCGACGGGGCGGGAGAGGGCACGGGACTGTTGTCGCTGCCGCACGCTCCGAGGACCCACGCCGAGCACACGGCGCCGATGACCAGCGTCGCGACTCGGCGTGGCCTCACGGCTCGTCGTCCGGCATGAGCGCGGTCTGCACCAGCGACGTGGAGCCGTCCCGCGTGACGTACATGGCGCGGCCCTTGGGCAGCCGGCGCGACGGGTGGCCGCCGATGAGGCGTCCTTCGAGCCGGTCGCCGGAGAACATGAAGCCGGGTGCGCTGAGGTCGATCAAGCGCTGGATCAGCGGCTCGAAGACCGCGCGCGACATGCCGCCGGTGCGGCGTGCCAGCACGAGGTGGAAGCCGAGGTCGCGGCCCTGCGGCAGCAGGTCGACGAACGCCCGCAGCGGATCGCCCTGCGAGGTGGCGACGAGGTCGTAGTCATCGACGATGACGAAGACCTCGAGCCCCGACCACCACGTGCGGTTGCGCAGCTGCTCGGACGTGACGTCGGGGCCGGGCACGCGCGCCAGGATCGCCGACGACACCTCGGCGGCCATCGTCGCGGTCTGGTCGAGACTCGTCGCGTAGGTGAGCAGGTACTCCTCGGGCACGACGTCGAGCAGCGAGCGGCGGTAGTCGACCACGACGATGCCGATCTGCTCGGGCGTACGGCTCGAGACGAGGTTCTTGATGATGAGCTTGAGCAGGTTGGACTTGCCGGTCTCGCCGTCGCCGTAGACCTGCAGGTGCGGGTCGGCGCCGTAGATGTCGATCTCGGCGGGCCCGAGGTTGAGCTCGGACAGACCGACCAGCACGCCCTTGTCGCCCAGCTGGATGGGCGGCAGGTCGGCGAACGGCACCAGCCGGGGCAGCACCTCGACCCTGGTGACGCTGCGATCGCCCCACTTGGCGGCGATCGCGTCGATCAAGGCCTGCTGGCCCGACTCGGACGACTCGGCGTCGGCGATCTCGAGCGCCGGGACGGCGGCCTGGAACAGATTGGCCTGCTGGCGGGTGCCGGTGATGCCGCGGCCGTTGATCTCGCGGGGGATCTGCTCCATGATCTTGCGGTCGAACTCGGAGTCGTAGGCGTCGTTGATGCGCAGCTCGAGTCGTCCGCCCATCGAGCCCTGCATGCGCATGCGCACCTGCATGTTCTGCGTGACGGTGATGACGACGTGCACGCCGAAGTTGGTGCCGCGGGCCGCAAGGTCGGCGATCGCGTAGTCGAGGTCGTCGAACTCGTCGCGGAAGGTGCCCCAGCCGTCGACGATCAAGAAGATGTCTCCGGGCTCGTCGCCGGGGAGGGACCCGGCGGCGCGCGCGCGGCGGAAGGCGGCCATCGACTCGAGGCCGTGCTCGCGGAACATCGCCTCGCGGTGGTTGAGCGCCGCGCGCACGTCGTTGACGGTGCGGGTGATGCGCTCTGGGTCGACCCGCGACGCCACGGAGGCGACGTGCGGGACGCGCTGCAGCGCGCTGAGCGAGCCTCCGCCGTAGTCGATGCAGTAGAACGAGACGTCGCCCGGCCCGTAGGCCATGGCCATCGAGAGCACGAGCGTGCGGACGAGCGTCGACTTGCCGGTCTGGGGCGAGCCGGAGATGACGAGGTTGGCGCCGCCTCCGGTGAAGTCCCACGCCAGCGGGAACTGGCTCTGGTGCGTCGGGTCGTCGACCATGCCGAGCACCGCGGTGCACGTGGTGGCGTCGGCGGTGTCGTCGATCGAGACCAGGTCGCCGAGCGGCAGCTCGGACGGCAGCGGGTCGAGCCAGACCGGCCGGACGTCAGCGGCGCCGGCCGCCGCGATCTGGTCGCAGAGCACGTCGAGCACGGTCGAGGAGGTCGGCCGCTCGGCGGCGACCCGCTCGACCTGCGCCTCGACGGCCGCCTGCTGGGCGAGCCATGCTCCCAGGCCGTTGAGCGCCACGAAGGGCACGACGGGCACCGTGGTCTTCGGCCCGTCGACCGGCGGCACGTACGTCGACGAGACGAGGGCGGCCTTGAACCGGTCGAAGACCGTGGTGTCGACCTTGAGGTAGCCCGACCCGGGCTCGGGCGGCAGGTGGAACGCGTCGGGGACGCCGATCGCGTCGCGGCTCTCGCCCTCCGAGAACGTGCGCAGGCTGATGCGGTACGACAGGTGCGACTCGAGGCCGCGGATCTTGCCCATCTCGAGCTTCTGCGTGGCCAGCAGCAGGTGGACGCCGATGGATCGACCGATGCGTCCGATCGCGACGAACAGCTCGGCGAAGTCGGGCTTGGCGGTGAGCAGCTCGGAGAACTCGTCGACGATGACCAACAGGTGCGGCAGCGGCTCGAGCGGCTCGCCGGCATCGATGCGGTCCTGGTAGGCCGTGACGTTGGGGAGGTTGCCGGCCTCCTTGAGGATCTCCTGGCGACGCTGCATCTCGCCGAACAGGGCGTCGCGCATGCGGTCGACCAGCGTCAGGTCGTCCTGCAGGTTGGTGATCATGCCCGCGATGTGCGGGATGTGCTCCATCGAGGCGAAGGTCGCGCCGCCCTTGAAGTCGACGAGCATCAGGGCGAGGCGGTCAGGGCCGTGGCCGATGACCAGCGAGCTGACGAGCGTGCGCAGCATCTCGGACTTGCCGGAACCGGTCGCGCCGACCACCAGCCCATGCGGCCCCATGCCGCCGTGCGCCGACTCTTTGAGGTCGAGCCACACCGTCTGGCCGTTGGCACCGACGCCGATCGGCACCCGCAGCAGGTCGCGCAGCGCCCGCTGCCTCCAGGAGCGTCCGAGGTCGAGCTTGGCCGGGTCGCGGACGCCGAGGATCTCGGGCAGGCCCACGGTGTCGGTCAGGCCGTCGGAGTCGAGGGCGTCCTCGACGGTGAGGCGCAGCGCCGACAGCACCCGCGCGATCGTCGCCGGCAGCCCTGGGGCTGAGAGGTCCATCGTGAAAGGGGCCGGACGCGACCCGAGCGAGACCGAGCCGTCGTCGGCGATCTCGATGCGCTCCCCGACCGATTCGGGCTCGTGGCGCTGCGAGTCGAGCAGCGAGATGACGTGGACGCCGAGCGCCGCGAGCGGCACCTGCGGGTCGGGCGAGGTGAGATGGTGCCCGTGCTGCAGGCCCTCGCCGTCGACGATGACCACGAGGTGGGGCCCGCCCGCGGAACCGCCCCGAGCCCGCTGGAGCCGGTCGAGCCGGGACTCCAGCTCGGGCTGGAGCAGCTCGGCCATGGCCGGCACGTCGGCCTCGACGCGGCGCGCCTGCAGGTCGCCGTCGAGCGCGTTGGACTGCGTGTGGGGGAGCCACTTGACCCAGTCCCAGTCGGCGGCGGTGTCGTCGGAGCGCACGAGGGCGATCTGCAGGTCGTTGGGGGAGTGCAACGCCGCGAGCTGCAGGGCGATCGTCGTGGCCATCGACCGTCGCAGCGGTGACCGGCCGATGATGCTGGTCTGGCCGACCGCGGCCAGGTCGAGCGTGATGGGCTGGTCGCGCAGCAGCGCGTACCGCTCGATGAGCTCTTGCGCCGCTTGCAGGCAGACGGGGTCGAAGTCGTTGAGCGGGCCGGTGTCGGCGTCGAGCGTCAGCCCCGACGACAGCGGCACCTCACCGGTGCCGAGCCGGACGGACAGGAAGTCGGGGTGCGACGGGCGGCGCTCCCACCGGCGCGCGTTGTCGCGGCAGATGTCGAGCAGCTCGTCGGTGCGCGGGTGCCGCCACGACTGCTCGGCGCGCTGGCCGGCGATCTGGTCGCGGACGGTGTGGCGCAGCGCCTCGATGTAGTCGAGGTAGCGCTCGCGTCCTTCGCGCACCTGGCGCTTGCTGCCACTGCGCTGGCTGATCATCATCACGACGCCGATCGCGATCGACCCGATGAGGGCCAGCATCGCCGCGACCGCGACGATCGGCCGGTCGCGCTGCGTGATCGCGACCGTCACCGAGCCCGTGCCGCTCATGATCGGCATCATCATCATGCTGGCGCCGGCCATGGCCGGCGCCGCCTGGCCGCGCATCGGTGGCGCCTCGATCGACAGCGGGCTCGTCTCGGTGCTCGGCGGCTCGATGCGTGCCGGCCGCTTCACCAGTGTGGTGGTCATGAGTCCCCAGATCCCATCGATGCGGTCCTCGTGTGGTGTGAGGATGCTGCGCCAACGATATGCTCGCAACCGCCGAGGGCCCCCGCAAGGTGGCCGCCATGGTCGCTGAGGGGGGTGGGCATGCAAACCGCATACAGCCGTGTCACGGTCGTGACGGCCGAGCGCACGATCGACCTCGCCCTGCCCAGCGCTCTCCCTCTGTCGGACGTCCTGCCGCAGGTCATGCGCTACGCGGCACCCGATGCGGCCACCGGCTCGCCCACCAGCTGGACGCTCGCTCCCCTCGGCGGGGCCACGCTCGCGCTGTCGCAGACGTTGAGCGACGCCGGGGTGCTCGACGGCGACGTCCTCGAGCTGCGCGCCCAGCAGGACGACGTGCGGCCCGCCACGGTCGAGGACGTCCGCGACACGGTCGAGGACAGCGTCGACGCCTCGGGCGGCGTGTGGTCGACCCTCACCACACGCTCGTACACCGTCCTGCTCGGATCGGCCCTGCTCGCGCTGCTGGGCATCGGATCGTGGCTGACCACGCGGGTCGACGGCATCGGCGCCTTGGCAGACGCCGGTGACCCGGCCCCGGCGGGCATCGTGGTGGCCGCGCTGCTGTTCGCCACGTGGTGGGCTGCGCATCTGGCCCGCGTGCTCGACGCGCAGGTCGCCGCCGCCACCGCGATGGTGTGGGCGGCGGTGCTCGGCTCCGCGATCGGCGAGCGAGCCGACGTCGACACGTGGGAGGTGCTGGCGTTCGCCGTCGTCGCGGTCGCCGCTACCGCGGGCGTGGCGCGTCTGCTCACCCCGGCAGCCACGGCTCACCTCGCGGCGGCGGCGGTGCTGCTCGTCGTCGGGCTGGCCCACGCCGTGGTCGACGCCACCTCGGCCCCGGTCGAGCAGGCCACCCGCATCCTGCCGGTGCTGGCCCTGCTGACGGTCGGCACGATCCCCCTCATCTCGCTGTCGGTCGGCGGCGTCGCCAGCGCCGACTACCGCGTCCGTCACGTCGGACGCCTCGACCTGACCGCACTGCAGGCCCGATACCGGGCCAGCAACGCGGTGCTCGTCGGCTCGCTCGTCGGCATCGCCCTCGTCGTGGTGTGGGGCGGCATCGCGCTCGACCTGCGCGACGACCCGTGGGACCGGACGCTTGCGCTCAGCCTCGCCGTCGCGGCGACGCTGCGGTCGCGTCTGTTCTCGCGCACCCCGCACATGCTGCCGCTGCGCACGGCGGGCCTCGTGGTCGTCGCCTTCGTCGCGAGCCGGTTCACGATCGAGCACGCCGATGCCGCACCGTGGCTCGCGGTGGTCGTCGCCGCAGCGATGCTGGCCGCGATCGGGCTGACGTCCGCGCCGATGTCCGACATCACGCGAGCACGGGTCAAGCGGCTGCTCAACGTCCTGGAGTTCCTGGTGGTGGTCGACCTGCTCGTGGTGCTGTGCGGCTCGATCGGGATCTACGAGCGGATCGGGGGGATCTTCTGATGGTCGATGACGGCACGGACGGCGGCGACGAGCCGGTCGATCCGACGATCCGCGATCGCCGGCAGGCGCAGGGCGCCGCCGGAGACCTGGCGCGCATGGGTATCGACCCGCGCAGCCTCGGCCTGGGCGAGCCGGAGGCGCCGCGTCGTGCCGACCCGGCCCCGGTCGACGACGGCGAGCCGCGCGCGCCCGTCGTCTACCTGCGACCCCAGGGTGGCGCTCAAGGTGGCGCCCACCCGCCGCCGCCGGCCGCTGAGCCCGAGCAGCCGGAGGTCGTCCGGGCACCGTCCGAGCTCGAGCGACAGCTGTCCGGCGCCCGGCCGCCGGCCGCGCCGCGCCAAGCGTCCCGGCTGCTGAAGACCGTCGCCCGCGGCCTCGTGACGCCCGACGCCGCCGTCGCGGTGCAGACCGAGCGCCAGATCGTCGACGCGGTGCGCCAGCGCCAGACCGATCGCCGCATCGTCACCTTCGTGTCCGGCAAGGGCGGAGTCGGGTGCACGACCGTGGCGGTCGGGGTCGGCACGGCCTTCATGGCGATGCGCGAGGACCACTCCGTCGTCGTCGACGTCCAGCAGGGCACCCCCTCCCTCGCCGCCTCGTTCGGCGCCGAGGCAGCGCGGTCCGTCGCATCGCTGGTCGCCGAGAGCGAGGCGACCGCGCCGCCGACCGCGCCCAGCGGGCTGGGGCTGGTCGACGGCTCGGGCTGGGACCAGGCGCTGACGCGCAACGACGTCGTCGGCGTGCTCGACCGCCTGCGCTCCGACCACACCTTCAACCTGCTCGACGTCGGCGACGACGCCGGAGAGGCCGGGCACGCCGCGCTCGCCCGTGCCGACCAGGCCGTCGTCGTGACCGGACCGGGCGAGATGGGCGTCGCCGCCCTGCGCACGGCACTCGAGCGCGTCCGTCTCGTCAACCCCGAGGCCGCCTCGGTCGCCGTGCACGTGGTGGTCTGCCCGCACGAGCAGGCCTATCGCGAGGCACTCAGGCTCACCGGCTCGTCCGCGGCGGTCGTCGTGGTGCCGCCCGACCCGTACCTGCAAGAGGGCCACGCCTACGACCCGGCCCGTGTGGCGTCGACGACCCGCGAGGCGTTCTTGCGCATCGCCGGCGCGGTGGCGCAGCGGAGCGTCCGGCGATGACGGAGCAGCCGCCCGAGGCGCCGCGCCCGATGTCGGGAGGTCCGCGCTCGGCGATGCAGAACACGCCGAACGCCGAGCGCTACGTGCTCGAGGCCGATGCCATGCGGCGCAGGCAGCTGCGCTCGGCCCTGCTGCACGGCAGCCGGCGCACCTGGCGCGACCACCCGCGCACGTGGCCGGCCGTCGTCGTCGGCATCATCGTGGTCGCCGTGATCATCGCGGGGCTCGCGGTCACCGAGGCGTTCAAGAAGACCTCCGAGAACGAGAAGAAGCAGGAGCAGCAGCAGCGGCAGACTCCCGCGGCCACCGCCCCCGCGGTGCCGGGTCCGGCCGCCTCGAACCCCGCTCCGACTGCGCCGGTCCCGTCCGGGCCGGCTGCCACGGCGCCTCAGTCCACCGCGACGACGCCGTGATGACCCGTCGTGCCCCCTCGCGGGCCGACAGTGCGCATGCCACCATGGTCCCTGATCCACCGTCGGGGGACGGATCGCTCACGCGGCTGACCCCTGCATCTCCCCGAGAGGTCCCCACACATGGCCAGATCCAGCGCGAGCTCCACCTCCGTCTCGCGACTGCCGTCGACGCGTGAGTCGCGTCCGGCGCTGATCGGACTCGCGGTCATCCTGATCGTCGGTGGCGCGCTGGCCTCGGCGTTCCTCGCGATCCAGTCGGGCGATCGGGCGTCCTTCGTCCAGGTCAGCCGCGAGGTGGCCCAGGGCGCGACGATCTCGAAGGACGACCTCACGACGGTCAGCCTGCCCGAGGGCTTCGATGGCGGCGTGCCCTCGTCCGACAGCGAGAGCATCGTCGGCAAGACGGCCGCGGCCCGGCTGGTCAAGGGCACCGTCGTGATGCGCACGATGATCTCCAAGCAGCCAGGGGTCTCGCCCGACCAGACCCGTCTCGTGGTCAAGGTCGACTCGTCGCCGTTCATCCGCAACCTGCAGTCCGGCGACCAGCTCGCCCTCGACGTCGGCTCCAGCGAGGGCGACCGGCGCACGGTCTACGCCGAGCTCGTCTCGGTCGGCGAGCAGCAGAGCGGATCGATCGGCGGTGCCGGCGACGACCAGGTCTCGATCGTCGTCGCGATCGACCTTTCGTGCCTGTCGGTCGTGTCGCAAGGCATCGAGGACTCGTCCGTGACACCGGCGCTGATCGGCAACGTCGACGAGTCCACGCTGCAGAAGACCTGCGAGGGCTGAGTCGTGGCACTCATCGCGGTGGCGTCCGCCAAGGGCTCGCCGGGGGTCACCACGGCCGCGATGCTCTTCGCCGCGCTGTGGCCCCGGCCCAGCATCCTCGTCGAGTGCGATCCGGCCGGCGGCGACGTCGCGCTGCGCATGCCCGGTGCCGACGGGGAGCCGCTCGACTCCAACCCGGGCCTCCTCAACCTGGTCGCGGCCGGCCGCAAGTCGCTCTACGCCGACCTGGTGCGACAGCACACCGAGCAGATCATCGGCGGCCTCGAGGTCATCACGGGCATGACGACGCCCGAGCAGGCCGCCGGCCTCGGCCAGTGGGACGCCCTGGGACGGCTCTTCGCCGAGCTGCCGGGCACCGACACGGTCGTCGACCTGGGCCGCGTCGGTGCCGAGACGCCGCAGAACGCCATCCTCCCGTCGGCCTCGGCGGTCGTCCTCGTCGTCGACACCGTGCCGAGCAGCGTCGTGCACCTGCGCGAGCGCCTGCGCAAGGTCAGCGACACGCTCGGCGGCGAGGTCGGGGCCCCGCTGCACGTCGTGGTCGTCGCCCCGCCCAAGCGCTCCCGTGCCGTCGCCGAGATCAGGGACGCGATCGCCCAGTCGCAGACACCGGTCGAGGGCGTGCACCATCTCGCCCACGACACCACCGGTGCTGCCTTCTTCCTGGGTCAGGTTACCGGCAGTCCGGCCCGCACGGCCCTCGTCCGGTCGGCGCAGCCCATCGTCGACGCGCTGGCCGACCGCACCGCGGGTGCGTTCGTGGGCGCCGATCGAGCGGCCGACCAGCAGCAGGAGGTGACCTCGTGATCGACCACGACCTGGTGCGCACCCTGCGCGGTCAGGTGGCCGACCGGCTCAACGAGCAGCGCCGCCGCGACCAGATCTCGGGCATCAGCCCGATGAGCGCCGACGACGAGCGCGAGTTCGCCAGGTCCCTCATCGTGCAGGTGCTCGAGGACCACGCCCGCTACGAGGTGGCCGAGGGACGCTCGCCCATCCCGTCCGATGTCGAGGCCAGCGTCGCCGCGGCGATCCACTCGGCGCTGTTCGGCGTCGGACGGCTCGAGCCGCTCCTGGCCGATCCCGAGGTCGAGAACATCGACATCAACGGCTGCGACAACGTCTTCGTGCAGTACGGCGACGGCCGCGAGGAGCGGCACCCGCCGGTGGCCGAGAGCGACGAGGAGCTCATCGAGCTGGTGCAGGTGCTCGCCGCCCACACCGGTCTGTCGAGCCGGCCGTTCGACTCGGCCAATCCGCAGCTCGACCTGCGGCTCCCGGACGGATCGCGTCTGTCGGCCGTCATGAACGTCTGCGCCCGTCCGTCGATCTCGGTGCGCAAGGCGCGCCTGGGGCGTGTGTTCCTCGACGAGCTGGTCGAGAACGGCACGATGTCGGCCGACATCGGCGAGTTCCTGAAGGCCGCGGTGCTGGCCCGCAAGAACATCATGATCGCGGGCGCGACCAATGCCGGCAAGACGACGATGCTGCGCGCGCTGGCCAACGTCATCCCGCCGACCGAGCGCCTCATCACGGTCGAGCGAGCCCTCGAGCTGGGCCTCGGCGAGTACGAGGACCTGCACCCCAACGTCGTGTCGTTCGAGGAGCGCCTCGGCAACTCCGAGGGCCTGGGCCACGTCTCGATGGCCGAGCTGGTGCGTCGGTCGCTGCGCATGAACCCGTCGCGCGTCATCGTCGGCGAGGTGCTGGGCGACGAGATCGTCACGATGCTCAACGCGATGAGCCAGGGCAACGACGGCTCGCTGTCGACGATCCACGCCAACTCCTCGCTCGAGGTGTTCAACCGCATCGGCACCTACGCGATCCAGAGCAAGGAGCGGCTGCCGCTCGAGGCCACGACGATGTTGATCTCAGGAGCCCTCGACTTCGTCGTGTTCGTCCGCAAGCGCAACGACCACGCCTCTGGCGGCACGCAGAGGCGCGTGGTCGAGAGCATCCGAGAGGTCGTCGGACACGACGGTCAGGTGCTGTCCAACGAGGTCTTCGCCCCCGACCCCGACGGTCGCGCCGCCGCACACTCGCCGATCGGGTGTGTCGCCGATCTCGAGGACCACGGCTACCGGCCCATGGTCCACGGACGGTGGGCCTGATGCTCGAGGAGTACCGGCTTCCGCTGGCGATCACGGCCGGCGCCGGGTTCGGGCTCGGTTGCGTGGTGCTCTGGTACGCCCTCACGCGCCAGGCTGACACGGCGCCGGGCGCCACGCCGGGCCGTCGTGCGGTGTCGTCGCGCACCTCGCGGCGCCGCGGGCAGCAGGCCCTCGCGGGCGTGCTCGTCGGCGTCGTGGTGCTGGTCGTGACGCGGTGGGTGGTGCTGGCAGTCGTCCTGGGCGTGCTGGTCGCGTTCTGGGACCGCGTCTTCGGCGGAGCCCGGCAGGAGCGGGCCGCCATCGGCCGCATCGAGGGGCTGGCCGGCTGGATCGAGGCGCTGCGCGACACGATCGCGGGTGCCGTGGGCCTCGAGCAGGCCATCCCCGCCACCGCGGTCAACGCCGCGCCCTCCATCAGGCCGTCGCTGAACCTGATGGTCGACCGACTGCGCGTGCGCGAGCCGCTGCCCGATGCCCTGATGAAGTTCTCCGAAGACCTCGACGATCCCTCGGCCGATCTCGTGGTCGCGGCGCTGATCCTCAACGCCCGGCTGCGCGGCCCGGGCCTGCGAGACGTCCTGACGGCCCTGGCATCGTCGGCGCGCGACGAGCTCGACGTGCGGCGACGGGTCGAGGCGAGCCGCCGCAGCACGCGCCGCAGCGTGCAGGTCGTGGTGGGCGTGATCGTCGGGGTCGCGGCGATCCTGGTGGTGTTCAACCGCACCTACGTCGAGCCGTACAGCACCTTTCAGGGGCAGCTCGTGCTCAGCGGAGTGCTCGGCATCTTCGCCCTCAGCATCTTGTGGCTCCGCAGACTCTCCGGTGTCGCTGAGCCCGAGCGCTTCCTCATCACCCCCGGCATGGCGAGCCCCTCCAGTTCGCTCACGGCACCTCCGACGGCGAGGCGAGACGCATGATCCTCGAGCTGTTGGCCGGCGCGAGCGTCGGAGCCGGCGTCCTGCTGATCGTGCTGGCGCTGCGGCGTCCCGTGCCCGGTGTCGCCGCGACGCTCAACCGTCTCGATCGTCAGCGGCGTCCGCGCAGGTCGATGACCGCGAGCGCGGCCGGTGCCGAGCTCGACGGTCGCCTTGACCGCGTCCGCACGACCCTCGGCGAGCGGCTCGAGGCCGAGGCGGGTGCGCGCGGCTGGCGGCTGCTGCGCACGCGAGAAGACCTCGAGGTCATGAACCGCTCCATGTCCACGCACCTCGGCACCAAGGCGCTGCTGGCACTCGGAGCGTTCATCTGGCTACCCGTCGTCCTGCGGCTCAGCGGCCTGGTCGGCGGTCTCGGCGTGCCCCTCGTGCTGGCCCTGGCGGCGGCGGTGTTCGCCTTCTTCCTGCCCGACCTGGCCCTGCACAGCGAGGCCGAGAAGCGCCGTCGCGACTTCCGGCACGTGACCGGGGCGTTCCTCGACCTGGTCGCCATGAACCTTGCCGGTGGTCGCGGCCTGCCCGAGGCGCTGATGGCGGCCTCGTCGTTCGGCGACCACTGGGCCATGGTGCGCATGCGCCAGGCGCTGTCGAACGCCCGCATCATGGGCTGGACGCCGTGGGAGGGCATCGCACGCCTCGGCCGCGACCTCGGCGTCGAGGAGCTGCGCGACCTCGCCTCGGCCCTCGCGCTCGCCGGCGACGAGGGTGCGCGCATCCGGATGTCGCTGATGGCGCGGGCCGAGAGCATGCGCCGCAAGGAGATGGTCGACGTCGAGGGCGCCGCCGGCGAGAGCTCGCAGTCGATGCTCATGGCGCAGTTGCTCATGTGCGTCGCATTCTTGGTATTCTTGGGCTATCCCGCCGTCAGTCAACTTGGTTGAGTGACGGCTCATGCATAAGGGGAACCACACGTGTCTTCAGAAGTGTTCTACGCCATGGGCGTCATCACGTTCATCCGTGCGCGGGCCGATCGCGCTCGTCGCGAGGGCTTCAACGAGCGAGGCGCCTCGGCGATCGAGTGGGCCATCATCTCGGCCGTCGTGGTCGTGCTGGCCCTGGTCGTCGCCGGCGCCATCAAGCGGGTCGTCGATCAGAACTCCGACAAGATCGAGCAGGGCACGAACACGCCCTGAGCGAGGCACCAGCGCGATCGAGTTCTCGATCATCGCGCCGATCTTCCTGGTGCTGATCTTCACGATCATCCAGGCGGGGCTCTACTTCTACTCCGTCAACACGGCGCAGTCGGCATCGCGTGAGGGCGTCTCGTACCTGCGGCTGGCCGGCAACAATGCCAATCCGGACGCCTTCATCTCCGCCGCCGAGCAGGTCACCGAGGGGTACGCGACCAAGATCGGCCGGCTCAAGGACGTCACGGCCATTGGCACGATCGACACCCGGACCGGTCGTGTGACGATGCGCGTCCTCGGCAAGGTCGTGCTGCCGATCGGTGGCACGGTCGACGTCCAGCAGTCGTCCGAGGCGACGCTGGAGCAGTTCCGTGGGGACACCCGGTCATGACCAGGTCGCGTCCCGAGCGGGGCACCTCCAGCCTCGAGCTGGTGATCATCGCGCCCTTCCTGCTGGCGCTGTTCTTCCTGATCATCGCCTTCGGGCGGTACGCACAGGCCGAGAGCCTGGTCGACCAGGCGGCCCGCGACGCCGCGCGCGCCGCCACGGCGCAGAACAACCGCTCGGAGGTGCCGACGGTCGTCGACCAGGTCGTCAAGGACTCGATGGACGACGCGCCCACCTCGTGCCAGAAGACGGCCGTCGCCGATCCGCCCGTGCTGTCGAAGAACGCCTTCGGGCTGCCCGATCCCGACGACCCGCTCGCGATCGACACGGTCTCGGTCACGGTGCACTGCCGGCTCGACCTGAGCGATCTCGGCGCGCTGCCCTTGGGCGAGGTCACGATCACCCGCACCTTCACGAGCCCCCTCGACCGCTATCGGGGCTATCGATGAAGGCGCGCGACGAGCAGGGGTCGATCATGCCCTTCGTCGTCATCGTGTCGTTGGCGATCCTGCTGCTGGCCGCACTGGTGATCGACGGGGGCCGCCAGCTCAACGGCAAGGGGCGCGCGATCGCCTACGCCCAGGAGGCCGCGCGCGCCGGTGCCCAGGCGATCGACGTGACCGATCCGCGGCTCGACCTCGTGCCGAACCTCGCGCTCACCGCTGCTCGCGACTACTGCGAGCAGGCCAGATCTCGCGATGCGCAGCTCGTGAAGTGCGACGCCAGGCTGAAGAGGATCAGCGACCCCGCCGGCGACTTCACCGCCGTCACCGTGTCGACACAGGTCAACATGCGGGCGGTGCTGCTGGGGATGATCGGTCGTCAGACGCTGCACGCCACGGGGCAGGCGCTCGCCCGGCCGGTGAGCGGCATCTCGGGGCCCGACAGCGGCAAGGTGCCGACGGTCGCGCCTCCCTCGGTGGCCCCGCCGGCCACGAGTGCCCCGACCGCGACCGCGCCCCCGGTGCCCGACGAGGTCGAGGTCACCCCGTGCACGCCCAAGCCGACCGACGATCCCGGCAAGGACAAGGACGGCAAGGACAAGGACGACAAGGACAAGGACGACAAGGACGACGATCCGCCCGACGAGGCCGAGCCCGAGGAGTGCAAGCCCGCCGGCGATGCCCCATGACCCGGTCCGGGTCGGCGTCGCAGCGAATTCTCGGTATGGTGGTCTCCGGTCCGACACATCGTCTCCGGGGGGAGCCACACGTGAAGCGTCACGCACTGACTGCGGCTGCGGTTGCCGTGGTGCTGTCCGTCAGCCTGGCCGCGTGCAGCGGCGGCGGCAGCGACGACAAGCCGAAGGCGTCGCCGTCGAAGACCCCGTCCGCGGCTCCCGCGACGACCAGCGCAGCTCCGCCGCAGCCCCCGGCCCAGCCCACTGGTGCCTACGGGGTGACGTACGAGATCCAGAACTGGGACCAGTACGCCACCGACCCGGCCGTCCTCGCCTGGAAGCAGACGCTCGAGGCGGTCGGTGGGTCGGTCAACTCCGGCAAGCTCGCCGAGCCCGTCCGCACCGGCATGTCGAAGAAGGTGCTGCGTGACTACGTCAGCAGCCTCGAGCAGGCCAGGAGCGGCAACTGGCACGTCGAGTCGGTCGGCAAGGTGAGGGTCGAGTCCGCTGAGAACTCTGCCAGCAGGTCCACGCTGACCACGTGCTCCTGGGCGCCGTCGACGGTGTACCTGACGAAGGACGGCAAGTCTCCCGATGGCGACGAGAACTTCGACGTCTGGCTCAAGAACACCTACGACCTCGCTCTGCGTGACGGCCGCTGGATGATCACGTCCTCGAAGTCCGAGGGCAAGTGCCCGGGAGGGCCGCCGGCATGAGCGCTCGACCGCTGATCGTCCTCGCAGCCTTGATGGTCGCCCTGACGGGCGGAACGATCATCTGGACGGCTCCCGCGGCCCAGGCCCTGTGTACGCCGGGGGAGCCCTGCCCTCCTCCGAGCGGCGGCGGCGGAGGCGACGTCCCCGACCTGAGCGACGGCACGAAGCAGGCGCGCTACCAGACTCCGGCCCAGTCGTGCTCGGTGTACGCCAACGGCGGAGGCATGGGCATGTCGTGTGTCAGCATCGGTGGCGGCGAGTCGAAGACGCTGCGCGAGCGCTACGGCGACCAGAAGCTGCAGCGCTGCCGCTACAGCGACATCCCGCCGGCGATCCAGACACCGTTCAACCCCCGGCCGTCCGAGGGTCGCTACATGCTGATGACGTGCCTCGAGAACATCGACTTCGACACCTACTCAGGCGGTCGCGAGCGTCAGCTGGCGCTGTCGATCGTGTTCGTCCCGAACGGCACCGACATCGCCGACCGCGACAACCCCATCACCACGTTCCTCTGGAACCAGTTCGGCGACTCGGAGCAGATGCCGATCCCGTTCATGCGCACGCGCCCCAACACCACGCCGATCGTGGGTGTCCCGACGTACTTCACGTTCCGCTGGCTCGATCCGCTCACCAAGCAGGTCGTCGCCGACGGCCCCTACTCCGGCCAGGCCGACGGCGCGCCCTTCCGCCGCATCCAGACCCGCCAGGGCGTGGTGATGGAGGCTCGGGCGACATCGATCACGATCGATCCCAACCAGCAGGGCATCCCACCGGTCACCTGCGACCCGTCGACGCCGTACCGCGAGGGCGCATCGCCGAAGAACCAGCCCAAGAACGCGTGCGCGATCACGTTCCCGCGGTCGTCGGCGTCGGCGCGCAAGCTCGCCACGAAGCCGATCCCCGACAACATCAAGGACGCCTTCTACGCCGACATCACCGTCAGCTGGCAGGTCACCTACGGCAACGGCACCGATGACATGCGCAACCTCGGCAACGGCTTCACGATGCGCATCCGTCAGGTGGTCCCGGTCCAAGAGGTCCAGGCCCCTAACCAGCCCCCCGCCGTCATCTACTGATCCTCGATCACCAGGAGCGCACGATGCCTTCGACCATCGACAGTTCTCCCGAGAACCGCCTGCCGGCCGTCGCCGAGCCCGAGAAGCGCTGGGCGCTCGTGGCGCAGGGCGCTGCTGCGCTCGTCGGCACGATCGCGATCGTGGTCGGCGTTCCGATCGGCCTCCTGGCCGCCTTCGGCACGCCCTGGCCCGACGAGAAGCCGTCGGCCGACTGGCTCACCACGCCCACGACGGGCGAGACGGTGCTCGCGGTGCTGGCGGTCGTGGTGTGGCTCGCGTGGGCGCACTTCGTGGTGTGCCTGCTGGTCGAGGCGGTGGCCGAGCGCCGCAAGAGCGGCCTGGCCCCGCACATCCCCGGTGGCGGCATCGGCACGCAGTCCCTGGCCAGGCGCCTGATCTCGTCGATCGTGCTGCTCGCCGCGGTGACGTCGGTGGGCATGTCGTCGGCCAACGCCGTCACCGCGGCGCCCGACGAGTCGGTGCAGGCGGCTCCGACCAGCCAGGTGGTGAGCAGCACCGTCTCGCAGATCGTCATGCCGGCCGAGCTGCCCGATGGCACGTTGCCGACGCTCGGTGACCTCGAGCGCGCGACCGACACCGACGTGGCCACGGGCGTGACGACCTACTACGACGTCAAGCCGCCCAACGGGCGCCACTACGACACGTTGTGGGACATCGCCGACCGCTACCTCGGCGACGGCCGCCGCTACCAGGAGATCTGGGACCTCAACAAGGGCGTCGAGCAGCCCGACGGCCGAGTGCTGCAGAAGGCCGACCTGATCCATCCCGGATGGGTCATGAAGCTGCCCAACGACGCGAAGGGGCCGGGCCTCAAGGTCGTCGACCACGCGACGGTCGCCGACGTGCCGGTGCAGACACCTGCGCCCGCCGGTCAGGCAGGCGCGACGGCGCAGGCGACGTCCGCCGCCGACGGCCCGACCACCCAGGCCGACGGCGGGGGTCTGCACGTCGACGGTGACTGGGCACCGTTCTTCGGCGTCGCCGGCGGCCTGGTGCTGGCCGGCGCATTCCTCGGGCTGCGCCGTCGGCGGGCCTCGGCCACGGCCGGCGAGTGGTGGGCCACCCGCGACCCGTCCGGCACCGATCCGCACGATCCCGTGCCGACGCCCCCCACGCCGGGCAGCAGGCTGCGCGACGAGGCCGACGTCACGACGGCCAGCTGGCTCGATCGCGCCGTCCGCTCGCTCAACTCCCGGCCCGGCTTCGCCGCGCCGGCACGGGCATCGCTGTCCGAGCAGGGGCTCGCGATGGTGTTCGACGACGCCCCGACGGTCGAGCCGCCCGACGGCTGGACGTCCAGCGGGTCCGTGTGGTCGCTCCAGCGTGATGCCGTCGTGGGCGGCAGTGGCCTGTCGCCGCTGCCGGGACTGGTGAGCATCGGCCGACGCGACGACGGGACGGTCTTCCTGCTCGACACCGAGTCCGTCGACGGGGTCATCGCCCTCGACGGCGACGTCGATGTCGCACGCGGCCTGGCGCTCAGCATGGCTGTCGACGCCGCGACCCACCCGTGGGCCGACGACCGGGCCGTCACCCTGGTCGGCTTCGCGGACGACCTCTCCCACGTCGGTGCGGGCAGCATCCGTCACGCCGACGACGTCGGTCGTGTGCTCGAGGGGCTCGACAACGTCGCCCGCTACCAGCGCGCAGCCTGCCGAGACGCCGGCGCCGACTCGGCGCGGGCGGCCCGGGCAAGCCGTCCGGACGCGATCGACTGGAGCTACCAGCTGATCGTGTGCTCCGGCTCGCCGAGCCCCGACGAGCTGGCGCGCCTGAGCGAGCTCGCCGCCGACCCGACGGTCGCGCTGGGCGTCGTCATCGTGGGCTCGGCCGCCACCAGCGGTCTGCGCCTCACCAGCCGGCCCGACGGACGGGTGTCGTCGCCCATGGCGGGCATCGACGTCACGGCGCAGGTGCTCACGGTCGACGCCGTGCACGGGCTCGTCGCCCTGCACGAGCCGGCGGCCGGGTCCCAGCGCGTCAGCATGGACCAGCTCGTCGACGCCTTGGTCGCCGAGCACCGGGTGGCCGCCGAGCACGAGTCCGTGGCCCGGGTCCGCATCCTCGGGCCCGTCGAGGTGTCTGCGCCCGGCGAGGTCGATCCCGACCGTCGCGAGCTGCTCACCGAGCTGGCCTGCTTCCTCGCGATCCACCCCACCGGCGTGCATGCCAACCGCGTCAGCGCGGCGCTGTGGCCGCGCGGCGTTGAGCCGGAGGTTCGCGACACCGCTCTGGGTCAGCTGTCGACCTGGCTCGGCACGACGTCGGACGGCGGGCCGGTGCTGCAGCAGCAGCTCGGCATCTGGTCGTTCGCGCCCGGAGCGGTCGACCTCGACTGGACGTCGTTCCGCGACGCGCTCAACCGCGCCAGCGACGACGGTGCCCGTCGCGAGACCCACCTGCGGGCTGCGCTCGACCTCGTCGAGGGTCCGGCCTTCGACGGCATCCCGTCGAGCCGGTACGGCTGGTTGGCGGCGACCACGCTCGAGTCCGACATCGCGATGGCCGTCAACCTCACGGTGCTTGCCGCCGCCGAGGCCGCTGCCGTGCGCGACGACGAGGACGCTGCGCGGGCAGCGCTGGCCCGGGGCCTGCGCATGTCGCCGGCCAGCGAGGAGCTGTGGCGCTCGCGCCTGCGGCTGGAGTCTCACGTCGGCTCACGCGACGACCTCGAGGCTGCTGTCGGCGAGATGTACGCCGCGATCGCCGAGCACGGCTCTCCGATCGGATCGGCGGCCGAGACCGACGCCCTGGTCGACGAGCTGCTGCCGGGCTACCGCACCCGGGTCGCCTGACCGATCCAGAGCCTG
>JBEVGQ010000052.1:0-22251 GCA_040511655.1 Aeromicrobium sp. | reverse complement strand
GGAGGAGCAGGTCAGAGCCTGTTGAGCACCGTGACCATGTCGTCCTCGGTGTCGCTGCCGATCTTCTCGAACACGAGCTTGACGACCGGGGTGGCGAGCTTGGCGGCGCCGCTCATCTCGATGACGGCCTCGTAGGTGATCTCGCTGCCGGTGCCCGACGGCACCACGGTGATGGTGTCGGTGGTCGCCGCGGAGTCGTTCTTGCCCGCGAAGACGACCTTGGAGTCGGTGAGCTCCTCGAGCGTGTACTCCAGCTCGGTCGAGACGCCGGCGATCTTGGAGGTGTTGTGCCACTTGCTGCCGACGGTCAGGGGCCCGTCGTCGATGCGCTGGCACTTCTCGGTGCCCGGGTCCCACTCCTCGGCGTGCGAGAAGTCCTTGAGGTAGTCGAGCACCACGGAGGGTGCGGGGTCGACCGTGAACGTCCTGCTGATGGTTGTCATGCCGGTGACGTACCCAGGTCTCGTCCGCGTGAACGGATGTCTGACTCCGATCGAGATGTTAACGCTCACAAACTTGTCCCCGAATGGTTGACACCGACAATGTGAGCGTTAACAATCGACTCCAAGGTGATGCAGGTCACTCAAGCCAGCAGCCTCGCGTGTCCGGATGTCCGCCCGTCACACGCACCCCTGACCGCCGGTCCGGGGACCACCACGATGGAGGAAAGACCATGTTGAAGAAGATCATGACGGTCACGGCGGGCGTTGTCCTCGTCGGCGGCCTCGCGGCGTGCGGCAGCAGCAGCTCGGACGGCGGTGGCTCGGGAGGTTCGGGTGGCTCGGGTGGCTCGGGTGACATCACGATGGGCTTCGCGCAGGTCGGCGCCGAGAGTGGCTGGCGCTCGGCCAACACCACCTCGATCCGCGACAGCGCCAAGACCGACGGCGTCGACCTCAAGTTCTCCGATGCGCAGCAGAAGCAGGAGAACCAGATCAAGGCGATCCGCTCCTACATCCAGCAGAAGGTCGACGTCATCGCGTTCAGCCCCGTCGTCGAGACCGGCTGGGACTCGGTCCTGCAGGAGGCCAAGCGCGCCAAGATCCCCGTGATCCTCACCGACCGCTCCGTCGACTCCGACGACGACAGCCTCTACGCGACGTTCCTCGGCTCCGACTTCGTCGAGGAGGGCGAGAAGGCCGGCCAGTGGCTGGTCGACAACGCGGCCGACTCCGACGTCGACGGCAACGGCTCGATCAACGTCGTCGAGCTGCAGGGCACGACCGGCGCCGCTCCCGCGATCGATCGCAAGAAGGGCTTCGCCGACAAGACCAAGTCCGACGCCAAGATCAAGGTCGTCGCCTCGCAGACGGGTGACTTCACCCGTGACGGCGGCAAGAAGGTCATGGAGTCGTTCCTGAAGTCGCAGAAGGACATCGACGTCGTCTACGCCCACAACGACGACATGGGACTCGGCGCGATCGAGGCCATCGAGGCGGCCGGCAAGGTGCCCGGCAAGGACATCAAGATCATCACGGTCGACGCCGTCAAGGACGGGATGACCGCCCTGTCCGAGGGCAAGATCAACTACATCGTCGAGTGCAACCCGCTGCTCGGCCCGCAGCTGATGGACCTGGCCAAGAAGGTCGTCGCCGGTGAGGACGTGCCCAAGCGCGTCGTGACCGAGGAGACGGCGTTCGACCAGGAGACCGCCAAGCAGGTGCTGGCCGACCGCCAGTACTGATCGAGTCCGCACCACCACCCACCCCGGGGGCTCACGCCCGCGCGAGCCCCCGGGGCCCGGACCACCAAGGAGACACGATGCAGACGACCGTCGAGACCGACCCGTCGCCGTCCGGCGTCGGCCAGCCGGCCCCCGTCGTGCAGATGACCGGCATCTCGATCGGCTTCCCGGGGGTCAAGGCCCTCGACGGGGTCGACCTGAGGCTCCTGCCGGGCGAGATCCACGCCGTGATGGGCGAGAACGGCGCCGGCAAGTCGACGCTCATCAAGGCGCTCACCGGCGTCTACTCGATCGACGCCGGCACCATCACCGTCGACGGCACCCCCCACAGCTTCTCCGGACCGTTCGAGTCGCAGGCCGCCGGCATCAGCACGGTCTACCAAGAGGTCAACCTCTGCACCAACCTGACGGTCGCCGAGAACATGATGCTCGGACGTGAGCCGCATCGCCTCGGCCGCATCGACACCCGCCGCATGAACCGGCGCGCCGGCGAAGTCCTCGACCGCCTGGGCCTCGACATCGACGCGAGGTCGCAGCTCGGCGACCACCCCATCGCGATCCAGCAGCTCGTCGCGATCGCCCGCGCCGTCGACATCGATGCCCGCGTGCTGATCCTCGACGAGCCCACGTCGAGCCTCGACGTCGACGAGGTGCGCCGGCTGTTCGACGTCATGCGCACGCTGCGTGCAGGCGGCGTCGCGATCTTGTTCGTCTCGCACTTCCTCGACCAGGTCTTCGAGATCTCCGACCGCATGACCGTGCTGCGCAACGGCCGCCTGGTCGGCGAGCACCTGACGGCCGACATGACCCAGCTCAGCCTCGTCCAGGAGATGATCGGCCGCGAGCTCGAGGTGCTCGACCGTCTCGACCGCGCCCCGGCCGATCCCGCCGCCCCCGATCCCGCCCCCCTGATGAAGGTGCTGGGGCTGGGCCGCAAGGGCAGCCTCGAGGCGACCGACCTGACGCTGCACGACGGCGAGGTCGTCGGCATCGCCGGCCTGCTCGGCTCGGGGCGCACCGAGCTGGCCCGCCTGATCTACGGGGCCGACTCGGCCGACGGCGGCGAGGTCGAGATGCACGCGGGCCGCGTGCGGTTGAAGGGTCCTCGCGCTGCGATCGACCACAAGATCGCCTTCTCGAGCGAGGACCGCCGCGCCGAGGGCATCATCGGCGACCTGTCGATCGCCGACAACATGATCCTGGCGATGCAGGCGTCGCGCGGGTGGCTGCGTCCCGTGCCGCAGCGCACCAAGGACGCCCTCGTGGCCAAGTACATCGGGGCGCTCGACATCCGCCCGGCCAACCCGCAGGCCCTCATGAAGAACCTGAGCGGCGGCAACCAGCAGAAGGTGCTGCTCGCCCGCTGGCTCATCACCGAGCCCGAGCTGCTGATCCTCGACGAGCCCACCCGCGGCATCGACATCGGTGCCAAGGCGCAGATCCAGCAGCTCGTGGCCGAGCTGGCCCGCGACGGCATGTCGGTCGTGTTCATCTCGGCCGAGCTCGAGGAGGTGCTGCGCCTCAGCGACCGCGTCGTCGTGATGCGCGACCGCCGCAAGATCGCCGAGCGCGACAACGTCGACCTCGAGGTCGCCGACATCCTGCAGATCATCGCGGGCGAGGCCGTCTCGCCCGACCAGGACGCGCACCCCGTCCCCCACGCCGAGGAGGCTCCCCGTGCCTGACGTCCGCTCGCTGGTGCGTCACCAGCTGATGTGGCCCCTGCTGGCCCTGGTCGTCCTGCTGCTGGTCAACGTCGTCGCCACGCCGTCGTTCTTCTCCGTCCGGATGCAGGACGGTCACCTCTACGGCAGCCTCATCGACATCCTGCGCAACGGCGCCCCGGTGCTGCTCGTCGCGCTCGGCATGACGCTGGTCATCGCGACCCGCGGCATCGACCTGTCGGTGGGCGCGATCGCAGCGATCGCGGGCGCCGTCGCCTGCACCTCGATCGCCGGCTCGTCCCAGGAGAGTGCCACCGGCACGGCCATCGTCGCGATGTCGATGGCACTGGCGGTGTGCGTGCTGCTGGGGCTGTGGAACGGCTTCCTCGTGTCGGTGCTGGGCATCCAGCCGATCATCGCGACGCTCGTGCTGATGACGGCCGGCCGTGGCCTGGCCATGCTGGTCACCGACGGTCAGATCACGACCGTCAACAATCCCGCGTTCCGCCGGTTGGGGGCGGGCTTCGTCGCGACGCTTCCCGTCGCGATCATCGTGGCCCTCGCAGTGCTCGGCATCACCGCCGTCCTGACCCGGCGCACGGCGCTCGGCATGCTGATCGAGGCCGTCGGCATCAACCCCGAGGCCGCCCGCCTGGCCGGCGTCCGCTCGCGCACGATCATCTGGACGGTCTATGTCTTCGCGGCCTTCTGCGCCGGCATCGCCGGGCTCATGATCGCGTCGAACACCAGTGCCGCCGACGCCAACAACGCGGGACTGTTCATCGAGCTCGACGCCATCTTGGCCGTCGTCATCGGCGGCACCTCGCTGGCCGGCGGACGGTTCTCGCTGACCGGGACGCTCGTCGGCGCGCTGTTCATCCAGACCCTCGCCACGACGATCCCGACGATCGGCATCCCGGCCGAGACCAACTACCTGTTCAAGGCCGTCGCGGTGATCGTGGTGTGCCTCCTCCAGTCGCCGCAGGCGCGTGCCGCTCTCTCGGTGACACGCCGCCTGTCCGCCACGCCCGTGAAGGCAGGTGTCGCATGAGTGCCGTGACCGTCGGGTCGACCTCCTGGGTCGATCGCGTCAAGGGGTACAGCCCGCCCCAGCGCTTCGTGCCCGTCATCGCGACGTTCGTGCTGTTCGTCAGCATGTTCGGCGCCGGGGCCGTCCGTTACGAGGGTTTCGCCTCGCCCCAGGTGCTGGTCAACCTGCTGGTCGACAACGCCTTCCTGATCGTCCTGGCCGTCGGCATGACCTTCGTGATCCTGACGGGCGGCATCGACCTCAGCGTCGGCTCGGTCGTCGCGCTGTCGACCATGATCGCCGCCTCGACCCTGCGCGCCGGCTGGCCGCCCGTGCTCAGCATGGTGACGGTGCTGGCGGTCGGGACGCTGCTGGGGCTGCTGATGGGGCTGGTCATCCACTACTTCCAGATCCAGCCGTTCATCGCGACGCTCGCGGGCATGTTCCTGGCCCGTGGCCTCTGCTACCTCATCAGCGTCGAGTCGATCCCGATCCGCGACGGCATGTTCAGCTCGCTGTCCAGCAGCACGATCACCCTGCCGGGCGACGTCTACATCACCTACACCGCCGTCATCGCGCTCGTCGTGGTGGGCATCGCGGCCTGGGTGCTGCACATGACGCGGTTCGGCCGCACCGTCTACGCCGTCGGCGGCAGCGAGGCCTCGGCCCTGCTGATGGGCCTGCGCGTCGCCCGCGTCAAGGTCGGCGTCTACGCGATCAGCGGCTTCTGCTCGGCCCTGGCGGGCCTGCTGTTCTCCCTCTACATGCTCTCGGGCTACAGCCTCCACGCCGTCGGCATGGAGCTCGACGCGATCGCTGCGGTCGTGATCGGCGGCACGCTGCTGACCGGCGGGCGCGGCCTGGTCGTCGGCTCGCTGCTCGGCGTGCTGGTGCTGGGTGCGATCCAGACCTTCATCTCCTTCGACGGAACCCTCAGCTCGTGGTGGACCAAGATCTCGATCGGCGTCCTCCTGCTGGTGTTCGTGGTCATGCAACGCTTCTTCTCGAGGAGGCAGTCATGACCCCGCGCCCGAACGGATCCCACGCACCTGTCATGGCGGACGTGGCCCAGCTGGCGGGCGTCTCGCACCAGACCGTCTCGCGGGTCATCAACGGCCTGCCCAACGTCCAGCCGGCGACCCGCGCGCGGGTCGAGGCGGCGATCGCCGAGCTGGGCTACCGGCCCAACACCGCGGCGCGCGCCCTCGTGACCCGTCGCTCGTCGACGATCGGCATCATCAGCACCGAGACAGGCCTGTACGGACCCACCAGCATCCAGCGGACGGTCGAGGAGGCTGCCCGCGAGGCCGGCTACTTCGCGGGGTCGGTGAGCCTCAGGGAGATCACCAGCACGGGCCTCACCGGTGCCATCGACCACCTCCTGCGCCAGTCGGTCGAGGGCATCGTGATGATCGCCGCGCAGCACGAGGCGCTCGACGTCATCGGCCGTCACGACCCCGGCGTCCCGCTCGTGGTGGTCGAGGGCGATCTGTCCCGCCGTCCGTCCGCCGTCGGCGTCGACCAGCACCGCGGTGCCCACGAGGCCACGCAGCACCTGCTCGACCTCGGGCACACGCACATCGCGCACATCAGCGGTCCCGAGAACTGGACCGAGGCCGAGGCGCGCCGCCAGGGGTGGCACGACGCCATCACCGAGGCCGGGCTCGAGCCCGGACCGCTGCTCGTCGGCGACTGGACGGCCGAGCGCGGCTACCTGCTCGGTGCCCGCATCGCCCGCACGACCGAGGTCACGGCCGTCTTCTCGGCCAACGACCAGATGGCGATCGGCCTGCTGCGGTCGCTGCACGAGGCCGGCGTCCGCGTGCCCGACGACGTCAGCGTCGTGGGCTTCGACGACTCGCCCGAGTCGGGCTACCTGATCCCGCCCCTCACCACGGTGCGGCAGAACTTCGCCGAGGTCGGCCGCCGCGCCATCGCGGTGCTCCACGCCGCGATCAGCGGCGAGGACGAGGACCTCGAACGACTCATCGCCCCCGAGCTCGTCGTGCGCACCAGCACCAGCCCGGTCAGGAGGACCCCGTGAACGGCACCATCTCCGTGCCCGACGACGCGTGCGTCGTCGGCATCGACTTCGGCACCCTCTCCGGGCGCGCCCTCGTGGTCCGGCTGCGCGACGGCGCCGAGCTCGGCACCGCGGTGCACCCCTACCGGCACGGCGTGCTCGATCGCGAGATCCCCGCCCACCTCACGGGTGCCGGCCCCGTCGCGCTGGCACCCGACTGGGCGCTGCAGGTGCCCGACGACTACCGCGACGTCCTGCGCGTCGCGGTGCCGGCGGCGCTCGCCGAGGCCGGGGTGTCTCCCGAGCAGGTCGTCGGCGTGGCGACCGACTTCACCGCCTGCACGATGGTGCCGACGTTGGCCGACGGCACACCCCTCAACGAGGTCGACGGACTGTCCGCCAGGCCGCACGCCTACGTCAAGCTCTGGAAGCACCACGCCGCGCAGAGCCAGGCCGACCGCATCAACGAGCTCGCCCGCCAGCGGGACGAGTCGTGGCTGCCGCGCTACGGCGGCCTCATCTCGTCGGAGTGGCAGTTCGCCAAGGGGCTGCAGCTGCTCGAGGAGGATCCCGACACCTACGCCCGCACGGAGCGGTGGGTCGAGGCGTCCGACTGGATCGTCTGGCAGCTGTGCGGCACGTACGTGCGCAACGCCTGCGCCGCGGGCTACAAGGGCATCCTGCAGGACGGCTCGCACCCGTCCGAGCAGTTCCTCTCAGCGCTCGACCCGGCCTTCGCGGGCTTCGTCGCCGACAAGCTCGAGCAGCGGATCGGCCAGCTGGGTCACCGTGCCGGCGGTCTGACCGCCGAGGCCGCCGCCTGGACGGGGCTCCCCGAGGGCATCGCCGTCGCGGTCGGCAACGTCGACGCGCACGTCGCCGCTCCCGCGGCGCAGGCCGTCGACCACGGCCAGATGGTGGCCATCATGGGCACCTCGACGTGCCACGTGATGAGCGCCGGCGTGCTGCGTGAGGTGCCCGGCATGTGCGGCGTCGTCGACGGCGGCATCGTCGAGGGCAGCTGGGGCTACGAGGCAGGGCAGAGCGGCGTCGGCGACATCTTCGGCTGGTTCGTCGAGCACGGCGTCCCCCCGTACGTGCACGAGGCGGCCGCGGCGGCGGGCGTCAGCGTTCACGAGCACCTGACGGCCCTGGCGTCGCAGCAGCCCGTCGGCGCGCACGGCCTGGTGGCGCTCGACTGGCACAACGGCAACCGATCGGTGCTGGTCGACCACGAGCTCTCGGGCCTCGTGGTCGGTCAGACGCTCGCGACCCGTCCCGAAGACGTCTACCGCGCGCTGATCGAGGCGACGGCATTCGGCGCGCGCACGATCATCGAGGCGTTCACCGCCAGCGGCGTGCCGGTCGACGAGCTCGTCGTCGCCGGTGGCCTGTCCAAGAACCCGCTGCTGATGCAGATCTACGCCGACGTCATGCGCCTGCCGCTGTCCGTCGTCGGTTCCGAGCAGGGCCCCGCACTCGGCTCTGCCCTCCATGCCGCCGTCGCGGCCGGCGCGTATGCCGACATACGTGCAGCCGCGAAGGCTCTCGGCTCGGTCCACCGAGCCGTCTACGTCCCCGACGAGGCTCGGGCCCTCGTGTACGACGAGCTGTTCGCGGTCTTCACCGCCCTGCACGACCACTTCGGGCGCCGCGAGCGACAGATCATGCACGGCCTGCGCGCGATCCGCCGCAGCGCCCTGGCCTCGTCGGGTGCGGTGGTCGACGCATGACGGTCACCCGCGACGTCCACGCCACGCTCGCGGCTCTGCGCGCCGAGGTCTGTGCGCTGCACGCCGAGCTCACCCGCTACCAGCTGGTCGTCTGGACGGCCGGCAACGTGTCGGCCCGCGTGCCCGGCCACGACCTCATGGTCATCAAACCCAGTGGCGTCTCGTACGACGACCTGACCCCTGAGTCGATGGTGCTGTGCGATCTGGACGGCCAGGTCGTCGAGGGCGACCTCGCCCCCAGCTCCGACACCGCGGCGCAGGCCTACGTCTACCGGCACATGCCGCACGTGGGTGGCGTCGTGCACACGCACTCCACCTACGCCACGGCCTGGGCCTCGCGAGCCGAGGCCATCCCGTGCGTCCTGACGATGATGGCCGACGAGTTCGGTGGTCCGGTGCCGGTCGGCCCGTTCGCCCTCATCGGCGACGACTCGATCGGTCGCGGCATCGTCGAGACGCTGCAGGGCAGCCGGTCGCCCGCGGTGCTGATGCAGAACCACGGGGTCTTCTCGATCGGCAAGGATGCCCGCGCGGCGGTCAAGGCCGCCGTGATGTGCGAGGACGTGGCCCGCACGGTGCACGTCGCCCGCCAGCTGGGCGAGCCCGTGACCATCCCCGATCACCAGGTGTCGAGCCTGTTCGACCGCTACCAGAACGTCTACGGGCAGTAGCCCCGAGGGAGATCCATGAGCACGCAGCACGAGCACGCGCGCGAGCGCACCGTCTGGTTCCTCACCGGAAGCCAGGGTCTGTACGGCGAGGAGACGCTCGCCCAGGTGGCGCAGCAGTCGCGCGAGGTGGCGGCGATGGTCGACGACGACGAGCGCATCCCGGTACCCGTGGTCTGGAAGCCCGTGCTGACCACGGCCGACGCCATCCGCCGCGTGATGCTCGAGGCCAATGCGGACGACTCGTGCGTCGGCCTGATCGGCTGGATGCACACGTTCTCGCCGGCCAAGATGTGGATCCAGGGCCTCGAGGCGATGCAGAAGCCGTTCCTGCACCTGCACACGCAGTGGCACCGCGACATCCCGTGGTCGACGCTGGACATGGACTTCAT
This sequence comes from Aeromicrobium sp., assembly GCA_040511655.1. Classification (GTDB taxonomy): domain Bacteria; phylum Actinomycetota; class Actinomycetes; order Propionibacteriales; family Nocardioidaceae; genus Aeromicrobium. The sequence continues at coordinate 13,057 of JBEVGQ010000052.1, read as the reverse complement.
GAACCTCAACCAGGCCGCGCACGGCGACCGCGAGTTCGGTTTCGTCCAGACCCGGTTGCGCGTGCCGCGCAAGACCGTCGCGGGGCACGTCAGCGACCCGGCCGTGGGCGAGCGCATCGCCACCTGGACGCGTGCGGCCACCGCGGCGCACGACATGCGCAGCCTGCGGCTGGCTCGCTTCGGCGACAACATGCGCGACGTCGCGGTCACCGAGGGCGACAAGGTCGACGCGCAGCGACGCTTCGGCGTCTCGGTCAACACGTTCGGCGTCAACGACCTCGTCGACGTGGTCGACGAGGTCGAGCCCGGGGCCGTCGACAAGGTCGTGGCCGAGTACACCGACCTCTACGACATCGCGCCCGAGCTGCGCGTCGACGGCGACCGCCACGAGACGCTGCGGTACGCCGCGCAGCTCGAGGTGGGCATGCGGCGCTTCCTCGAGGCCGGCGGCTACGGGGCCTTCACGACCAACTTCGAGGACCTCGGCGGCCTGCGGCAGCTGCCGGGCATCGCGGTGCAGCGGCTCATGGCCGACGGGTACGGCTTCGGCGGCGAGGGCGACTGGAAGACGTCCGTGCTGGTCCGAGTCACCAAGACCATGGCCGAGGGGCTCCCGGGGGGCACCTCGTTCATGGAGGACTACACGTACCACCTCGAGCCCGGACGCCAGAAGTCGCTGGGTGCGCACATGCTCGAGGTCTGCCCGACCATCACGAGCGGACGTCCGAGCGCCGAGGCCCACCCCTTGAGCATGGGCAACCGCGAGGACCCGGTGCGGCTCAAGTTCCTCGCCGACCCGGGGGAGGGGATCGTCGTGGGCCTGGCCGACCTGGGCGACCGGTTCCGCCTCACGGCCAACGACATCACGCTGGTCGAGCCCGACGAGCCGTTGACGAGCCTGCCGGTGGCCTGCGCGGTGTGGGAGGCGCAGCCGTCGCTGACGACCTCCGCCGAGGCCTGGCTCATGGCGGGCGGCCCGCACCACACGGTGCTGACGACCGCGGTCGGGGCCGAGGCGTTCGACGACCTCGCCGAGATCCTGCGCACCGAGCTGGTGCACATCGACGCCGGCACCACGCCGCGTCGATTCCAGCAGGAGCTGCGCTGGAACCAGGCGTACTACCGCCTCGCCGACGGGCTCTGAGCATCGGCGGACGGGCTATCGTCGCGGCATGTCACTCGTGCTGCTCGACTCCGACGGTCCCGTCCGCCTGCTGACCCTCAACGCTCCCGAGCGACGCAACGCGCTCGACTGGGCGCTGCTCGACGAGCTGGCGGCCGTCGTGGCGACCGTCGCGGACGATGCGGATGCCCGAGCGCTCGTCGTCACCGGCGCGGGCAAGGGCTTCTGCGCCGGGGCGAACCTCGCCAACCTGTTCGGCGACCTCGACCGTCCGACCGACGAGATGCGCGACCACCTCATGAAGGTCTACGCGTCGTTCCTCGGCATCCGCGACCTCACGATTCCGACGATCGCCGCGGTCAACGGTGCAGCGATCGGCGCGGGGATGAACGTCGCGCTGGCGTGCGACGTCATCGTCGCGGGGCCGCATGCAGGCTTCGGTCCGACCTTCGCCGAGATCGGCCTGCACCCCGGCGGGGGCTGCAGCTGGATGCTCACCGAGCGCATCGGGCGCGGCCGGGCGACGGCGGCGCTGTTCTCGGGTGCCGTGATCGGTGCGGACGAGGCGGTCTCGATCGGCCTTGCCGACCGGTTGGCCGACGATCCCCTCGCGGCGGCGCTCGAGCTCGCGGGTCTCTATGCGGGTCGCGAGCCCCGGCTGATGTCCGACATCAAGCAGTCCGTGCGCATCGCGTCGACGTCCGACCTGGCCACGTCGCTGGAGTTCGAGTCGTGGGCGCAGGCGGAGTCGATGCGCAACGAGCGGTTCCGCACCTTCATGCAGCGCTTCGCCGACTAGACGGGCCAGGTTGTCAGGACAGGCCCTTGGCGTACTCGGCCTGTCCCAGGTGCTTGAGGTCGTCGCCGATGACGCTGACCAGACGCGCCGCCAGGGTGACCGGCGGGTCCCAGCCCTCGTCGACGACGCGGTCGAGATCGTCGTCAGTGAGCGTCGACACGAACGCTCGCGTCGCTGCCGAGACCTCGCGTGCATAGCCGGTGAGCAGCTCGGACGTCGTGTGCACGGCTGACACCTCGTCGGGCGTCTGGCCGTAGCCCGTCGCGCCGGGCTCGAACGGCAGGCCGAACCGGTCGTGCCAGCCGCCGGAGAACCAGACCTGCTCGGTGCCGGCGACGTCGGAGACGTGGTCGTCCTGCACGCGCAGCAGGTGCCACACGAGCCATGCCACCGTGTTGGCCCCGGGGGCGACGCGGCGCACGAGGTCGGCGGGCGACATGCCGTCGACCAGCTCGACGACGCCGTCGCCGATGCGGTCGAACGCATCGCCGAGGACGTCGGCCGTGGTGCTCACGATCCGGGCCACTCGCCGGTCGCCCGCTCGAACGTGCGGGCGCCCTGGCGCTGGATGATCGTCTTGACCACCGAGTAGATCGCCCCCTGGATCACGGCGGCGAGCAGGATCTCCTTGAAGTCGTACTCCGACTCCAGCGGCCCCGGAGGATCCACTCCGTCGCCGGCGCTGACCCGCTTCCAGACCTGCTTGAAGATCAGGCTCGCCACGAGGCCGCCGGCGATGGAGCTGACGATGCCGACCGGGCGGTAGAGAATCTTGGCCGAGGTGCTGGGGGTCTTTCCAGGCGCCTTGCTGGTGGTGTGTGCGGGCACGGCGGGCCTCAGGCTTTCGCGAAGACGTCGGTGAGGGTGGCGTTGAAGTTGTCGAGGTCGTCGGGGTTGCGCGACGTGACGAGGTCCCAGCCGCCCGCAGGGCAGTGGAAGACGGTCTCGTCGACCCACGTGCCGCCGGCGTTGGTGATGTCGGTCTGCAGGCTCGGGAACGAGGTGAGGGTCTTGCCCGGCAGGACTCCGGCCTCGACGAGGGCCCACGGCCCGTGGCAGATCGCTGCGACGGGCTTGGCGGCGTCGACGAAGGCCTTCACGAGGGCGACGGACGCGGCGTCGGCGCGGACGTGATCGGCATTGACGGTGCCGCCGGGAAGCACCAGCGCGTCGAAGTCGGCGACGGAGGAGTCGGCGACGGTCTGGTCGGGGTCGAAGGTGTCGTCCTTGTCGACGTCACCGACCATCGACTGCACGGGCTCCTTCTCGGGCGCGATGAGCGTCGGCGTGCCGCCGGCGTCGATCACCGCCTGCCACGGAGAGACGAGCTCAGCCTTCTCGACTCCTACCTGCGAGGTGAGGAAGGCGATCTTCTTGCCGTTCAGTGCATCGGTCATACGTGCTCCTGCGGGGTTGGCGACTGGGACGCCACCGCGTGGTGCGGTGTGCGATAGCGCCGGCCAGTCAGCTGGCGATCTTCTCCTGTCGGGCGAGCGCGGCACGCTCACCCTCGGTCAGTCCGCCCCACACTCCGTACGGCTCACGGACGGCGAGGGCGTGCTGGCGGCACCGCTCGATCACCGGGCATGTCATGCATAGCTGCTTGGCTGCCTGCTCGCGCCGCTCGCGCTTGGCTCCGCGCTCGGCCTCGGGCGAGAAGAACACGGAGCTGTCGACGCCCATGCAGGCGCCCTTGTACTGCCATTCGTACGCGTCCATCATCGGACCCGGGAGGCGGTTGACGTTGACCATGGTGTGTTTATTCCCCTCAATGACACGAACCAAACCCCCGAACAGGATTCTATTCGAAACTTACTCAAAACTTGTTCAAAGAGCAAGAGGGTGAACAAGTTCTATGCTGGGCACATGTCGATCCCCGAGCCCGACGCGCAAGCGCCGGCAGCGATCGTCTGGAACGTCGGCTCGGTCGCCGACAGGCTCGGCATCGCCGCCTCGACCCTGCGCACGTGGGAGCGTCGCTACGGCGTCGGCCCGACCCACCGAACGGCTGGGGGCCACCGCCGGTACACCGAGACCGACATCGAGCGGGTCATGTTGATCAAGGCCCTGATCGCCCGTGGGGCGCCGCCGATGGAGGCGGCCCGGGTGGCGCAGTCCACGTCGGTCGACGGTCTCGCGAAGGCGCTCGTCGAGGCCGCAGGCGACGACCACGGCGACGATCTCGACCATCCCGAGGTCGTCGACGGCATCATCGCCGCCTCGCGCGACTACGAGCCCGAGCGCATCCGGTCGCTGGTCGGTGGGGCCCTGCGCCGCGACGGCGCCATCGCCGCCTGGACGGGCGTCATCGCCCCGGCCCTCATCCGCATCGGCCGCGAGTGGTCGGAGGGCAGGCTCGGCATCGAGGCCGAGCACCTGACCAGCGAGGTGGTCGTCGGCGAGCTGCGCGCGCACACGCGGGCGGCCGGACGACTCGACTCCAGCGGCCCCACGATCGTCCTGGCGAGCGCCGAGAGCGATCTGCACTCGATGCCCCTGATCGCCCTCGAGGCGGCGCTCGCCGACGCGGGACGCGCCTGCCACGTGCTCGGCGCGCAGTTCCCGGCCAAGGCGCTGGCCAGCATGACCGCCAACCTGCGGCCGACGATCGTGTTCGTGTGGGCCTCCCTTCCCCGCACGGAGGACGACGAGATGTGGCAGGTGGTCACGAGCATGGTGCCGCCGACCACGGCGATCCTCGGCGGGCCGGGCTGGCCCGAACGCCCGGATGCGCGCGGTCAGGCGACGGTCAGCGTCAGCCTCGAGTCGACGGTCGCGCGCATCACGTCTCTCGTCGGCTGAGTGCTCGTCGGCTGAGTCGCCGCCTACCGGCGGGTAGGTTGAGGCCATGACCGCATCACGTGTGCTCGTCGAGATCGACGGCCAGATCGCCCACGTCACGCTCAATCGTCCCGACAAGCTCAACGGGATCGACCTCGACACGATCGACGAGCTCATCGCCGCAGCCGAGTCGCTGCGGGCCGACCGCCACGTGCGGGCCGTGCTGCTGCGCGGCGCCGGACGCTCGTTCAGCGCTGGCCTCGACTTCGGTGCTGCCTTCGCCGACAAGGGCAGGGTCAAGAAGTTCTTCTTCGCCGGACCGCGCCGCCTCAACCGCTTCCAGTACGTCAACCAGGTCTGGCGCGAGCTGCCGGTGCCCGTCATCGCCGTCGTGCAGGGCCATTGCTACGGCGCGGGCCTGCAGCTCGCGGCGTGCGCCGACTTCCGGTTCACGACCACCGACTCCACCTGGGCGATCCTCGAGGCGAAGTGGGGCCTCGTGCCCGACATGGCCGGCACCCTGCCGTTCAGCGAGCTGCTGCCGGCCGACGTCCTGATGCGCCTGGCGATCACGGGCGAGTCGTTCTCGGGGTCGCGGGCCGCCGAGCTCGGCCTGGCGACCGAGGCCGTCGACGATCCCCTCGCCGCGGCACTGGCGCTCGTCGACCAGATCGTCGAGCGGTCGCCCGACTCCGTCGCCGCGACCAAGCAGCTGGTCTACGGCACACGTCGCGGCAGCGCGCGTCAGGCGTGGCGTCTGGAGCGCAAGCTGCAGGCCGCGATGTTCAGGGCCCGCAACACCTCGATCGCCCGCACGGCAGGGGCAGCGAAGCAGAAGCCCGAGTTCGGTCCCCGCACCCACGCGTCCTAGCGACGAAGTCGCGTGAGGGAGCGCAGCGACCGAAGGACGGTTGCTAGGGTTCCACAGTGACTGATCACAACGAGCCGTCCAAGAAGGTCGCCAACCAGTACGAGCGCGACTACGACTACACCAAGTACTGGGACAACCGCGACTACGAGAACGGTGCCGAGCACATCGCCATCCGGCGCCTGCTCAAGGGCAACCACTACCGCAAGGCTGCTGACATCGGCGGCGGCTTCGGTCGTCTCTGCCTGCTGCTGCGCACGTTCTCCGACGAGGTGACGTTGGCCGAGCCGGCCGCCACCCAGCTCGAGGCCGCCAAGAAGGTGCTGGCCGGCACCGACATCAAGCAGGTGCAGATGCAGGCCGACGCCCTGTTGTTCGCCGACGGCGAGCTCGACCTGATCACGATGGTGCGCGTCATGCACCACATCCCCGAGCCGTCGGCCGAGTTCGCCGAGATCTCCCGCGTGCTGGCCCCGGGCGGCACCGCGATCATCGAGGTCGCCAACTACGGCCACTTCAAGAACCGTCGCCGTCACAAGAAGCTGGGCACGCCGCTGCCGGTCGAGCCGGTCGACATCCGTCAGACCAAGGCCGACGAGCCCGACGCGATCGCGTTCGTCAACCACAACATCGACACCGTGGTGGGCCAGCTGGCCGCCGCCGGGCTGGTGCTCGACAGCAAGCTCTCGGTCTCCAACCTGCGCAGCCAGAAGGTCAAGAAGGTCCTGCCCAAGAGCGTCATGCTGGCCGCCGAGCGCATCAGCCAGAAGCGTCTGGCCAAGTCCGACTTCGGCCCCAGCATCTTCCTCAAGCTCCGCAAGAGCTGAGCACCTACCGCACCGTCGCCCGGTCGGCCACGGCCGAGATCGAGGTCAGGCGCTCCCGGTTCCTCGCCGTCGTCACGCGCATCGACGACGAGGCCGGGGCGCGCGAGGCCATCGCAGCCGTCCGCCGGGAGCACCACGACGCACGGCACCACTGCAGTGCGTTCGTGATCGGGCCCGACGCGTCGCTGCGGCGCTCGAACGACGACGGCGAACCGGCTGGGACGGCCGGAGCCCCGATGCTCGAGGTGCTGACCCGGCGCGACGTCAGCGACGTCGTCGCGGTGGTCACCCGCTGGTTCGGCGGGACGCTGCTCGGGGCCGGTGGCCTGGTGCGCGCCTACGGCGACGCGGTGGCCGCCGCGCTCGACGCGGCCGGGACGCAGGAGCGCCGCCTGCTCCACACGATGCGTGTCTCGGCGCCGGTCGCCGATGCTGGAGCCCTCGACCACCGCCTGCGCTCGCTCGGAGCCGTCTCGGACGTCGAGTACGGCGCCGAGGTGGTCTTCACGGTGGGCGTCTCGGACCCGGGACGATTCACCGCTGACGTCGCCGCTGCGAGCACGGGACGCGCGACGGTCGAGCCGTCCGGCATCTCGTGGATCGACGCCTAGCCCAGAAATGCGGAGAAGCGGACGCTTTTGAGCGCCCGATTCGGTCCGGATCTCCGCACTTCTGGGCTGGGTGGGGTGGGGATCGGGTCAGTCCCTGTCTTCCCAGAAGTCGCGCGCGGCCACCGCGGTGTCGGGGTAGTCGCTGAACACGGCGTCGATGCCGGTGCCGAAGAAGGCCTGCAGCTCGCCGAAGACATCGCCCTTGGCGTTGGGGTCGTCGCCGGTGCGGAAGTCGGCCGGCAGGAACTGGTTCTCGTCGCGGAACGTGTAGACGACGACCTTGAGCCCGGCCCGGTGGGCGTCGGCGACGACCGTGGTGGGCTGGGCGAGGAACCCGGACGCGTCGCGCGGGATGACGCTGTTCTTCTCGGGGCCCAGCCAGTCGGCGTACGTCGCCACGCGCCGCAGGCCGGCGGGTGACATCAGGTCGGCGTACGTGCGGGGGTCGCCCTGCGCGACGAGGTCGTACGGGGCGCCGGTCGCCGAGGTCAGCTGCACGAGCTTGACCTTGGTCTCGCGCGACAGCTGACGCAGGTTGGTCGTCTCGAACGACTGGATGACGACCTTCGAGCGGCGCGAGTCGAGGCCGGCCAGGCGCAGGGAACGCAGCAGCGGCCGCTCCAGCGGCAACCCGATCGACCGGAAGTACGTCGGGTGCTTGGTCTCGGGGGCGACGCCGATCGTCCGGCCCTGCTTGCGGCCCTCGCGCTTCACCAGGTCGAGGATCTCGTCGAACGTCGGCACCTGGAACCGTCCGTCGTAGCGCGTGTTGCCGGCCCGCACGCCGGGCAGGCGCTCCTTGGCGCGCAGCGTGCGCAGCTCGCGGAGGGTGAAGTCCTCGGTGAACCAGCCCGAGACCGCGACCCCGTCGATCGTCTTGGTGGTCTTGCGCTGGGCGAACTCGGGGTGGTCGGCGACGTCGGTGGTGCCGCTGATCTCGTTCTCGTGACGGGCGACGAGCACGCCGTCCTTGGTGCTGACGAGGTCGGGCTCGATGTAGTCGGCGCCCATCCGGATCGCCAGCTGGTAGGCCGCCAGCGTGTGCTCCGGCCGGTAGCCGGACGCGCCGCGGTGGGCGAAGACCGTGACGGGCTGGGCGTGCTTCGGCGGTGCGGCGTGACGTCGGTCGATGACCGGGGTCGGGGTGGCGGTGGCCGGTACGGCCGTGAGGCCGGTGGCGAGTGCGGCGGCCCCGATGACATGGGCGGCGCGGCGTACGTGCGGGGTGATGGGTCCTGGTGAGAGGAGTGTCATGACTCCAGGGCACGCTCGACGGGTGACGACGGCGTGGCCGTCACCCCGACATCAGGTGAACACTGCACCTCGCTGCGGGTCCGGCGCCGCTCGACCAGCGGGCGGCAGGCTCAGAGCGCGCCGAGGCGCGTGAGCACGTCGCGGACGTGCTTGAGGGCGTTCTTCTCGTTGAGGCCCGTGGTGTCGTCGAAGTAGAGGCCGTCACCGATCAGCTGGATCGTGCGGGCCAGCGACTCGTCCTCGAGGTGCTCGAGCAGCACGGCGAACCACCACTCGCGCAGGTCGCCGAGGGCATCGGACGCGCGCGAGTCGTTCTCCTGCGCGATGCGTCCGGCGGCGATCAGGGCCCGGTCGAAGTCGCTGCCTGTGTTGATCGAGGTGGTCAGGTAGAAGTCGACGGGCCCCTTCTTGGCGGTGCGCATCTTCTCGACGTCGGCGCGGCCCTGCTCGCGCAGGCGGGTGAGCATGCCCTCGACGAGCTCGTCCTTGCTGTGGAAGTGGTACAGCAGCCCACCCTTGGAGACCTGGGCGTGCGACGCGACGGCGTCGAGCGTGGCCGAGCGGCTGCCGGCCGAGAAGAGGAGCGTCTCGAAGGCGTCGAGCAGACGGTCTCTCGTGGAACGTTCCGTGGCCGCCATGGCGCAACTCTACAGAGATCAACGTCACCACGACCGGGGTCGTTACTAAACCGTCCAGACGGTATAGTAGATCGGACGACAAACCACCGTGAGGAGGACGACATGACCATCATCCGCAACACCACCGGAACCATGACCGCACACAGGGCTGGACCCCGTGAGTGGGCAGCGCTGGCGGTGCTCATGCTGCCCGTGCTCATGGTGTCGGTCGACAACACCGTGCTGAGCTTCGCGCTGCCCGCGATCAGCGTCGACCTCAAGCCCACGGGCACGCAGCTGCTGTGGATCGTCGATCTCTACGCGATCATGCTCGCCGGCCTGCTCATCGCGATGGGCGCCATCGGCGACCGCTTCGGCCGTCGCCGGCTGCTGCTGATCGGCACGGTCGGCTTCGGTGCCGCGTCGCTCGTCGCCGCCTACAGCGCCAGCCCCGAGATGCTGCTCGGCGCCCGGGCCCTGCAGGGCGTGTTCGGCGCGACGCTGATGCCGTCGACGCTGTCGCTGATCCGCAACGTCTTCCACGACCCGCGCGACCGCCGGCTCGCGATCGCCTCGTGGGCCGCGATGTTCTCCGGCGGCGCCGCGCTCGGACCGGTGCTGGGCGGCTGGCTGCTGGGCCACGCGTCATGGGGCTCGGTGTTCTTGATCAACGTCCCGATCGTGATCGTCCTGGTGCCGCTGGCCCTCGCGCTGCTGCCGGAGTCGCGCGATCCGTCGCCGAGCCCGCTCGACCCCTTCGCGATCGTCCTGTCGCTGGGGGCCATGCTGCCGCTGGTGTTCGGCGTCAAGAACCTCGCCGAGCACGGGCTGTCCGACCTGACGCTGACGGCGTTCGCGGTCGGCATCATCTCGGCGTGGGCCCTCGTGCACCGGCTGCGCACCAGCCCGTCGCCGATGATCGACCTGACCCTGTTCGGCAACCGCGTGTTCAGCGGCGCGATCGTCGCCAACCTGCTGAGCCTGATGGGGCTGACGGGCTTCCTGTTCCTCGGCGCGCAGCTGCTGCAGCTGGTGCTTGGCCTGACGGCGATGGACGCCGCGCTGGTGCTGCTGCCGGGCCTGCTGGCCACCGTGGTCGCGGGATTCGTGGCAGTGCGGCTGGTCAACGTCGTCAGCATCCGGTCGCTCGTCACGGCCAGCTTCGTGGCCTCAGCCACGGGCTACGCCATCACGGCGTTGACCGACGTGCCGTCGGTGATGTCGGTCGCCGTCGCGTTCACCGTCATGGGCATCGGCATCGGGATGGCCGAGACGCTGACCAACGACGTCATGTTGTCGAGCGTCCCGTCGTCGAAGGCCGGAGCCGCGTCGGCGATCTCCGAGACGGCCTACGAGATCGGCGCGGTGCTCGGCACGGCGGTGCTGGGCACGGTGCTGACCTCGACGTACCGGTCGCACCTGACGTACCCGGCGATGCTGCAGTGGGGCGAGAGGCAGGGCGCGTTCGAGACCCTCGGCGGCACCGTCGAGGTCGCGAAGCACTACCCCAACGAGGTGGGCGACGGCGTGCTCGAGTCCGCGCGCGCCGCCTTCGACCTGGGCGTGCAGTACACCTCGGCGGCGGCGATCGTCATCGCGCTGCTGGCTGCACTGGTCTCCTGGCGCACCCTCAAGCACGCCTGACCCGCGAGTCGCGCAGTTCGTCGTTCTTGAGACGGCGCGTCCCGCCAGAACGCGCCACTCGCGACGCGACTGCGCCACTCGTCCACACTAGGAACCATGTCGCCCAAGCACAGCCTGCTCGCCATCGGCGTGATGCTGCTGTGGGGCGCCAACTTCGTGGTGATCGACGAGGGGCTCGACGGCGTGCCGCCCCTGCTGTTCCTGGCGATGCGCTTCGTGCTCGTGGCGATCCCGCTGGTGTTCTTCGTCCCCCGCCCCGCCGCCTCGTGGCAGGCGGTCGTGGCGGTCGGGACGTTCATGAGCCTCGGCCAGTTCAGCCTGCTCTACATCTCGCTCGACCTCGGCATGCCGGCCGGGCTGGCATCACTGGTGCTGCAGGCGCAGGTGATCTTCACGATCGTCATCGCCGCGGCCGTCATCCGGGAGGTGCCGACGCGACGCCAGGTGGTCGGAGCCCTGATCGGCACCGCCGGGCTCGTGCTGGTCGTGGTGGCGCACGGGGCGTCCGCACCGGTGCTGCCGGTGCTCGTCATGCTCGGCGCGTCGCTGTCGTGGGCGACGGGCAACGTCATCGCGCGGGCCGCCGGCGTGCAGTCGGGCTTCTCGATGGTGGTGTGGTCGGCGCTCGTCGTGCCGGTACCGGCTTTCGTGCTGTCCCTGGTGGTCGACGGCGGCGACGAGGTGGCCCGTGCGCTGACGAACCTGTCGGGGGTCGCGATCGCCAGCACGGCCTACACCGCGATCGGCGCGTCGCTGATCGGCTACGGCATCTGGAACTCGCTGCTCGCGCGCTATCCCGCCAGCGCCGTCGTCCCGTTCGTCCTTCTCGTGCCGGTCGTGGGCATCGCCGCCGCGTGGATCGTGCAGGACGAGGTGCCGTCTGCCCTGGAGGTCGTCGGCGGTGCGGTGATGCTCGCCGGCGTCGCGGCGGCCACGATCAGCCGGCGCCGAGGCGTCATGCCCGCAGGGCCGCTCGCGCCATCCGAGCAAGCCGGGACGCCATCGACGACTCGCTGATGCGCGCGCTGTGCGGCGTCGAGTTGATGAGCCCGAAGGTCGCCTGCACGACCGCGCGGGCCTCGGGCGCGTCGAGGTCGTCGCGCAGCTGCCGTACGGTGTCGACCCAGATGTCGATGTAGGCCAGCTGCAGCGTGCGCACCTCGCGGCGTCCGTCGGCGCCGAGGTTGGTCCACTCGCGCTCCTGGATGACGATCAGCGCGGGATGTCCGAGGGCGAACTCGATGTGCCAGTCGATCAGGGCGGCCAGGGCCTGCTCGGACGTCTGGGCGGTCTGCGTGCGCTGGCGTCCCTCGGCGAGCAGCCGCTCGCTGATGCCGATGAGCGACTGGGTGAGGATGTCGTCCTTGCCGGCGAAGTGCTTGTAGAGGGCCGGCCCGGAGATGCCGCAGGCGCTGCCGATGTCGTGCACAGAGACGCCGTGGAAGCCTCGCTCGGCGAACAAGGTGGCGGCGGTGTCGAGGATCTGTTCGCGCCGGGTGATGGTCACCGACACAGTCTAGAACGGCACAGACGAGAGGTTAACAATCGTTAACCTCGTCTGCTATCGTGGCGCCATGCGTGAACTCGTCGACCAGCTGCGTGAGCGACTCGCGACCGTCCGGACGGGCGGCAGCGCGACGGCCCGCGACCGGCACGTCGCCCGCGGCAAGCTGCTGCCGCGCGATCGTGTGGACCGTCTTCTCGATCCCGGCTCGCCCTTCCTCGAGATCGGCGCGTTGGCGGCCTTCGGCATGTACGGCGCGCCGGACGACGACTACGCCGTGCCGAGCGCCGGCGTCATCACCGGCATCGGGCGCGTCAGCGGTCGCGAGTGCGTCATCGTCGCCAACGACGCCACGGTCAAGGGCGGCACGTACTTCCCGATGACGGTCAAGAAGCACCTGCGGGCCCAGGAGATCGCGGAGGAGAACAATCTTCCAGCGATTTATCTGGTTGATTCCGGCGGGGCGTTTCTGCCATTGCAGGCGGAGGTGTTTCCCGATCGCGAGCACTTCGGGCGCATCTTCTACAACCAGGCGCGGATGAGCGCGGAGGGCATCGCCCAGATCGCCTGCGTCATGGGTTCCTGCACCGCCGGCGGCGCCTACGTCCCGGCCATGAGCGACGAGACCATCATCGTGCGCGGCCAGGGCACGATCTTCCTGGGCGGCCCGCCGCTGGTGAAGGCCGCGACCGGCGAGGTGATCACCGCCGAGGAGCTGGGCGGCGCCGACACCCACGGCCGCCGCTCCGGCGTCGTCGACCACGTGGCCGAGAACGACGAGCACGCGCTGGCCATCGTCCGCCGCATCGTCGCCAACCTGAACACCACCAAGACCCACGAGCTGACCCTGGCCGAGCCGGAACCGCCGGCCTACGACCCGGAGGAACTCTACGGCGTCGTCCCGTCCGACGTGCGCGCGCCCTACGACGTGCGCGAGGTGATCGCCCGCGTCGTCGACGGCAGCCGGTTCGACGAGTTCAAGGCGCTCTACGGGACGACGCTGGTCTGCGGCTTCGCGCGCATCTGGGG
>JBEVGQ010000051.1:0-9948 GCA_040511655.1 Aeromicrobium sp. | reverse complement strand
CGGCGGGGCGGGGGCAGGGGTCAGGTCAGCTCATGCCCTCGTACGGGTTGAACCAGTCCTTGAGCGTCTTGAGCTCGCCGTCCTTGTACTGGACGATCTGGATCTGCGGACGGATCATGGCCGGCGCCGCCTTCGTCGCATACGTGCGGCTGAGCGGCTGACCCATGAAGGCCGGGAAGTCCTCGACCGTCGTGAGGAAGCTCTTGAGGGACGCGGCGTCGAACGAGTCGACACCGGTCTTCTTGGCGATCTCGGCCAGCGTCATGACGTTGGAGAAGCCCCACTGGTAGAACTCGGACTTGCCCTCCTTGCCGGCGTACTTCTTCATCGCGTCGCGGTACAGCTTGACCTCGGGATCGTCCATGTTGTCGGGGCTCGCGAACGCGTAGCTGAACGTCGCACCGTTGGCGATCTTGCCGTCGACCTTGTCGAAGAAGCTCTCGTAGTCGGCACCGCCGCCCTGGCCGAAGATCTTGTCGGCCGGGTAGCCCTGCTGCGAGAAGGCGGTGTACGCCGACACGGCCTGCGCGCCACTTTGGTTCGTCAGCACGGCATCGGGCTTGAGCTGGACGGCCTTGGCGACGAACGGCGTCGGGTCGGCCGTCCCACCGGGCAGGTACACGGGCGTGATCTTCATGCCGTAGCCCTTGGCCTTGTCGTAGGCGACGACACGGTTGTAGTGATCCTGGCCGCTGGGGTTCTCATCGGTGAAGACGACGATGTTCTTGGCCTTGAGGTCTTCGGCGACGTACTGCACCTGCGCCTCGTACTCCGAGGAGCCGGCCATCACGAAGCTGTCCTCGCCGTCCTTCATGTCCTGCGGGTTGACCGGCGGGTTCAGGCTCGGGATGCCTGCCTTCTTGAGCACCGGGAAGCCGTTCTCGCCCCACGCGACCGACAGCCCCAGCTTCGCGACGGCCTTCTCCTGCACGGCCTTCTGCGCGCACGCTGTCGTGGCGGCCGGATCGGCCTTGCTGTCGCACGTCTTGATCAGCACCGGACGTCCGTCGATGCCACCTTGCGCGTTGAGGTAGTCCTGAGCGGCCTTCTCGCCCACCGTGAACTGCGAGATCGCTGCACTGACGGCGCCCAGGCCGGTGGCATCGGTGATGTCGTAGAAGACGATGGGGTCGCCCTTCGGCAGGGCCACGGAACCGGCCTTCGACTCGCCCGACCCGCCGTCGCTCGAGCTCGACCCGCAGGCCGAGACCCCCAGGGCCAGCGCCAGCGCGACGGCTGACGTGCGGATGACATGGTTCAACTTCATGACGATGCTCCTATCAAGCATTGATCAACGGTGTGGATGCTGACCCCGAGGTTCAGAACTGGAGGGCCACCGAGATGGCCGTGGTGCCGTGCGGTCAGAGCCGCGCTGCGGCGGGAACGTCCGCGGACGGCCGGGCGTCGCTGCCAGGGTCGCGCCGCACCCTCGACGCGACCCAACCCGCCTGTTGCCTGAGGGCGACCGCGATGCCGTCGGGCTGCACGACCGCGTTGAACATCAGCAGGACGCCCGACAGGACGATCCACCAGGACGAGATCCCGTCGACCGACGTCAGGAGCACGTAGAGGACGCCGCCGTTGGCCAGGATGCCGGCTGTCACCGCACCGTAGACCGTGGCGACTCCGCCGATGTAGACCAGCGCCAGCAGCGAGATCGACGCGATCGGCACGAACCGCGTGAAGGCGACCGCACCGATCTGGTAGCCCAGCACACCGCCGCCGATCCCGGCCACGAAGGCCGACAGGGCGAACGCCTGCAGCTTCGTCATCGACACGTTGATGCCGGCCGCCGCCGCGGCCCGCTCGTTGCTGCGAACCGCCAGCATGCGACGACCGAGCGAGGACAGCCGGATGTTCATGACGCCCGCCACGAGGGCGACCGTCACGAGGGCGGCGAAGATGCCGAACCGTGCGGGGTGGGCGACCGCGTCGACCGACCACCCGAAGAGCTCGGGCGCCGGCACCTTGCTGCCGTCCGCCCCGCCGGTCCAGGCGGAGTTGCCGAACACGAAGCTCGAGATCGCCACGGCGGCGCCGAGCGTGACGACGGCCAGGCTGATGCCTCGCACGCGCAGCGCCGGGAGGCCCAGCAGGATGCCGATCGGGACGACGACGATGCCGGCGATCAGGATCGGCAGCGGGAACGGGATGCCCATCTCGACCGCGAGCTTCGACACGACGAAGGCAGCGATGCCTGCGAACGCCATCTGCATCAGCGAGATCTGTCCCACGAAGCCCGTCACGATGACGACCGAGAGGGCCAGGATGATCATCACGAGACTGGTCGAGATGGCGTCGCGGTACGTGCTGCCCAGGGTCAGGAGCCCGATCACCGGGACGACGCCGATCAGCGTCAGGGGGACGGCGCGGCCCTTGACGGCCGGTGCCAGCGGCAGGCGCGAGACCTCGCGGGTTCCGCGGCCCGGGATGAGGGCGCCGGAGGCGATCATCACCAGGACGATCAGCACGAACGGCAGCGCGTCGTTGATCCCCGGCTGCGTCACGAACCGCGTCAGGATCGACTGCACGACGCCGATCAGGACGGCCACGAACGTCGTGAGCCCGAAGGAGTTGAACCGGCCGACGAGCGCAGCGGCCAGCGCCGGCACGACCAACAGGCTCAGCGTCGAGATGTTGAGTGCCGTGATCGGCGCGAACAGGACACCGGCGAGCGCTGCGAGCATCGAGCCGAGCATCCAGTTGACCGCCCCGATGACGTCGGGCGAGTAGCCGAGCAGTGCTGCACCCTGCTCGTTCTCGGCCACGGCTCGGGTCGCCATGCCGAATCGCGTGAAGCGGTAGACGGCCCAGAGGACGGTCGTCAGGACGACGGCGGTGCCGAGCAGGTAGAGACGATCGACACCGAAGTTGATGCCGAACACGTCGATGCTGTCGGTCGGGAAGATGGCCGGGGCGATGACGGTCGGGACCTTCCAGACCTGGCTCGCCAGACCCTGCACGGCCAGCATGAGTCCGAGGGTCGTGACGATGCGGGCGAGCAACGGGGCGTTGCGGAGAGGTCGCATGACCAGGACGTAGAAGATCAGCCCGCCCAGGCCGGCGGCCAGGACCGCCGTCAGAGCAGCCTGGACGAGCGGCGTGCCGTCGTTGCCAGTGCTGACGCCGAAGTAGATGGCGCACGCACCTGCGATGGCACCTTGGGCGAAGTTGACGGCGCCCGTGCCCTTCTGGATCAGGACGATCCCCATCGCGATCATCGCGTAGACGGCGCCCGCTCCGGTGCCGAGGATCGCGAACAGCAGGACGTCTTTCATGAGGCGACCTCCATGGCCAGGTAGCTCGAGCGCAGCTGCGCCTTGTCTGCGAGAAGATCGGCTGCCGTGCCCTCGAGCACGACGCGCCCGCGGTTGAGCACGTAGGCGCGGTCGGAGTGCTGCAGCACCAGGTCGATGTGCTGCTCGACCAGCAGCACACCGGCACCGAGCTCGACGGCGATGCGTCGCACGATCGGGAGCATCTGGGTGACCACGATGGGGGCCAGGCCCATGCTGAGCTCGTCGATCATCAGGACCTTGGGCTGCGTGACCATCGCGCGTCCGACCGCGAGCATCTGCTGCTCACCGCCTGACAGCAGACCGGCTCGGACACCGAGCTTGGGCTTGAGCGCCGGGAAGTAGTCGAGGACCAGCGCCTCGACGTCTGCGTGGCTCGTGCCCTTCGGCGTCCTCGCGAGGCGGAGGTTCTCGCGGGTCGTGAGGTTGAAGAAGAGGGATCGGTCGTCGGGCACCAGCGCGATGCCGCGACGCGCCTGCACGTGGGGGCGTCCGGCACGGACCGGCTCTCCGAGCGCTCGCACGTCTCCGGCCTCGCTGGGCAGGATGCCGGCGAGCGTCAGGAGCGTCGTGGTCTTGCCGGCGCCGTTGCCGCCCAGCAGGGCTACGACCTCTCCGGTCGAGACGTGCAGGTCGACGCCTCGCAGGACGGGGACTCCTGCATAGCCCGCCGAGACGTCGCGCATCTCGATCGCCGCGGTCATGCCGCTCCCCCCGCCAGCGCGTCGGCCTCGTGGACGTCCTGGCCCAGGTACGCCGCGAGCACCGCCGGATCGTCCTTGACCTCGTCGGTGGGACCGGCGGCGATGAGCTTGCCGAAGTCGAGGACGTTGATGCGCTCGCAGACGTCGAGGATCAGGCTGATGTCGTGATCGACCAGCAGGATGGCGATCCCCTGCTCCGCGACTCGCTTGAGCTGCTGGCCCAGGGCCAGGCTGGCGTCGGAGTCGAGGCCGGCCGCCGGCTCGTCGAGCAGCAGGAGGTCGGGCTTCGTCGCGAGGGCGCGGGCGACGCTGACCAGCTTGCGCTGACTCAGCGAGAGATCCGGCGGGAACGCCTCCATGTGCTCGCCCAGCCCGACGAGGTCGAGCACGTCCTCGACGATGCCCGTGATGCGGGCGGCTCGGCGGGGCTTCACGAACTCGGTGACCGGCGACCACCACGACGATCCCTCGGTCGAGACCAGGACGTTCTCGCGCACCGTGAGGTCCTCGAACAGCTCCAGGCTCTGGAACGTGCGGCTGACACCAGCCTCGACGCGGCGGTACGCGGGCAGCGGAAGCAGCTGCCGGTCGCCCATCGCGACGGCACCGGTCGCCTTGGCGAAGCCGGTGACGGCGTCGATGAACGTTGTCTTGCCGGCGCCGTTCGGACCGATCAAGCCGGCGAACTCGCCAGGCTCGACCGTGATCGACACGGAGTCGAGCGCGACGAGCCCCCCGTAGCGGACCGAGAGGCTCTAGGTCCGGAAGCTCTTGTCTGAAGCCATGGTGTTCCTTCCTCGTCCTGGCTGATCGTCCACCGTTACCCGTACGATCGTTCACTAGGTTGGCGACTAGAGTCTGGCGTGACCCAGGTCACCGTGTCAAGCATTTCGACCCACATGCTCTGATTAGCCCGCGCGTCTCCCGAACGATCGCTCGGCATCTATACCGTCAGGTAGCCACCGTCTACAGGCATCACGGCCCCGGTGATGTACGCCGCGTCGTCCCCGGACAGGAAGGCGACGGTCGTGCCGATCTCGACCGGCTCGCCGATGCGCTTGAGCGGGATGCGGTCCAGGAGCCCGTCATAGACCTCTGGCGCCACCTCCTTGGTCATGTCGAGGAGCGGCGTGTTGATCCACCCCGGAGCGATGGCGTTGACCCTCACGCCACGAGGGGCATACGCCTGGCACAGCGACTTGGTGAGCTGCACGATGCCGCCCTTGCTCGCCGCGTACGCGGGGCTCGTCGCGGCCCCGAAGAAGCTGTACATCGACGCGATCAGCACGATCGACCCGCCACCGTCGAACAGAAGATCCTCCGCAGCGCGGCAGCACCGGTGCACGGACAGCAGGTTGACCTCGATGACGCGGGCGAACCCTTCCGGGTCGTGCTCGTCGGCGCCCAACGACATGCCCGCCGCCGGGACCAGGATGTCGAGCCGGTCGAGACCGGCGAAGAACTCCTCGACGTCGGACGCCGAGGTGACGTCGAGCTCGTGGAGCCGGACTCCCGGCGGTGCCTCGACCGCGTCGGCCCGCAGGCCGACGGCGTGCACCGAGGCACCTCTCTCGGCCAGCAGCCGCGCCGTGCCGAGCCCGATGCCCGACGTGCCGCCGGTCACCACGGCGACCTTGCCCTCCAGTGATGTCATGT
The DNA here is from genome assembly GCA_040511655.1 of Aeromicrobium sp. Taxonomy (GTDB): domain Bacteria; phylum Actinomycetota; class Actinomycetes; order Propionibacteriales; family Nocardioidaceae; genus Aeromicrobium. The sequence continues at coordinate 4,292 of JBEVGQ010000051.1, read as the reverse complement.
GTCTTCCTTCCGCGAGGGGGTGGGGCATGACGACGGGGGCCGGCAGGAGCCGACCCCCGTCATCACACGGACTGCTGGATCAGCGACGGAACAACGCGTCGTTGATCGGGAGACCCTTGGTGTTGCAGTAGGTCTCGTAGCGGTGGATGTTGTAGAACACGTCCTCGACGAGCGCGATCTGGCCATCGGGTGCGTACCAGTCGATCGAGCCGTTCAGCACGAAGAAGGCCAAGAATCCCTCGGGGTTCTTGCTGCGCAGCGTGTGGATCGTGCCGGGGCTCTCCTGCACGACGTCGCCGGCGTGGGCCTCCCAGTCGTACTCCTCGTAACCCCAGGACCCGCTCACGGTGTAGGCCAGGACGGTCGAGCGGTGCTTGTGCACGCCGAGCACCCCCGGACCGTCCGAGCGCACCATCGCCGCCCACTGACCCAGTCGCACGTCGAACCACAGGTAGCGAGCCCACATGCCCTCCGACCCCTCGACGAAGATCCACGGCGAGTACTCCTCGTCGGCGGGGGCATACATGTCGGGCAGCTGGTAGCGGTCTGCGACGTCGGTGAGCTTGTCCTCCTCGTTGAGGGTGATGTCCTCGGTCTTGATGTGCAGATCGGCCATGGGTCTTTCCTTTCGATGGGCGTGCGATGGATGGTTCAGGACGCGTGAAGGTCGATGAGCACCTTGGACGGACCGCCGGAGCGAAGATCGTCGAAGGTCGCGTGCAGCTGCCCGAGCGGACGGGTCTCGACCCACAGGGACGGGTCGTACCCCCCGCCGGCCATGGCCGAGATGACGGCCCGGTAGTCGTCGTCGGTGTAGGTCGACGAGCCGATGACAGCGGTCTCGCGGTAGAGCAGGCTCGTCGGATCGAGCTGCATGGGCTTCTCGTGGATGCCCAGCAGCACCAGACGGCCGCGGGGACCCATCGCCTCGACCGACGACGTCACGACCGCACCGACGCCGGCGGCCTCGATCGCGAGGTCGAGCACGCGGTCGCCGAGGACCTCGAGGAGGGTCGTCTCGGACGGGTCGAACACCTCGACCCCGAGACCCGCCGCCAGGGCGCGGCGGGCGGGCGAGAGGTCGGCGGCGATGATCTGCTCGACACCTCGTGCCCGCAGGGCGAAGATCGCGCCGACCCCGATCGGTCCGACGCCGCCCACGAACGCGACGGCCGTGGCGTCGTCCACCCCCAGCAGGACCCCGTGATAGGCGACGGCCATCGGCTCGACGAGGGCCCCGAGCTCGAGCGACACCTCCTCCGGAAGAGGGAACACCATGCTCGCCGGCACGGTCGTGAAGGTCGAGAGCCCGCCCCCCGGGCCGCTGAGGCCGTGGAAGGCCAGCTGCGAGCACGTGTTGGGATGCCCGCGGCGGCAGCTGGGGCACGCGCCGCAGCTGTAGGTGGGACGCACCGCGACGCGGTCGCCGACGGCCACCCCCTCGACGTCGTGTCCCAGCTCGACGACGGTTCCGGAGAACTCGTGCCCCAGCACGACCGGCAGCGACGCACCCGTCAGCGGGTGGGGCTCGTGCGGCGTGACGGTCTGCCCCGAGAAGTACTCGTGGAGGTCGGAGCCGCAGACGCCGCAGAAGGCGACCTCGATCACGACCTCGCCGACGGCCGGCGCAGAGACCTCGACGTCCTCGATCCGCACGTCGCCGACCCCGTAGTAGCGAGCACCTCGGGCCACGCGTGACGCCGTGTCGGCGATGGTCTCGGCGGCGCCGTTGGTGACGGTCATGATGTCCTTAAGCGATCGTTCAGTAGGGCATCGTCAGATTAGAACCGCCCCCCACCCCTGTCAAGCATTCTTGTGACACCCACCACAATCTCGCTACCATGCTGCCGCGGCCCCGTGCCGCATCCGCACCCGTGGGATGCGCGACTCGATGCGAGCACAGAACGTCCACCCGTAAGTACCAATCGAACGCTCGGGAAGTCTGATGTGACAGACTGCAACGGACCTAGGGGCCGTGCCGACAAGGAGAACCCATGCCATCACCACGAACACGTTCGGGCAACGGGCGAGCGACCCTGCTGGAGAGCGCGATCTCGAACTTCACCGAGCGCGGCTACCACGGCACCTCCATGCGAGACATCGCCTCTGACGCCGGCGTCACGGTGGCGTCCATCTACCACCACTTCCCGTCCAAGCAGGACATCCTGGTCGAGATCATGGTCCGCACCATGACCGACACGATCTCCATGACCCGAGAGGCACTGGTCGCGTCCGACAACCGCCCGGCCGCACAGCTCGACGCGATCGTCCGTGCTTGGACGCTGTTCCACACGACCCGCCAGCGCGAGGCCCTGATCGGCGCATCCGAGCTGCGCAGCCTCGAGGATGAGGGCCGCCGACTCGTCGTGACCTTGCGCGACGAGCAGGAGGCGATGTTCCGGCAGGTGATCGACCGCGGCGTCTCGATGGGCGCCTTCGGCACGCCCTACCCCAGAGAGGCCGCCCGCGCGGTGATCAACATGGGCTACTCGATCGCCTCCTGGTACCGCGCAGGCGGGAGCATCGATCCCGATCAGATGGCCGAGCGCTACAGCGACCTGGCGCTCGGCACGGTCAGGAACAAGGCCGCGTCGGAGTCCGACCCCGCCGCTACTTCGTCGTGACGACCTGCACGTGACACGTGCCGTTCTCGTCCGCGACCGGGATCTTCACGATCTCGAAGGTCACCGACCCGCCGGCCCGCACCTTGGCCAGCTGCTTGGTCATCGCCGCCTGCGGCGCGATGGACGGCTGCCCGACATTGACCGTCACCTGGAACGTGGCCGCGGCCTTGGTGCGGTTGGTGACCGCGCCGGTGGCGGTATAGGTGCCGGACCCGTCGGCCTCGCACCGGAAGTCGGACAGCGCCTCGGGCACGGGGGTGCCGGTGGGCGGCGGGTTGCTGGGCTCCACGACGCCCGCGGCGGGCGTCGACGTCGTGGGCCCGGACGGCTCGGATGCCCCTCCGCTGCACGCCGCCAGGACGACCAGCAGAGCCACGGCCACGAATCGCATCTACCCATCCCATCACGCGCCGCGTTCCGCGCGGCGCAGGCACGCGCCCCCCTGTAGCGTCTTCGCATGACGTCGAACAGGTTCGCCCGCCGCATCGCGATCGAAGTCGCCGGCTGGGGACTCGTGCTGATCGGCATCGCGGCGATCTTCCTGCCGGGGCCGGGCCTGCTCTCCCTGTTCGCCGGCCTCGCGATCCTGTCGCAGCAGTACGAGTGGGCAGAGCGCCGCGTGCGTCCGGTCGAGGTCCTGGCGCTCCGGTCGGCCGCCCAGAGCGTCCAGACGTGGCCGCGCATCCTCGCGAGCGTCGCGGGCGCGCTGGCCCTCGCGGCCGTCGGCGTCTTCTGGGGCATCCGGCCCGATGCGCCCGACTGGTGGCCCCTGGCCGACAAGTGGTGGCTCGTGGGCGGCTGGGGCACGGGCGGCACGCTGATCGGCTCGTCGCTGATCGCCCTCGCGACGATCGTCTACAGCTTCAGGCGGTTCCGCGGCGTCGCCGACCCGGAGGCCGAGGCCGTCCGCGTCTCCACGCCTGAGGACGACTGAGCCGCGGCTAGAGCGAGTCGTCGACGGCGAACCAGGTCAGCACGGGCGCGGCGGCCAGCAGGGGCGCCATGTCGGTGACCTGCCCCGGCCCCGCGCGGAACTCGCGGTAGGCGGCGTCGTGCTCGGGCGACTGCCACGTCTCGTAGGCGACCCAGTGCGCGGGATCGTTCGCGTCCACGAGCACGTCGACTCCGAGATTGCCGTCGAAGGCACGGGTCTCGGTCAGCACCCGGTTGATCACCGTCCGTGCGTCGTCCAGCTTGGTCGGGTCGAAGCGCAGCTCGAGTGTCGCGATGATGGCCATGGGCCCAGCCTACGATGCGATTCGTCGTGCGGGTAAGAATGGGGTGACCCACGCCACAGCAGGAGGACGCCGTGTTCTACCCCCTGACCGTCATGGACTTCCTCGACCGCGCCACCACGGTCTACCCCGACCGTGTCGCCGTGATCGACGAACCCACCCAGCCCGCACAGTCGTGGGGCGAGATCACCTACGCCGAGCTCGGCCGGCGCGCCCGCGCGCAGGCCGCGACGCTCGACGAGCTGGGCGTGCCGGTCGGCGGACGCGTCGCGATCGTGTCGCACAACTCGGCCCGGCTGCTGACGTCCTTCTACGGCGTCTCGGGGTGGGGACGCGTGCTGGTGCCGGTCAACTTCCGGCTCGCGGTCGCCGAGATCCGCTACATCATCGAGCACTCCGGCGCCGAGGTCATGCTGGTCGACCCCGACCTGCG
>JBEVGQ010000050.1:0-4703 GCA_040511655.1 Aeromicrobium sp. | reverse complement strand
CCGATGATGAACATCCTCAACGGCGGCTCGCACGCCGATTCCAACGTCGACATCCAGGAGTTCATGATCGCGCCCATCGGCGCGCCCACGTTCTCCGAGGCGCTGCGCCAGGGCGCCGAGGTGTACCACGCGCTCAAGTCGGTGCTCAACGAGCGCGGGCTGTCGACGGGTCTGGGCGACGAGGGCGGGTTCGCGCCCAACCTCGACTCCAACCGCGCGGCGCTCGAGCTCATCTCGGTCGCCGTCGAGAAGGCCGGCCTGAAGGTCGGCACCGACATCGCGATGGCGCTCGACGTCGCCGCGTCGGAGTTCTTCACCGACGGTGCGTACTCCTTCGAGGGTCAGCAGAAGTCGGCCGAGGAGATGTCGGCCTACTACGCACAGCTGGCCGCCGACTTCCCGATCGTCTCGATCGAGGACCCCCTCGACGAGGACGACTGGAGCGGCTGGACGACGCTGACCGAGACGATCGGCGACGACGTGCAGATCGTCGGCGACGACCTGTTCGTCACCAACGTCGAGCGCCTCACCCGCGGCATCTCCGAGGGTGCGGCCAACGCGCTGCTGGTCAAGGTCAACCAGATCGGCTCGCTGACCGAGACCCTCGACTCGGTCGACCTGGCGCACCGCCACGGCTTCAGCTGCATGATGAGCCACCGCTCGGGCGAGACCGAGGACACGACGATCGCCGACCTGGCCGTCGCGACCAACTGCGGCCAGATCAAGACGGGTGCCCCCGCGCGCTCCGACCGCGTCGCGAAGTACAACCAGCTCCTGCGCATCGAAGAGCTGCTCGGCTCGTCCGCCACGTACGCCGGCGCCTCCGCCTTCCCGCGGCTGGCTCTCTGACGCATGGCAGCACGTTCGCCCCGCGGCAGCGGTCGGCCTCCCTCGCGGAGACCGACCGCCGCCCGGGGCGGACGCCGTAGTCCCCGCACGTCGGCCACCCCGGCGTCCAGGCCCGTTGCACCGGCCAAGGCAGCCCCGAGCGGAACGGCCGGTACCGGTCCGCAGCTGACGACTCGCGCCATCGTGCTGCTCGCGGTGGTGCTGCTGCTGATCGCCTCGTACACGTCGACGCTGCACGCCTGGTGGCAGCAGCGTTCTGAGATCCAGTCGACCAAGGCCGAGATCGCGATGCGCAAGCAGTCGATCGTCGACCTCGAGGACCAGATCGCGCGCTGGGACGATCCGGCCTACGTCAAGCAGCAGGCCAAGGAGCGGTTCGGCTGGGTCTCGCCCGGTGAGGTCGGCTACCGGGTCATCGGCAGCGACGGCAAGGTGCAAGGTTCTGACGTCCCGACGCTCGATGCGCCGCCGCAGGCCACCGACCCCGCCTGGTACGACAAGCTGTGGGGCAGCGTCAAGGAGTCCGGCAAGAAGCCCGACGCCGCCCCGACCACCGAACCCGACCCCGACAAGGTGCTGAAGAACCAGTGACAGTCGCCCAGTCCGACCTCGACGCCGTCGCCGACCAGCTCGGACGCTCCCCGCGGGGCATCCTCGAGATCATGTCGCGGTGCCCCTCGGGCCACCCCAACGTCGTCAAGACCGAGCCGCGGCTCGACGACGGCACCCCGTTCCCGACGATGTTCTACCTGACGTGCCCGCGCCTGGCCGGCGAGATCGGCACGCTCGAGGCGTCGGGCCTCATGCGTGAGATGAGTGCTCGGCTGCTCGAGGACTCGAACCTCGCTGCTGCCTACCAACGGGCGCATGACGAGTACCTCGCCGAGCGCGAGGCGCTCGGTCACGTCCCCGAGATCGACGGCATCACCGCCGGCGGCATGCCCACGCGGGTCAAGTGCCTGCACGTACTGGTCGGCCACTCGTTGGCCAAGGGTCCGGGCGTCAACCCGCTCGGCGACGAGGCCCTCGAGCTGCTGGGTGACTGGTGGAGCGGCAACTCCTGCAGCGCCGACTGGGTCGAGCCCGTCGAGGAGCCGGTCGCGCCCTGACCGCCGGCGGCGTGACGTGACTCGCACTGCACGTGCGGGCACCGTCGCTATGCTCGTCGGCATGCCTGAGCAGCGTGCCCGTGTCGCCGCGATCGACTGTGGCACCAACTCCATCCGCCTCCTGATCACCGACATCGGCGACGGGACGAAGACCGACCTGCTGCGCGAGATGCGCATCGTGCGCCTCGGCCAGGACGTCGATCGCACGGGGCACCTGGCGGACGAGGCGATCGCGCGCACCCTGCAGGCGACCCGCGAGTACGCCGAGCTGATCGCGATGTTCGGCGTCACCGACATCCGGTTCTGCGCGACGTCCGCGATGCGCGACGCCGACAACGGGGTCGAGCTGCAAGACGCCGTCGAGGGCATCCTGGGGGTCCGTCCGCAGGTGCTGGCCGGTGTCGACGAGGCGCGGGCGTCCTTCCTCGGTGCGACCCGTGGGCTCGAGAAGGCGCGCACGTTGGTCGTCGACATCGGGGGCGGCTCCACCGAGCTGGTGATCGGGACGGGCGACGTCATCGACTGGTCGGTCTCGCTCGACATCGGGTCGGTCCGACTGACCGAGCGCTTCCTGGACGGCGACCCTGCTTCGGTCAACGAGGTGACCGACTGCATGACGTACCTCGACGACGTGATCCGCCCGGTGCTGACCGACGTGGAGCCCCTCGGCTCGTTCGTGGGCGTTGCCGGCACCGTCACCACGGTCGCTGCGCACTCGCTGGGGCTGCCGTCGTACGACTCCGAGGTGATCCACGGGGCCCGGTTGGGTCTCGACGACGTGCAGGCCGCCTGCCTGTCGCTGGTGCGGATGTCGACCGCCGACCGTCGCGCCCTGCCGTTCATGCACCCGGGCCGCGCCGACGTCATCGGGGCCGGCTCGCTGATCCTCGACCGCCTCGTCGAGCTGCTGCCCCTCGAGACCGAGATGCTCGTGGTCAGCGAGCACGACATCCTCGACGGCATCGCCTGGGACATGGTCGCCCCCTGAGGTCCGGCGGTGCCGCCGTCAAGCACCGGTTGCGCCACTCGGCATGATCGGACCATGGCCCCTCGCACCCTGCACGTCACCGTCCCGGACGACAGCTGGCTGACAGCGCTCGACGACCTCGTTGGGGTCGAGCTCTCGGTGTGGGACATGACCACGCCGCAGCCCGATCGCCACATCGACCTGGCGGTGCGTCCGTACACGGTCGCGGCCGCCGGTCTGGACGAGCTCGACCCCGACCGCCTCGATGTCGTCCAGTCGCAGGCGCTCGGGTACGACGGAGTGGCCGAGACGCTGCCCGACGGCATCACGTACTGCAACGCTGTCGGGGTGCACGAGGAGTCGACGGCCGAGCTGGCGGTCGCGCTGCTGCTCGCGTCGCAGCGCGAGATCGACCGGTACGCGCGTGAGGTCGGCCAGTGGAACCGCGGCTTCACCGCGAGCCTGATCGACCGACGCATCCTGCTGCTGGGCACGGGCGGCATCGGCACGGAGATCGAGACGCGCCTGCACGGCTTCGGTGCCGAGCTGGTGCGGGTCGCGTCGACGGCTCGGCAGGACGAGCGAGGGGCGGTCCACGGCCAGGACGAGCTGCCGGGCCTGCTGCCCACCGTCGACGTGGTGCTGTTGGCCGTGCCGCTCACCGACAGCACGACCGGGCTGGTGGACGACGACTTCCTGGCCGCGATGCCCGCCGGATCGGTCGTCGTCAACGTCTCGCGCGGCAAGGTCGTCGACACCGAAGCGGTCGTTCGCCAGGCGGGGCGCATCCGGCTGGCCGCCGACGTCACCGACCCCGAGCCGCTGCCGCCCGAGCATCCTCTCTGGACGACGCCGGGCGTGCTGATCTCGCCCCACGTCGGTGGGATGTCGAGCGCCATGCGTCCGCGCATCGAGGCCGTCGTGCGCGGTCAGATCGCTCGTCTACTCGCCGGACAGCGGCCCGACGACGTTGTCCTAGGCTGAGGCGACGCTCCCGTAGCCCAACTGGCAGAGGCAGATGGCTTAAACCCGTCGCAGTGTGGGTTCGACCCCCACCGGGAGCACTCTGTTCATCGGCAGTAAACTACTGCAATTGCAATGCTAATCGCGTCGTGCCGAGGTTCAATTTGCTTCCTATGAGCACATTTTGAGCACAACGCAGTGTGATCAGAACGCAATGAACGGCATCGCGGCTCGCTGCAGAGCAGTCGCGACGTCGTCCAGGTCGTCGTCGAATAGGTCCGCGTACGTGTCTAGAGTCATCGCGGCCGAGGCGTGTCCGAGCATCCGCTGGACGGCCTTCACGTTGGCTCCCGCCGAGATCGCAAGCGACGCGGCCGTGTGCCGCAGGCCGTGCGGTGTGATGCGAGGAGTGCCAGATCGCTTCACGGCTCCAGCGAACCATCCACGGGTGTTGTTGTGCATGAAGTCGCCGTCCGGGGCGGGGAACACGAGTGCCGAGGGCAGCTTGTCGTCGCACGCCTTCTTTAGTCCCGCCTCAAGCAACTCGGGGAATGGGACAGTCCTGCGCTCGTGGCTTTTGGGCGTGCCAACAACGAACTTGTGGCCAACCTCGACGGCGTTCTGCTCGATGCTAAGACGTCGGCGCGGCAGGTCTACATCCATGACACGTAGTGCAGCCATCTGAACCGCCCCGGGGTTTCCGGAGGCTGAATTTGGTGGCTCAGCCGGTCGGCTGGAGCTTGTTTCTTGCAGCGTAGTGAAGTTCCTCGGCGGCCATCGGGGTGAGGTCGTCGAGTGCTTCGTGAGATCGCTCG
>JBEVGQ010000049.1:0-3213 GCA_040511655.1 Aeromicrobium sp. | reverse complement strand
AGGTTGAGCGCGTCGAAGTTGAGCCACTCGGCCTCGACCTCGGGGCCCTCGGCGATCTCCCAGCCCATCGCCACGAAGACGTCGGCGATGTGCTCGGACAGTGTCGTGACGGGGTGCCGCGCGCCGATCGGCGAGACGTCCCACGGCAGCGTGACGTCGACCGTCTCCGAGACGAGAGCTGCCTCCTCCTCGGCGGCCTCGAGCTCGGCCGTGCGTGCCGCGAGGGCCTGGCTGATCGCACCACGGGCCTGGCCGACCCGCTGTCCGGCCTCCTTGCGCGCCTGCGGCTGCAGGGCACCGATCTCACGGTTGGCCAGCGCGATCGGCGACCGGTCGCCGACGTGGTCGATGCGGACCTGCTTGAGGTCGTCGAGCGAGCGGGCGGCGGCGACGGCGGCGAGGGCCTCGTCGCGCATGCGCTCGATCTCGTCGGAGCGCAACGGGGTGACCTCCACCGGGTCGTACGAGGAGTTGGGCGCAGACACTGCGGACCTGTCTTTCGAGGAAGTGGCGATCGATCGGGCCCAGTCTAGTGACCGTCAGTCGGACATCGAGGCGGGCTCGTTGATCGGGAACCAGACCCGGATCTGCGCTCCCCCACCCTCGGCGTCCTGGATGTCGATGGCGCCGCCGTGCTCCTCGACGATGCCGCGGACGATGTACATCCCGAGGCCGCTGCCGGCGCCCGGACCTGAGCGCCAGAACCGGCTGAACACCCTCTGGCGCATCTCGACCGGGATGCCCGGCCCGTTGTCGTGGATCTGTAGCGACACGCCCTCGGCGTAGTCGGGGTGCCGCGTGTTCTGCACGACGACCTCGCGCAGCCCGAAGCCGTGCCTCAAGGCGTTCTCGACGAGATTGGTCACGACCTGGTGGATGCGGTCGCTGTCGCCCCAGATGAGGTCGAGGTCGTCCTTGATGCTGATCTCGAACGGCTCGCTGCTTCCGCCCGAGACGTTGGTCAGGACGTGCCGGACGACCTCGTCGAGCTTGACGGGCCCCCGCTTGAGGGTCAGCCGGCCGGCATCGATGCGCGCTGCGTCGAGCAGCTCGGTGATGAGCCGGCTGAGCCGGTCGGCGTCGGAGTCGACCGTCTCGAGCATCAGCTGGCGCTGCTCCTCGGAGAACTTGCTCCACTTGGTCAGCAGGGTCGACGTGAAGCCCTTGATGCCGGTCAGCGGCGAGCGCAGCTCGTGGGCCACGGTCGCCACCAGGTCGGAGCGCTCACGATCGGCCTGGTTGCGGATGCGGGCGTTGCGCACGCTCACCACGACCCGGCGCACCGGTCCCCCACGCGCGTCGCGCACCAGCGAGGCCGTGATCAGGTACTCGCTGCCCTTCGGCGACCACCATGAGGCCTCGGAGATGCGCGTGCGGATGTTGAGGCCGTCGTAGGGGCGCATGCTGTCGTACCAGGAGTTGCCGTTGAGGTCGTCGAACGGCACCGCCTCCGACAGGTGCATGCCCAGCATCTCGTCGTCCTCCGCGCGCGCCATCGACACGATGCGCGGGTTGACGTACTCGACCAGACCGTCGGGACCGGCAATGATCACGCCATCGGGGTAGTGGTCGAAGTCTGAGCGGTGGGCGGACTCCATGACGGCTGAATCTAGTACCAATGGGTCACTTGTGACGACTCGAGCGGAGGACGTGCGTCAGGCGTCGAGGCGCGCCCGCGCCGTGGCGTACAGGCAGACGGCAGCCGCGGTGGCCAGGTTGAGGCTCTCGGCCCGCCCGAAGATCGGCACCGCCACGACGCGGTCGGCCAGCGACCGGACCTCGTCGGGCAGGCCCCAGGCCTCGTTGCCCATGAGCCACGCCGTCGGCACGCGCAGGTCGAGGTCGCGGTCGAACAGCCCGACGTCACCCTGCCCGTCGGCCGCGAGGACGGTCAGACCCGCTGCCTGGAGAGCGGCCAACGAGCCGGCGACATCGCGCTCGATCGCGATCGGCACGTGGAACAGGCTGCCGACCGTCGCCCGGACCGACTTGGGGTTGTAGGGGTCGACGCTGTCGCCGACGAACACGACGCCGTCGGCTCCCGCGGCATCGGCGCACCGGATGACCGCACCCGCGTTGCCGGGGTCGCGGATGTCGGCGCAGACCACGACGAAGCCGGGCGACCTGTCGAGCAGCGCCGCCAGCGGACGGTCGAGCATCGCGCACCGGGCGACGACGCCCTGCGGCTGCACGGTGTCGGCGATCGCGGCGACCACCTCGTCGTCGACGACGTGCCAGTCGACCTGGCCCCGACGCGCCGCCTCGACGAGGTCGTGGTGCTGCTCGGTCGCGGAACGCGTGGCGAACACCTCCAGCACCGCGCCGTCGTGGTCGAGTGCCTCGCGGACCGCCTGTGGGCCCTCGGCGAGGAACTCGCGCCGGTCGGCCCGGAACGCACGAGTGGCGAGCCTCCTGGCGTGCTTCACACGTCCGGACCGGACGGTGAGCTCGCCGACCCCGTCACCGGGGGGAGGACTCGCCACTGCGTAGGTGCTGCTCGGGAGGGAACCGCGGTCAGGCCGCGGCGCCATCCTTCGACGACTCGGTCTTGGGAGCGTTGACGTCGGCCGGAAGGTTGTCCTTCGCGGTCTGCACGAGCGCCGAGAACGCGGCGGGCTCGTGGACGGCCAGCTCGGCCAGGATCTTGCGGTCGACCTCGACACCCGCGGCCTTGAGGCCCTGGATGAAGCGGTTGTACGTCATGCCCTCGGCGCGGACCGCGGCGTTGATGCGCTGGATCCAGAGACGACGGAAGTCGCCCTTCTTGGCCTTGCGGTCACGGTAGCTGTAGACCAGCGAGTGAGTGACCTGCTCCTTGGCCTTGCGGTACAGGCGCGAGCGCTGACCGCGGTAGCCCGCAGCCCTCTCGAGTGTCTGACGACGCTTCTTCTGTGCATTGACTGAGCGCTTGACGCGTGCCATCTCAGTTCTCCTTCAAGTAGGTGGACGTGCTCGTCCGTGGACTAGCCGGTCCGGGGAATGGGGTGGGACGCGGTCAGAGACCGAGCATCTTCTTCACGCGGGGGACGTCGTTCTTGGAGACGGCCGTGGAGCCCTCGAGACGACGCTTGCGAGCCGACGACTTGACCTCGAGGAGGTGACGACGGTTGGTCTGCTCGCGACGCAGCTTGCCGCTGCCGGTGAGCTTGACGCGCTTCTTCATCCCCGAGTGGGGCTTGAACTTCGGCATTTATGCCTCCATGTCTGGGTCGA
>JBEVGQ010000048.1:0-3704 GCA_040511655.1 Aeromicrobium sp. | reverse complement strand
GACGCCATCGCGACCGCGGCATCGGCCGCGTTGCCGCCCTTGGCGAGCACGTCGCGTCCGATGCGGCTGGCGTTGACGTCGACCGACGACACGGCGCCACCCGTGCCGCGGGCCGTCGAGCCGGACGCCTTGGGAGTCTTCGCCGATGCGCTCGGCGGGCTCGCCGTCACCAGCGCTCCGGCGACGGCGACCGCGCTGGCGGCGGCGATCAGACGGGTGCGGCGTGCGTGCTGCTGGACGACGGGCTCGATCATGGGCTTCCCCCCGGAAGACGTTCGACGTCTGCTCACCGTACGGCGTCCGCGGCGGCCCCACCAGCCGTCGCGGCCTGAGATGATGGACGGGTGGAGACCGCCCTGACCCTCGTCACCCTTCTCGCCATCGTGGTCGCGGTCAGCGCGTTGGCCGCCAAGGCGAGGATGTCGGCGCCGCTGGTGCTGATCGTGGTCGGCATCGTCGGGTCGTACGCACCGTTCGTGCCCGACTTCGAGCTGACGCCCGAGATCGTCCTGGTGGGGTTGCTGCCGCCGTTGCTCTATGCCGCCGCGATCCGCACCTCGTTGATCGACTTCCGGGCCAACAAGCGCCCGATCATCCTGCTGAGCGTCGGGCTGGTGCTGTTCACGATGGTCGGGGTCGGCCTGCTGGTGTGGTGGCTGCTCGGGGTGCCGCTGGCGGCGGCCTTCGCGCTAGGGGCGGTCGTGGCGCCGCCGGACGCCGTCGCTGCGACGGCGATCGCCCGTCGTGTGGGCCTGCCGCGGCGGGTCGTGACGATCCTCGAGGGCGAGAGCCTGGTCAACGACGCGACGGCGATCGTCACGCTGCGCACGTCGATCGCGGCGATCGGCGGCACGGTCAGCGTCTGGCAGGCCGGCGCCGGGTTCGTGGTGTCGGCGGCCGGCGGCGTCGCGATCGGGCTGGTCGTCGCGTTCGTGGTCGGGCGTATCCGCCGCCTGATCGAGGATGAGGTCACCGACGTCGCGGTCTCGTTGCTGACGCCGTGGATCGCCTACCTGCCGGCCGAGGAGATCCACGTCAAGGGGCTCGACTCGCAGCCGTCCGGCGTGCTGGCGGTCGTCGTGGCCGGCGTCATCCTGGGGCACAAGTCGCCGCTCATCCAGTCGGGCGCCTCACGCCTGTTCGAGCGCACCAACTGGACGACGATCTCGTACGTCCTCGAGAACGCGGTGTTCCTGCTCATCGGCCTGCAGATCCGCACCATCGTCAACGACCTCGACCAGAGCACGCTCTCGGCGACCCGCATCACGGTCGCGTGCGCCGCGGTGCTGCTGGCGGTCATCGTGCTGCGATTCGTCTGGGTGTTCCCGGCGACGTATCTTCCGCGGCTCGTCCCTCGCATCGCGGCGTCCGAGCCACGGCCCGAGCCGAAGACGATCTTCATGGTCGCCTGGACGGGCATGCGCGGCGTGGTGACGCTCGCGGCGGTGTTCTTGCTGCCGCCGAGCGTGCCCGAGCGCGAGGTGCTGGTGCTGATCGCGTTCGTCGTCACGGTCGGGACGCTGATGATCCAGGGCCTGTCGATCCCGATGCTCGTGCGGGTGCTCGACGTGCCAGGCCCCGACGTCCACGAGGACCACCTGCAGGAGGCGACGATCTACCAGGCGGTGACCGACGCGGGCAAGGCCTACCTCGACGATGAGGTCGCCGGGACGGTCGGCGACGACGTCATGCACCGTCTGCGCGAGCGTGCCACCGACCGCACCAACGCGGTGTGGGAGCGACTGGGCGGGCTGGAGACCCCGAGCGCCCAGTACTCGCGGCTGCGAGCCAGCATGCTGCGCCTCGAGCGCGAAGAGCTGCTGCGCATCCGCGATCTCGGCAGCGTCGACCAGTCGATCCTGCAGCGGGTCATGAACGCCCTCGACGTCGAGGAGTCGATTCTCGACCGTCTCTCCGAGAACGAGACGACGGCCGACCGCGAGACCGACCTGCGGGCGCCGGTCGATGCGAGCGCAGCCTGTGAGCACCTGCGCGTCGCGTGCGAGTACCCGCCGCCGGTCACCCCCACCGGATGCGAGGAGTGCCTGCGCGACGGGTCGACGTGGGTGCACCTGCGGCTGTGCATGACGTGCGGGCACGTGGGGTGCTGCGACTCGTCGGTCGAGAAGCACGCCACCCAGCACTACGTCGAGACCGGGCACCCCGTCATGCGCAGCTTCGAGCCGGGCGAGGCCTGGCGCTGGTGCTTCGTCGACGAGGTCACCGGCTGACCCCGCCGCGGGCGTCGCCGAGGATGCGCAGGGTGATGACCACCATGGCGAGCACCTGGCCGATGACCAGCGTCAGGCCGTGGTCGAGCGTCGCGGCGATGAGACGTGCCGCGGTGCCGGCGCCCGCGTCCATGCCCTCGACGCGGATGGCCGACGGCTGGAGCAGGCAGACCATCAGCAGGCTCGCGATGAGCAGCACGGACGGCAGCACGCCGGTCGCGAACATCTGACGGACGCCGACCGCCAGGGGAGCGGTGACGACGATCAGAACGAAGCCGACGGAGTAGAGCAGGTCGAGGCGCGAGTCGACGAGGTCGAGCACGGCGATCGCGGTCATCGCCACGCAGGCTGCGACGATCGCCTGGCGAGCGCTCAGGTCGCGCTGCGCCGTGCGAGGGGGTGTGCTGCGCACCGCCTGCGTCATGGGATCGACGGTAGTTCATCGACCAGCTCTGGAGCGGTCATTGAACGTGGTGTCGACTCGACGAGCCGGGGGGACTCGACCGGGGTGTCGGAGACGTGCAGCGCGTTGAAGCGTCGGGCCGTCACCAGGAAGCGCGACTCGATCGAGCTGACGGCGTCGTTGTACGACTTGACGGTGCTCTCGAGCGACCGTCCGAGCTTGTCGACGTGACCGGCCACGGTGCCGATGCGGTCGTACATCTCGCGAGCGATGGCCTGGATCTCGCGGGCGTTGGCGGCCAGCTGCTCCTGGGTCCAGGCGTAGGCGACGGTGCGCAGCAGCGCGATCAGCGTCGTCGGGGTCGCCAGCACGACCTTCTTGGCCGACGCGTGCTCGAGCAGCGTCGGCTCGGCCTCGAGCGCCGCGGACAGGATGGACTCGCCGGGCACGAAGAGCACGACGAACTCGGGTGTCTGGTCGAACTGCGACCAGTACGACTTGGCGGCCAGCTGGTCGATGTGGGTGCGGACCTGGCGCACGTGACGGCGCAGGTGCTCGGCTGCCTCGGCCTCGGTGTCGGCCTGCGCGGCATCGAGGTAGGCGTCGAGCGGCACCTTGGAGTCGACGACGACCCGCTTGTCGCCGGCCAGGCGGACGACCATGTCGGGGCGCAGCACCGAGTCGCCGTGGGTGCTGACCTGCAGCTCGAAGTCGCAGTGGTCGAGCATGCCGGCCAGCTCGGCGGTGCGCTTGAGGTGCATCTCGCCCCAGCGTCCGCGCACCTGCGGACGCCGCAGGGCCGTCGCGAGCGAGGCGGTCTCCTTGCGCAAGGAGTCGCTGGTGACCCGGACGGCGTCGACCTGCTCGCGCAGCTGGGTGTGCCACTCGATGCGGCTGGACTCGAGCTCGCGCAGCCGCTGGCCGAAGCGGTCGAGGCTCTCCTTGACGGGCTCGACGGCCTCGGCGGTCGCGGCGCGCGACAGCGTCAGGTCGTGGGCGGTCGCGCCGGGCGCGCGCTGGCTGCCGAGCAGGTAGCCGATCGACAGCCCGGCCACGAGGGCCAGCAGGGC
>JBEVGQ010000047.1:0-14754 GCA_040511655.1 Aeromicrobium sp. | reverse complement strand
AGGCTGCCGATGTCGGCCAGCGGATCGCCGAGCGTGCTGAGCTCCCAGTCGAGGACGGCCCGCAACGCGCCGGTCGCGGGGTCGGCGATGACGTTGCGGACGTGGAAGTCGCCGTGCACCAGCGTCAGCTCGTGCTGCTCGGGCATCGTGCTGCGCAGCAGGTCGGTCAGCCGGTCGAGGGCGGGCAGCTCCCTGGTGCGGCTGGCCTCCCACTGGCGCGACCACCGCTTGAGCTGACGAGCCGCGTACGGCGCGTGGCTGGCGAGGTCGGACAGGCCGACGGCGTCGATGTCGACCTGGTGGATCGTCGCGAGCGTCGTCGCCAGCGCCGGACCCATGGCAGCCCGCAACGCCCGATCAGTCGCCTCGGCCACCTCGGGACGATCGACGACGAGGCCGTCGACGTGCTCCATCACGACGACCGGCGTCTCGGCCAGGGCCGCGTCGACGTAGTGCGCGACGACGGCCGGCACCGGCACCCCCGTGCCCTGGAGGGCCGAGAGGATGCGGTGCTCGCGCAGCACGTCGTGGGCCGAGTCGAGCAGGTGCCCGCGCGGCGGACGGCGGACGATCCAGCGCGAGCCGGCAGAGTCCTCGACGAGGTAGGTCAGGTTCGACTGGCCACGCCCCACCCGCACCGCCGAGAAGGGCGCGATCGCCTCGACCCCGTCGGCGCGCAGCAGCGCACCGAGGACGTCGAGGTCGACCGCCACGTCGAAGGTGCTCCCGGTGACAGCCACGACTCAGCCGGCTCCGACAGCGATCGTCGCGGCATCGGCGGCTGCGGTCGCTCCGATCATCTGACCGCCGTCGATCACGATGGTCTCCCCCGTGATCCACGACGAGTCGTCCGAGGCGAGGAAGGCGATCGCCGATCCGACGTCCGCCGGCTCGCCGATGCGTCGCAACGGGGTGCGCTGAGCGACGGCTTCCTCGTGGTCCTTCCACAGCGCCTCGGCCAGGCGCGTGCGGACGACTCCCGGCGCAACCGCGTTGACCCGGATGCCCGGCCCCACCTCGATCGCGAGCTGCTTGGTCAGGTGGATCAGGGCCGCCTTCGAGACGTGGTAGATGCCGAGGTCGGGGGCCACCACGATCCCGCCGAGCGAGGCGGTGTTGACGATCGACCCGCCGTGCTCCCCCATCCACGCCTCGATCGCGAGCTGCGACCACAGCAGCGGTGCCCACAGGTTGACGTCCATCGTCTTGGCGAACCGGCCGTGGTCCTGCGACAGCAGCGGACCGTAGGCCGGGTTGGTGCCGGCGTTGTTGACCAGGATGTCGACGCTGCCGAAGGTCTCCATGGTCCGTGCGACGCACGCTCGTGCCGCGTCCTCGTCGGTCGCGTGCGCCTGCACGCCGAGGGCGCGCTCGCCCACCGAGGCGGCGGCCGAGGTGGCCGCCTCCTCGGTGCGCGACGTCAGCACGACGTTGGCGCCCGCGTCGTGCAGCGCCGCTGCTGCCGCCAGACCGATGCCGCGGGACGCGCCCGTGACGATCGCGGTGCGGCCGGCCAGCCGTCCCTCCCGGCTCACTTCTTCTTGTTCCACTCGGGCGAGATGCGGCGCAGCTCGACCTGGGCGATGGTGCGCTTGTGCACCTCGTCCGGCCCGTCGGCCAGCCGCAGCGTGCGCTGGTGGGCGTAGAAGCTCGCGAGCGGGAAGTCGTCCGTGATGCCGCCGCCGCCGTGCACCTGGATCGCCCGGTCGATGATCTTGAGCGCCACCGACGGACCGGCGACCTTGATCGCGGCGATCTCGATGCGCGCCTTCTGGTTGCCCACGGTGTCCATGAGCCACGCGGTCTTGAACGTCAGCAGGCGGATCATCTCGATCTCGATGCGCGCCTCGGCGATCCAGTCCTGGATGTTCGACCGGTTGGCGACCGGCTCGCCGAACGTCACGCGGTTCTGGGCCCGTCCGATCATGAGGTCGAGCGCACGCTCGGCCATGCCGATCGAGCGCATGCAGTGGTGGATGCGGCCGGGACCCAGTCGGGCCTGGCTGATCATGAAGCCGTCGCCCTCCTCGGCCAGCAGAGCCGTCTTGGGCACACGGACGTTCTCGAACAGGATCTCGGCGTGGCCCTCGCGGTCCATGTAGCCGAAGACCGGCAGGCCGCGCACGATCGTGACGCCGGGGGTGTCGATCGGGACGACCATCATCGACTGCTGACGGTGCTTGGCGGCGTCGACGTTGGTCTTGCCCATCACGATGAGCACCTTGCAGTTGGCGTGCAGCGCGTTGGACGCGAACCACTTGCGTCCGTTGAGCACGTACTCGTCGCCGTCGGCGTCCATGCGCAGCTGGACGTTGGTCGCGTCCGAGCTCGCGACGTCGGGCTCGGTCATGCAGAACGCCGAGTTGATCTCGCCGGCGAGCAGCGGCTTGAGCCACTTCTCCTTGTGCTCGTCGGTGCCGAACAGCTGCAGCACCTCCATGTTGCCGGTGTCGGGTGCGTTGCAGTTCATGGCCTCGGGGGCGATGTAGGGGCTGCGCCCCATGATCTCGGCGAGCGGCGCGTAGTCGAGGTTGCTGAGGCCCGGCGAGCCCCAGGCCTCGTCCTCGTGCGGGTGGAAGAGGTTCCAGAGGCCGCGCTTCTTGGCCTCGGTCTTGAGCTCCTCGAGGATCGGCGGGTGGAAGTTCGGGTTGCCGGACTCGGCCATCTGCGCGGCGTAGATCGGCTCGGCGGGGTAGATGTAGCTGTCCATGAAGTCCAGGAGCTTCTCCTGGTACTCGAGGGCTCGGGGGCTGGGTGCGAACTCCATCAGATCTCCTTGTGGGACGTGCTTGGCATGGTCAGGGGTGCGAAAACAGGGGCGCGAAGGTCGGGGGGCGGCGCTGGGCGAAGCTGGCGACGCCCTCGGCGATGTCGACGCCGCGGAACGAGTCGCGCATCAGGGCGTCGGCGTCGGCCACGGCTGCGTCGAAGCCGCGCTCGCTGTCGAGGGCGACCTGGCGCTTGATCGTGGCCATCGACCACGGCGAGCAGCTGCTGGCGAGGTCCGCGGCGTAGGCCACGGCGTCGTCGACCAGCGTCGCGGCCGGGACGAGGTGGTCGACCAGGCCGATCCGGTACGCCTCCTCACCACCCACCCGACGTCCCGACAGCAGCAGGTCGAGGGCGCGGCTGTGGCCGACGATGCGCGGCAGCAGCCACGAGACGCCGTACTCCGCGGCCAGCCCACGACGGACGAAGGCCGACAGGAAGACCGCGTCGGGAGACGCGAACCGGATGTCGCAGTACAGCGCCTCGACGAGTCCCAGCCCGGCGGCCGCGCCGTTGACGGCTGCGACGACGGGCTTGCGAACGGTCATCGGCAGGTGCCGCGGACGCGGTCGGTCGATCTCGGCGTCCGAGGCCGAGGAGGCGCCGGCGAGGTCGTCCATGTCGGCGCCGGCGCAGAACCCGCGTCCCGCGCCGGTGACGACCACCGCTCGGACGTCCGGGTCGGCGTCGGCCGCCTCGAGGACGTCGAAGTACCGATCCTCCAGCGCGTTCGTCCAGGCGTTGAGCCTCGCGGGACGGTTCAGCGTGACGAGCAGGACGGCTCCGCGCCGCTCGGTGAGCACCAGCTGCTCGGCCTGGTCGATCGTCATGGGACGACCTTACATGAATCTGAGTTCAAGTTCATGTAAATCACGCAGCCGCTGCGCGTCGACGGGCCAGCGAACCGACGCCGACGCCGAGGATGAGCAGCAGACCCTGGAACAGGTACTGGTAGTACGTCTCCAGGCCGATGAGGGCGATCGAGTTGAATCCCACCGAGACCGTGATGACACCGACGACCGTCCCGATGATGTGGAACTGGCCGTCGCGCAGCACGGCCGAGCCGAAGAACGCCGCGGCGAAGGCGCTGAGCAGATAGGAGTCACCCGCCGCCACCGCGGCGCTGCCCGTGCGGCTCGCCAGCAGGAAGCCCGTCAGCGCGGCACACGCGCTGCACACCGCGAAGGCGATGACGCGGATGCGGTCGACCCTGATGCCGGACAGCTCGGCCGCGACGGGATTGCCGCCGACCGCCTGCATGGCCTGACCGAGCACCGTCCGGTTGAGCAGGAGCCACAGCAGGATGCCGAGGGCGACCATGGCGTAGACCGGGTACGGGATGCCCAGGAAGCGGTTGAACGACAGGTTGATGAACGCGTCCGGGTCGTCGAGCGAGATCGGCGAACCGTCCGAGATCGCGTAGTTGAGGCCGATCACCACGGTGCCGACGCCGAGCGTCGCCACGAGCGCCTGCACGTTCAGGTACGTGACCACGAAGCCGTTGACCAGCCCGATCACGAAGCCCATGACCAGCACGGCCGCCAGCGCCATGGGGATGGAGAAGTCCGACTTGAGCATCAGGGTGCACGCGACGACGCCCGACAGGCTGGCCACGTTGCCGATGCTGAGGTCGAACTCGCCCGTCACCAGGGCGAAGGTCAGGCCCATCGCGATGATGGCCGCGAGCGCGCTCTGGTTGAGGATGTTGATCGCGTTGTCGGTCGTGGCGAAGGTCTCCGGCTCGAGGATCGAGGTCACGGCGATGAGGAGGCCCAGCACCAGCAGCGCGCCGTAGCGACCCAGCCAGCGCATGGAGGAGCCGCTGCGCGTGACGGTCGGCTGGGCGGGCTCGGCGGGCGAGACGGGCGGCTCGATGGTTGCGGTCATGCGATCTGCTCCTGTTCGGTGGTGCCGAGGCACGGTGGGGTGAGGTGGTGCGGCCACGACGTCATGACGGCGCGTCGAGGAAGTCGAGGATCCGGGGGATCACGGTGTCCGGGGCCTCGAGCAGCGGGCTGTGGCCCACTCGGGGCAGCATCACGAGCTCGCCTCGCGGCAGGCCGTCGGCCAGCTCGTGGGCCCACTCCGGCGGACGCACCGGACACTCCTCGCCCGAGATCACGAGCGCCGGCACGTCGATCTCGCCCAGGGTGTCGACGGCGCTGCGGCGGCGCATCACGCCGATCATCGCCGGCCTGATCGACGTCGGCAGGGCCGCCATACGCCCGCGCCACCGATCCAGCACGTCCGCCTTCGCCGGATCGCTGCGGGTCGACGCGCCGAACATGATCTGCTCGACCATCGTGAGCCGGTCGCCCGTGAAGCCGTGCTCGCCGACGTCGTCGCTCCAGGCGACGTACTCGGCGACCTTGTCGGCGGGCTCGGGACGTGCCGACGAGCCGAGGAAGATCAGCGAGCCGACCAGGTCGGGCCGGTACACCGCCAGCCGCACGGCGACGTCCCCGCCCATCGACGAGGCGATCACCGGCGCACCGGCGATCTGCAGCTCGTCCAGCACCGCGGCGATGTCGCCCGCGCACTGCTCGATCGTGACGACCGCGCCGTCCGCCGGGCCGCTGCGCCCCTGCCCGCGGTACTCGGGCCGGATGAACCGGTAGCGCCCGGCGCCCGCCTCGACGAGGTCGTCGAACATCCGGTTGTCGAAGAACAGCGAGTGGAGGCACACCACCGGGGTCAGGTCGCTCTCGGCGGTGTCGTCGACGTGGAGGGCCGTGCCCGCGACGGACACGCTCGTGGACCGGGTCATGCGATCTGCTCCTGCTCCGACGTGCCGAAGCACAGCGAGGTGAGGTGGTCCTTGTGGGCCAGGTGGGCCGGGACGTCGTCGACCAGTCGGCCCGACCGCATCACGAGCACGCGGTCGCAGATGGCGAACTCCTCGAAGTCGCTGGAGATGACGAGCACGGACATGCCCTCGTCGGCGAGCGACCGGATCAGGCCGTAGATCTCGGCCCTGGCACCGACGTCGACGCCCACGGTCGGCTCGTCGAGGATCAGCAGCTTGGGGCCCGTGACGACGTACTTGCCGACCACGACCTTCTGCTGGTTGCCGCCGCTGAGGTCGACGACGTTCTGCTTCTCCGATCGCACCTTGATGCCGAAGCGCTCGATCATCCGCTGGGCGCTGACCGTCGAGGCCCGCGGACGGAACGGACGCAGCAGGCGACGCTCGGCACCGATCGCCGCCATGTTCAGGTTGGCGACCACGGTGTCGGCCAGCACCAGGCCCTGCGAACGACGCTCCTCCGGGACGAGCGCGACGCCGTCGACCAGCGCCTCGTGCGGCGACGACGGGGCGAAGCGCTCGCCGTCCATCGTCATGGCTCCCGCCTGCGGTGCGTCGGCACCGACGATGAGTCGCGCGAGCTCGGTCCGCCCGGCACCCACCAGCCCGGCCAGTCCCACGATCTCGCCGCGGCCGATGTCGAAGCTCACGTCGAGCACCTTCGGCGCCCTCGTGAGTCCCTGCACCGACAGGCGGCCCTCCGTCGGTTCGGTCTCCTGGTCGGCGACGGCCGCCGTGAAGTCGGCCACCTCGCGGCCGACGATGTGCTGGGTGAGCACGCGTCGCGACGTGGAGGCCGCAGGGACCGTCGTGACGAAGCGTCCGTTGCGCAGGACCGTGACGTCGTCGGACACCTGGAGCACCTCCTCCAGCCGGTGCGAGATGTACAGGATGCCGACGCCGTCGCGCTGGAGCTCGTCGATGACGCCGTAGAGCCGCTGCGCCTCCTCGTCGGTGAAGGACGCCGTCGGCTCGTCCATCGCGACCACACGGCCCGACCGCATGAGCGACCGTCCCAGCGAGACCATCCACCGGTCGGACAGCGACAGGTCCTCGACCCGCGTGTCGAGCGGGACGCGGTAGCCCAGGCGCTCTTGCACCTCCATCGCCTGCCGCCGGACGCGGCGCGTCGTCAGCACGCCCCACGTGCCCTGCTCGTCCGACCCCATCGCCATGTTCTGCAGGGCGGTGAACTTCGGGACGAGGTTGAGCTCCTGGTGCACGAAGCTGAGCCGCAGGGCGGCGGAGTCACGAGGCGAGGAGATCTCGGCCTTCTCGCCGTCGACGAAGATCTCGCCCTCGTCGGCCGACTCGAGGCCGGCGAGGATCTTGACGAGCGTCGACTTGCCCGCCCCGTTCGCCCCGCAGAGCGCAAGGACCTGCCCCGCCTGCAGGGAGATCGAGACCTGATCCAGTGCGTGGCTCCCGCCGAAGCTCTTGGAGATGTTCTTCATCTCGAGCAGCGGCGCGGCAGAGGCTGCGCCTCGTGCGGTCCGGTGCTCCGGTGAGATGTCGTTCATGTCGTTGCTCCTGACATGTGTCGTCGTGGCGGTGTCCAGCACCGGATCAGGTCCCATGTCGATCAGCCCTGGTTCGCGCCGGGGTGGGACTTCAGGTAGTCCGCGACGTTGTCGGCCGTGACCATCTCGTACGGGACCGGCTTCATGCTCTGCTTCGCGTTCGGGCCGTCGGCGACGATCCGCGGGGTCTCCTCGAACAGGGTCTTCGCGGCAGCGACCGGCTGGGCAGCGGCCGTGGCGCGCAGGGTGCCGTCCTCGACCGCCTTGATGCCGGCGGGCGTGCCGTCGATGCCGTAGATCTTCACGTCGGTGCGGTTGGCCTGCTTGGTGGCCACGAGCGCGCCCATCGCGGGGTCGTCGAAGCAGGCCCAGATGGCCAGCGGGGCGTCGCCCTTCGGGTGCTTCGCGAGCCAGGCCTGCGCGAATCGCGTGCCGGCGTCGAGCTGGCCGGGGATCGTCACCTCTTCGCGCGTGACCTTGGTGTCGGAGCCCTTGAGCGCCTCGTCGAGGGTCTTCTCGCGGCCGACGCAGGGGGCACCGGCCTTGTAGCCGAGCTTGAGCAGCTCGCCGCCGCCGGCGAGGTCCTTCACCACGAGGTCGGCGATGTCCTGGCCCGAGGTCTGGATGACGTCCAGGCCGAAGGGCACGCCGTCCGTGGTGCCGCCGGCGATCGACGCGACCGGGATGCCAGCGGCCTGCGCGGCCTTGACACCCGCGGTCAGCTGGTCGCTCGGGAAGACCGAGACGATGATGAGGTCGACCTTCTTCTGGACGAAGTCCTGCATCGCGCCGATCGCCTTGTCCACGGCGCCATCGGGGTTGGCGGTCGTGACCTCCCAGCCGGCTCCCTCGGCGAGCTTCTTGTAGCTGTTGATCGCGGTCTCGGTCGTGACCTCGCTGGGGGCGAAGCGCACGATGCCGACGCTGTACTTCTCGTCGCCGCCCGCGCCGCCTCCGCCGCCCTCGGAACCGCCTCCGCTGCCGCACGCTGCCGTGATCACCAGGGTCAGGCCGGCGATGATGCCGATCCCGATCTGTCGAACCTTCATGGTGTCTCCTGTTTCTGGCGCCGCCCCGATGTGGGGCAGACGTGTTCGGGACGCGACCGGACGGTCGTGCCGGTGGTGCAGATGGATCCCCCGATCACCGCAGGGCGGCTTGTCCCACGGACGACCTGCCGAGGAGCTCGTCGAGCTCCCGGGCCGTGTCCGATGCCCTGCGGTGCACGACGCCGCCCATCCCGAGACGTGCGGCGGCGACGATGTTCTGGGAGAGGTCGTCGACCATGACGACCTCTGACGGTGCGGCACCGAGGCGCTCGCACCCGATCTCGTAGAGGCGGCGCGACGGCTTGCGCACACCCTCGTGGCCGGAGATCGTGACGGCGTCGAACATGGCCGCGAGGTCGAAGCCTGCGTAGCAGTCACGGCCCAGCGAGTTCGACAGCAGGCCGACCGGCACACCGTCGGCGCGCAGCGACGCGACGAGCGCGACGGTCTCCTCGTCGCGGACGAGCCGCGACTGCATGCGCGCGATCAGGCCGAGCGGCTCGACGTTGCATCCGTGCTCTCGCAGGCGGTGCGCGAAGCCCGCCTCGAAGCCCTCGTCGTCGAGCCGTCCCTCCTCGTGCTCGGTGAGCAGACGTTGCGACTCCGGGTCGGAGCCGAGCAGGCGCAGCGGCAGGTCACGATCGCCGCACTCGGCGGCGCCGAAGCCGGCGAAGGCCTCCATCACGCTCGACGTCAGCACGCCGCCGAAGTCGAACAGCACAGCCCGGTGCGTCATGCCAGCGAGTCCTGGTAGCGACGCATCCCCGCCAGCCAGCGGTCGTAGTCCGAGCCCTTGCGCCGGTAGAACTCCAGCACCTCCTCGTGCGGGAGGATCAGGAACTGCTCGGTGCCGATCGCCTCGATGACGACGTCGGCCACCTCGAGCGGCTCGAGCACGCCGCCCGCGTCGGTGACGGCCCTGGCTCCCATGCGGGCGAGCTCGTCGTCAGACTCCGAGCCGCCGTTGAGCATCGCGGTGTTGACGCCCATGGGGCACAGGCAGCTCACCGCGATGCCACGCGATCCGTAGGTCACCGACATCCACTCGGCGAACGCCACCGCGGCGTGCTTGGTCACCGAGTAGGTCGGCGAGCCGATCTGGGTGAGCAGGCCGGCCGCCGACGCGGTGCTCAGGAAGTAGCCGCGACCGCGCTCCAGCCACCCCGGCGTCAGCAGCCGTGCGGCCCGCACGTGGGCGAGCACGTTGACGTCGATCGACGTCTCCCAGTCCTGCTCGGACGACTCGAGGCCCTGACCGAGACCGACCCCGGCATTGGCCGCATAGAGGTCGACGGGGCCGAACCGGTCCTCGGCGAGGTCGATGAGTGCCTGCACGTCGGCCTCGACGGAGCAGTCGCCCGCCAGCCCGACGACCCGGCCACGCCCGGCCAGCTCGAGATCGGCCGTGGTGCGGGCGACGCGATCGGCGTCGAGGTCGGTCACGACCACGCTGGCCCCGTGCTCGAGCAGGCGCTGGGCCAGGGCCGAGCCGATCCCGCCCGCAGCGCCGGTGACGACGGCTACCGATCCGTCGATGATCATGCGCCGGCTCCGATCGAGGCCTGGCGGATCGCGTCGCGATCGATCTCGCGCTTGAGGATCTTGCCCGTCGCACCCTTGGGCAGCGCCTCGACGAACTGGTAGAGCCGCGGCACCTTGTACGCCGAGAGCTGCACCTTCGCCCAGGCCCGCAGCTGCTCGCCCGTCAGCTCGGCACCGGGACGCAGGGCCACCACGGCCGCGACCTCCTCGCCGAAGTGGTCGTCGGGCACGCCGACGACGGCGACCTCGACGATGTCGGGGTGCTCGTAGAGCACTTCCTCGACCTCGCGCGGATAGACGTTGTAGCCACCGCGGATGATGAGGTCCTTGGCGCGGTCGACGATGCTCAGGTAGCCGTCCTCGTCGAGCGTCCCGAGGTCGCCGGTCTTGAGCCAGCCGTCGCGCAGGTCCTCGGCCGTCGCCTCTGGCCGGTTGCGGTAGCCCTTCATGATCGTGGGGCCCTTGATGAACACCTCGCCGACGACCCCGGCCGCGACGGGCGCACCCATCACGTCGCGCACCTCGATGAGGCTGCCGGGCAGGGCAGGGCCGACGGTGCCGGCCTTCTGCTCGCGATTGATGTCGTTGAACGTCGCGGCACCGGTCGACTCCGTGAGGCCGTAGCCCTCGAGGATCGCGCAGTCGAACCTCTCGTTGAACGCGCGCATGACCTCGACGGGCAGCGACGCTCCCCCCGACGTCGCCAGGCGCAGCTGGACGAAGTCGCTCGGCCCGAAGTCGGCGGCGGCGTGCAGCATGGCGTTCCACATCGTCGGGACGCCCGCCAGCGCGGTCAGCCGGTCGCGCCGGAGCATGTCGAGCATCGCGGTGGGCTCGAACGGCGAGAGCACCGACAGCGAGGCACCGGTGACGAGCACGGTGTTCATGACGACGGCCTGGCCGTACACGTGGAAGAGCGGCAACGCCGTGCCGAAGCGGTCGTCGTCGGTCAGGGCCAGGACGGGCAGGAACGACGACGTGGTGTCGAGCAGGTTCGCGGCCGTCAGCTCGACGCCCTTGGGCCGGCCGGTGGTGCCCGAGGTGTACAGGATGATCGCCGTGTCGTCCGGCGCGTGGTCGTGGGCCGAGGCGAGCGGCTCGGCATCGAACTCGGCTCCGTCGCCGACGACCCACACGCCGAGGCCCCGGTCGGCCGCAGCGGCGCGGGCCGCGTCGGCGTTCTCGTGCCAGACGATGACGAGCGAGGCCTCGGAGTCGTCCAGGACGTAGCCGATCTCCGGCGCCGTCGCCATGGTGTTCATCGTGATGACGCTGACACCCGCGGCGTGCAGCCCGTAGTAGACGACGGGGAACTCGATCACGCTGGGAGCGATGAACACGACGCGATCGAGCGGCTCCAGGCCCGCACCGACGACGGCGCCTCCTGCGCGGCTGCTGAGGTCGCGCAGCTGACCGTAGGTCAGGTCGCCACGGGGCGAGCGGAGCGCCACCCGATCGGGATCGGCCTCGGCATGGGACCAGACGTTCGCCGCCACATTGACCATCTGCAGTCGCTCTCTCTCGTTCGGGGACCGTGTGACCTGTCTCACGTGACCGGCCTCACGTTGAGGACCGTAGTTGAATCCGGGTTCAGGTTCAAGTAGGTTTCCGGAAAATCTTCCGAACCTCTCTCGAAGGAGTCGTCGTGCCCAGAGCCGCGATCGTCGCCACCGCCCGCACCCCCATCGGCAAGGCCTACCGAGGGGCGTTCAACAACACCTCGAGCCCCGAGCTGGCGGGCCACGCGATCGCCGCGGCCCTCGCGAAGGTCGGCATCGACCCCGCGTCCGTCGAGGACGTCGTGATGGGCGCGGCAGCCCAGCAGGGCACGTCCGGCTTCAACGTCGCCCGCCAAGGCGCGTTGCGCGCCGGGCTGCCCGTCACGGTGCCGGGCCAGACGATCGACCGTCAGTGCTCGTCGGGGCTGATGGCGGTCGCGATCGCTGCGAAGCAGATCCTCCACGACGGCATGTCGGTCGCGGTCGGCGGCGGCGTCGAGTCGATCTCGCTGGTGCAGAACGAGCACATGAACGCCTACCGCGCCACCGATCCCTGGCTCGAGCAGCACCACCCCGGCCTGTATTCGCCGATGCTGCACACCGCCGAGAACGTCGCCGCCCGCTACGGCGTGAGCCGCGAGCGGCAGGACGAGATGGGCCTGCAGTCCGTCCAGCGTGCCGCCGCGGCCCAGGCGAGCGGCGTGCTCGACGACGAGATCGCGCCCATCACGGTCACGACCCTCGTGCACGACAAGGCCACCGGCGAGACGTCCGAGGTCGAGCAGACGGTCTCGGCCGACGAGGGCGTGCGCGCCGGGACGACCGCCGAGGGGCTGGCCGCGCTGCGGACCGTCCTGCAGCCCGGCCACGTGACCGCGAATCCCACCGTCACCGCCGGCAACGCCTCGCAGCTGAGCGACGGCGCGTCGGCCAACGTCCTGATGAGCTCGGACCATGCCTCCGCCCTCGGCATCGAGCCGCTGGGGTACTACGTCGGCATGACCGTCACGGGGTGCGAGCCCGACGAGATGGGCATCGGGCCGGTGGCCGCGATCCCGAAGCTCCTGGCCCTGCACGGGCTCACGGTCGACGACATCGGCGTCTGGGAGCTCAACGAGGCCTTCGCCGCGCAGGCCGTCCACTGCCGCGACGTGCTGGGGATCGACCCGGAGCGGATGAACGTCAACGGCGGCGCCATCGCGATCGGCCACCCGTACGGCATGACGGGCTCGCGCGCCGTCGGGCACGCACTGCTCGAGGCCCGCCGTCGCGACCAGCAGTTCGCCGTCGTCTCGATGTGCGTCGGTGGCGGCATGGGCGCCGCCGGCCTCTTCGAGGTGGCCCGATGAGGGCCTGGCAGGTCACCAGGCTCGGCGAGCCGCAGGACGTCCTGACGCTCGCCGACCTGCCCGACCCCACGCCCGGACCCACGCAGGTCACGGTGCGCGTGCTCGCGGCTGCGGCGAACTTCCCGGACGTGCTGATGTGCCGCGGGCTCTACCAGGTCCGGCCCGAGCTGCCGTTCACCCCGGGCGTCGAGCTGTGCGGCGAGGTGGTCGAGGTCGGCAGCGACGTGACCGGCATCGCGGTGGGCGACCGCGTCCTCGGCGCGCCGGCCGGACCCGGCGGCGCCTTCGCCGAGATGGCCGTCATGGACGCCGCCACGACCTTCCCGGCGCCGGCCTCGCTCGACGACGCCCAGGCGGCGTCGCTGTTCGTGGGCTACCAGACCAGCTGGTTCGCCCTGCACCGACGCACGCAGATCGCGCCCGGCGACGTCCTGCTGGTGCACGCCGCCGCGGGCGGGGTCGGCAGCTCGGCGGTGCAGCTGGGCAAGGCCGCCGGCGCGACCGTCATCGGTGTCGTCGGCAACGGCGCCAAGGCCGAGGTCGCCCGCGCCCTGGGGGCCGACGTCGTCGTCGACCGCCATGAGCAGGACTTCGTCGATGTCGTCAAGCAGGTCACCGGCGGCCGCGGCGCCGACATCGTCTATGACCCCGTCGGCGGCGAGACCTATCAGCGCTCGACCAAGTGCATCGCCTTCGAGGGACGCATCCTGGTCATCGGCTTCGCCGGCGGCGAGATCCAGTCGGCACAGCTCAACCACGCCCTGATCAAGAACTACTCGATCGTCGGCCTGCACTGGGGCCTGTACAACCAGCGCGATCCCGAGCTCGTCCGGCACTGCCACGACGAGCTGACCCGCCTCGCCGACAACGGCGACGTCTCGCCGATCGTCAGCGAGCGGATCGCCCTCGACGACGTGCCTGGCGGGCTCCAACGGCTCGCGGACGGCGTGACGACCGGTCGCGTCGTGATGGTCGCGTGAGCGCCGCCGACCTCGCGGACCTCACGGCCCGCCTCCTCGCCGCACACCCTCCCGCCTCGACGTCCCGCCTCGACTTCCTGCGCGCGCGGTACGACGCCGGGCTCGCGTGGGTCGGCAAGCCCGTGGGACGAGGCGGGCTGGGGCTCACGGTCTCCGACCAGGCCGTCGTCGACGATGCTCTCCGCGCCGCCGGCGCCCCCGACAACGACCCTGCCGCCAATGCCATCGGTCTCGGCATGGCCGCCCCCACGCTGCTGCGCTACGGCACGGCCGAGCAGGTCGACCGCTTCCTGCCACCCCTGTGGACGGGCGAGGAGATCTGGTGCCAGCTGTTCAGCGAGCCGGGCGCCGGGTCCGACCTGGCCAACGTCTCGACGTCCGCGACGCTCGACGGCGACACCTGGGTCGTCAACGGCCAGAAGGTCTGGACGTCGGGAGCGCAGAACGCCCGCTTCGCGATCCTGGTGGCCCGCACCGACCCGTCTGCGTTCAAGCACGCGGGGCTCACGTACTTCGTGTGCCCCATGGACGATCCCGGCGTCGACGTGCGCCCCCTGCGCCAGATCACCGGCGAGGCCGAGTTCAACGAGGTCTTCCTGACCGGCGTGCGCATCCCCGACACCCTGCGCATCGGCGCGGTCGGCCAGGGCTGGGAGGTCGCGACCGCGACCCTCAACAACGAGCGGGTCGCGATCGGTGGCGGCGGCGAGCCTCGCGAGAGCGGGATGATCGGCGTCGTCGCGCAGGGCTGGCGCTCGCACCCCGAGCGCCGTCGTCCCGTGCTGCACGACCGGCTGATGCGGCTGTGGATCGACGCCGAGGTCGCCCGCCTCGCGGCTGAGCGCGTACGTCGACGTCCGGCCAACGTGACACCCGGGCCGGGCGACTCGGCGGCCAAGGTCACCTTCGCCCGCATCGCCCAGCAGCTGACGGCGCTCGAGGTCGAGCTGCTCGGCGACGACGGCATGCGCTACGACGACTGGACGATGCGCCGGCCCGAGCGCGTCTCGTTCACGGGCCGCGGCCCGGGCTACCGCTACCTGCGGGCCAAGGGCAACTCGATCGAGGGCGGCACCAGCGAGGTGCTGCTCAACCTGATCGCCGAGCGGGTCCTCGGGCTGCCCGCCGAGCACCGACCCGACAAGGGGATCCCATGGAACGAGAGCGCACGATGACCGCCACCGCCGAGTCCACCGCCCTCGCCGACACCGTCCGCCGGATGCTCGAGCGCGTCGCGCCG
>JBEVGQ010000046.1:0-15680 GCA_040511655.1 Aeromicrobium sp. | reverse complement strand
GCGCTCAACAAGACCGACGTCCCCGACGCGAAGGAGATCGCGAGCTTCGTGCGCGACGAGCTCGAGGCCCGCGGGCTCGACGTCTTCGACGTGTCGGCCGCCAGCCACGCCGGTCTGCGTGAGCTGTCGTTCGCGATGGCCGAGATCGTGGCGTCCCGGCGCGCCGCCGCCCCGGTCGCCGAGGTCACCCGCATCGTGCTGCGGCCCAAGGCCGAGGCCGGCGTCGGACGCGAGTTCACGATCGACCAGGTCAACGGCCAGTGGGTCGTGCGCGGCGAGAAGCCCAAGCGATGGGTCCGCCAGACCGACTTCGCCAACGACGAGGCCGTCGGCTTCCTCGCCGACCGGCTCAACCGCCTCGGCGTCGAGGACGAGCTGCTCAAGCTGGGCGCCGAGGCCGGCGACGACGTCGTCATCGGAGACGAGGACAACGCCGTCGTGTTCGACTTCGACCCGCAGGTCACCGCCGGTGCCGAGGTGCTCGGACGGCGCGGCGAGGACCTGCGCATCGACCAGTCCGACCGTCGCACCAACGTGCAGCGCCGCGAGGAGCTCGCGGCCAAGCGGGCCTTCGAGGCCGAGCGCCGCGAGGCCCGAGGCGAGAGCCGCGAGCCCGACTGGAGCTTCCCCGAGGACGCCGAGCTGTTGGAGACCGGCGCCCTCGAGCGCGACGGCGGCGAGGGCGAGGACGTCCGCTAGTGGCGCGCGTCGTCGTCAAGGTCGGCTCGTCGTCGCTCAGCTCGGCCGGCGGCGGCCTCGACGGTGAACGCGTCGACGCTCTCGTCGACGCGCTGGCAGCCGCTCGATCCCGTGGTGACGAGATCGTCCTGGTCAGCTCGGGCGCCATCGCCGCCGGTCTGGCCCCGCTGGGGCTGGCGCGACGCCCGCGCGACCTGGCCACCCAGCAGGCCGCGGCCAGCGTGGGGCAGGGCGCTCTGATCGCGAGGTACGCCGAGCGGTTCTCCCACCACGGCCTCGTCGTGGGCCAGGTGCTGCTGACCGCCGACGACGTCACCCGGCGCAGCCACTACCGCAACGCCTTCCAGACCTTCGCGCGGCTGATCGACCTCGGAGTCGTCCCGATCGTCAACGAGAACGACACCGTGGCGACCAGCGAGATCCGCTTCGGCGACAACGACCGCCTCGCAGCCCTCGTGTCTCACCTCGTCCACGCCGACCGCCTCGTGCTGCTGTCGGACGTCGACGGTCTCTACGACGGCGACCCGAGCGCCGAGGGCACCGCGCTGGTCACCGACGTCCGCGGCGAGGCCGATCTCGCGTCGCTCGACATCGTCCGTCCGAGTGCCTCGGCCATCGGCACCGGCGGGATGGTCACCAAGGTCGAGGCCGCCCGCATCGCCACGGGTGCCGGCATCCCCGTGCTGCTGACGTCGGCCGCTCAGGCCGCCCAGGCGCTGGCGGGCGACCGCGTCGGCACGACGTTCCACGCGACGGGTCGCCGCCGCCCCACCCGTCTGCTGTGGCTGGCGCACGCGAGCACCACGAAGGGCCGCGTCCACCTCGACGCCGGTGCGGTCCGAGCCCTCACGCAGCGCAAGGCCTCGCTCCTGCCCGCCGGCATCACGGCGGTCGGCGGCACGTTCACGGCCGGTGACCCGGTCGACCTCATCGGTCCCGACGACGTCGTCATCGCTCGCGGCATCGTCAACTACGACAGCGCCGAGCTTCCCGCGCTGCTCGGACGGTCGACGCACGAGCTCGCCGCCGAGCTAGGTGCCGAGTACGAGCGCGAGGTCGTGCACCGCGACGACCTCATGCTGGTCTGAGCCCCGTCGTCGTGCTCCGTCGTAGGATCTGGGCGTGAGAGAACTGGTCCACGCCGCCGCCCGCCGTGCCCGCACGGCCGCCGCGACCCTGGCGGTCACCACGCGCGCCGACAAGGACGCCGCCCTGCTGGCCATGGCCGATGCCCTGGTGGCCGGTACGGCCGCGATCGTGGCCGCCAACGACGTCGACGTCGACACCGCCCGCGCCGCCGGCACGAGCGAGAACGTCATCGACCGCCTGCGTCTCGACGCCGATCGCGTCGTGGCGTTCGCGCAGGGGCTCCGCGACGTCGCCGCCCTGCCCGACCCGGTCGGCGAGGTCGTCCGTGGCTCGACGCTGCCCAACGGCCTGCGCATGCAGCAGGTCCGCGTGCCGATGGGCGTCATCGGCATGATCTACGAGGGACGCCCCAACGTCACGGCCGACGCCGCGGCCATCTGCCTCAAGGCGGGCAGCGCGGTGCTGCTGCGCGGCTCGTCGTCGGCCGCCCGGTCGAATGCGGCGATCATCGACATCATGCGCGAGGCGCTCGCCGGCACGGGGCTGCCGGTCGACGCGATCCAGCAGATCCCTGCCGACGAGCGTTCGTCGGCCACCCACCTCATGCAGGCCCGCGGCCTGGTCGACCTGGTCATTCCCCGCGGTGGTGCGGGCCTGATCCAGGCCGTCGTCGAGCAGTCCACCGTGCCCGTCATCGAGACAGGCGTGGGCAACTGCCACGTCTACGTCGATGCCGACGCCGATCTCGACATGGCGCTCGACATCGTCCTCAACGCCAAGACCCACCGCACGAGCGTCTGCAACGCGGCCGAGTCCCTCTTGGTGCACCAGGCCGTCGCGGACGCCTTCGTGCCGCGCGTCGTCGCAGCGCTCCACGACGCCGGGGTCACGGTGCACGGCGACGAGACCTTCGTCGGCGCCCACGGCGACGTGGTGCCGGCAACTGACGACGACTACGCCGCCGAGTACCTCTCGCTCGACATCTCGGCCCGGGTCGTGGGGTCGATCGACGAGGCCATCGAGCACATCCGCCGGTTCTCGTCGGGGCACACCGAGGCGATCGTGACAACCTCGCTGGCGTCGTCGGCCCGGTTCACCACGGGGGTCGACTCGGCCGCCGTCATGGTCAACGCGTCGACGCGCTTCACCGACGGGGGAGAGCTGGGTTTCGGCGCCGAGATCGGCATCTCCACCCAGAAGCTGCACGCCCGCGGACCCATGGGCCTCACCGAGATGACCACCACGACGTACGTCGTGACCGGTGACGGTCACCTCCGCTGACGATGCACTGATATCCTCGCGTCATGCATTCGTTCCTCGTCGCCGCCGAAGAGTCCGAGCACCAGCTGCGTGACATCGGGATCAACCCGTACGGTGTCGGCGCCATCGCGCTGACGATCCTCGTGGTCCTCGTGCTGGCCCTGCTGGCGTTCGGCAAGGGACGCGAGCACTCCTGATCCGCGTGGACACCGCCCGTCGGCGCGTCGGGGTCATGGGTGGGACGTTCGACCCGATCCACCACGGCCACCTGGTCGCCGCGAGCGAGGTCCAGTCGTGGTTCGACCTCGACGAGGTCGTGTTCGTGCCGACCGGTCAGCCGTGGCAGAAGGCCGACCGCACCGTGTCGCCGGCCGAGGACCGCTACCTGATGACCGTCATCGCGACGGCCGCCAACCCGCGCTTCAACGTCAGCCGCGTCGACATCGATCGCCGCGGCCCGACCTACACGATCGACACGTTGCGTGACCTGTCGGCGCTGCATCCCGACGCCGACCTGTACTTCATCACCGGGGCCGACGCGCTCGCCGCGCTGCTCACGTGGCGCGACCACGACGAGCTGTTCGACCTCGCCCAGTTCGTGGGCGTCACGCGTCCTGGGCACGAGATGGACGAGTCGACGCTCGACGGGCTGCCGGCCGACCGCATCACCCTCGTCGAGATCCCGGCCCTGGCGATCTCGTCGACCGACTGCCGTGACCGGGTCGAGCGCGACGAGCCCGTCTGGTACCTCGTGCCCGACGGCGTCGTCCAGTACATCGGCAAGCACGAGCTCTACCGGGCGTCCACATCGCCCGCAGCGACCACCAGAAGAGGCACCACCACATGACAGCCACCGACCGCGCCGTCGAGCTGACCCGCGCCGCCGCCGATGCGGCCGACGACAAGCTCGCGACCGACATCATCGCCTTCGACGTCTCCGACCAGCTCGCGCTGACCGACGTGTTCCTGTTGTGCTCGGCCTCGAGCCAGCGCCAGGTCAAGGCCGTCCAGGACGCCATCGAGGAGCGCATGATCGCGCTCGGCGTCAAGGCGGTCCGTCGCGAGGGCGAGCGCGAGGGCCGTTGGGTGCTGCTCGACTTCCAGGACATCGTCGTGCACGTGCAGCACCAGGATGAGCGGGTCTTCTACGCCCTCGAGCGGCTGTGGAGCGACTGCCCGACCGTCCCCGTGGCATGACGCTCGCATCCCACCAGCGACGCGTCGTCCTGTGGCGCCACGGGCGCACCGAGTGGAACGTCGCCGGACGCGTGCAGGGCCAGACCGACACCCAGCTCGACGACGTCGGACGCGAGCAGGCCCGCTCGGCCGCGGCGCGGCTGGCTGCGCTGGGTCCCGAGCGCATCGTCAGCTCCGACCTGGTGCGCGCTCACGACACGGCGCTGCGGCTCGCCGAGCTGACCGGCATGGAGGTCGAGCTCGATCCCCGGCTGCGTGAGATGAACTTCGGCGATCGCGAGGGCATGACGTGGCGTGAGGCGTGGGCGGCGTTCCCCGACGGCATGCGGGCCTGGGTCGACGGCGACCAGACGCAGATCCCCGGCAGCGAGACGTACCGCGGCGCGGGGGATCGGCTGGCCGATGCGCTCACCGACCACCTGACCCAGCTCTCGCCCGGCGGCA
The DNA here is from genome assembly GCA_040511655.1 of Aeromicrobium sp. GTDB lineage: Bacteria > Actinomycetota > Actinomycetes > Propionibacteriales > Nocardioidaceae > Aeromicrobium. Next base: position 10,991 of record JBEVGQ010000046.1, on the reverse strand, counting down.
CGCTCGTCGTCGTGGCTCACGGGGCCGTCCTGCGCACCGGGGTGTGCTCGTTCCTGCAGATCCCGGAGTCGCACTGGTCGAGCTTCGGCGGCCTGAGCAACTGCTCGTGGGCCGTCATGGAGGAGAACCGCAACGGCGACTGGTCCAAGTGGCGGCTCACCGAGTGGAACGCCGGGACCCTCCCCGAGCCCGTCCTGTCGGACGAGGAGTGACCCGGTTTGGGGAAGCCGGAGGGGGCACGCTAAGATTGGCGAGGCCCTGCTGAGGGGCTCACCGCGGGGCATTGGCGCAGTTGGTAGCGCGCTTCCATGGCATGGAAGAGGTCAGGAGTTCGAATCTCCTATGCTCCACCATCAGCACGACACACCGCCCGCCACACATGTGGCGGGCGGTTCGTCGTCTCGTGGGCCGTCCCGGTGACACGCGTCAGCTCGGCGGGCGTGCGGCGGCCGGGGCCGACGGCCGGGCATCACCCGATGTTCTGGGCGCTCGCACGTGAGGGCGCGTCAGCGAGTGGACGGTGAGACGGTGGGGGACGCATCGCGGACGGGTTGGCGGAGCACGGTGCGCAGCTTGTCGGGCGTCACCTTGCGGGCGTCGCTGAGGTAGATCTCGTGGTGCTTGCCGTCCAAGCGCAGGCCGTGCTGAGGGATGAACTCGCGGTGCATACGTTCCAGCACCGGCCCCTCGTCGTCGAACGGGCCGAGGTGGAGCGTCTGCACGCAGCGTCGCTCCGACAGTGCCTCGAGACGGACGTCCTGCAGGCGCACAGGCTTCTTCGCGGCGCCCGCCTGGTCCACTGCCTCGCGGAAGGAGGCATCGTCGATCCAGTCAGGGACCATGAGCATCATCGTCCACTCCCACCGTGACTTGTCCCGCGAGGCGGTGAAGGCGTCCATGTCCTCCGCCCACCACAGGCCCTCGAGGGGTGGCACGACGTAGTCGCGTCGTAGCTCTCGCTTGCTGATGAACTTGAGCTTGTAGGCGACGGGATACAGCGCGGCGAGAGCGTCCGTGTAGACCGAGGAGGTGTTGGGATCGCCGCGTCCGTCGATCATGAGGTACCGAAGGTCGGGAACATCGACGATGCGGAACGTGCCGCGCGGAGCCGTGTAGCTGTCGAGCGTCTTCTTGAAGTCGATCTTGTCAGTCATCGGATGGCCACCTGCTGGTCGTCAGACCACCAGGGCGACCGCGATCACGACCGGCAGCGACACGAGCGATGCGATGCTGGTGACGACCGTCATGGTCTTGAGAGCGCCCTGCGTCGTCAGGTTGAGCAGTGACTTGAACATCCAGAAGAAGTTGCTGTTGACCTGCAGCGCGAACATCGAGCCCGAGGCGATCGCCAGGCCGATGGCGATCGGGGCCACCCCGGTGGACTGCACGACCGGGGCGATGATTCCCGCTGCGGTGATGGCCGCGACCGAGACCGACCCGATCGCCAGGTGGAGCAGCGCGGCGATGAACCAGGCCAGCAGCACGCTGACGATGATCGGCGCGCCGGCGTCGGCCGAGAACAGGTCGGACAGGGTCTTGTCGAGTCCGGTCGAGGTGATGACCTCGCCCAGCGAGCCTCCGATGCCGGTGATGAGCAGGATCTCGCCGGTCGTGCTGAAGCCGGAGGAGAGCGCGCCGTCGGTCGACTCGCGGCCTGCCGTCCACCGCGACAGCACGTAGGCGCCGACGAGGCCGATGAACAGCGCGATGTTGGCGTCGCCGACGAACGCGATCGCGGGAGTGGAGAAGTCGAGCAGGTCGGCGAACGCCGCGAACGCGATGAGCACCAGCGGCACGAGGATCGGCAGCAGCAGCACGACCAGCGGCAGGCCCCGCTCGTCGGACGCCGAGGCGCGCGAGCGCTCGTCGGCAGCCTCGGACGACGCCGTCTCGCGCTCGGCCGCCGCACCGTCCTCCTCGTCCTGCTCGGGCTTCCAGTAGCGGGTGCGCAGCAGGAGCGAGAACAAGAAGGTCGTGACCAGGGCGGTCAGCGGACCGAGCACGATGCCGTAGACGAGCCAGGTGCCCAGCGGGATGTCGAGCAGACCGGCGATCGAGACGGCCGCGAGTCCAGGGATGACGAAGACATAGCCGGCGAAGATGCCGGTGCCGATCGCACCGGCGAGCAGCGGCAGGCCCCGTCGACCGATGTGCGGTGCGGACGACCGGGCCAGCGGGGCGGCGAGCACGACCTGCACGTCGACGTAGATCGACGGGAAGATCGTCGAGAGCGCGCCGGCCAGGGCATACGGAAGGCGTCCTGGTCCGACCAGTCGAAGCAGTGCGTGCACCAGCCTGGTGAACGTGCCCATCGAGTGCAGGAGAGCCCCGATCAGCACTCCGAAGCCGATCAGGAGCCCGACCTCGGCCATGATCGAGCCGAATCCCGTGGTGATGGCCTCGACGGTCCCGGCGAAGCCGACTCCCGCCGCCAGCCCGAGGTACAGCGAGGCGACGATCAGCGAGATCACCGGATCGACCTTGAGTGCGATGATCAGGCCGACGGCCAGAATGATCGCGACAACAGTGTGCAAGACCTCCACGACAGGTTCCCCCCGGTGCGACAGCTCGGTCGTGCGCACTCTACTGCGACCCACGTCACGCTGCGACCGGCCCCGCCGGCGGTCTCGTTGTAGCGTGTGGCCGTGCGCCGACCGTCCCTGCGAACAGCCTTCATCGGCGTCGTCGTGGCACTGGTCGGCCTTCACATGGCGTCGGTGACGCTCGCGGCCCTGCCACCCAACCGGTACTCCGATGCCGCGCAGGCGCAGACGGCCTACCTCGACCCCTACTTCACCCAGAACTGGCGCCTGTTCGCCCCCAGCCCCATCTCCGAGGACCGCAGCCTGCTGGTGCAGGGCGCCTACGTCGACGCGGGCGGCAGGGCACACCGGACGGCGTGGGTCGACTGGACGGCGGTCGAGCTCGACCTCGTCCGACACCGACTCGTCGGCGGGCGGGCGGGATACGTGACGAACAAGCTGGTGTCTCCGCTGCAGAGCCGGTTCGGTGCTCTCACCGATGCGCAGCGCATCGTCGCGACCAGCTCGCCCCAGGCCGGCCCTCCCAGCTGGACGACTCTCTCGGGCGACCTGGAGGCCGCAGGCACCACGACGCCGGTGACGCTCGGGTATCTCCGCTACGACCGGACGGCCACGCGGCTGGCGACCGACGTCCTGGCGGCGCGTTACCCCGATCTCGAGCTGACCGCTGTGCGGTACGCGGTCCGCCGGCAGTCCGTCGTCCCGTTCGCCGCGCGCGGAGGGACGGCGGCAGAGCGCAGAGCCGCCCGGCCCGCTGCGGTGCGCGACGTCGGCGGCTGGCGTCGCCCGACGCCGGGATCGTCTGCCGAGCGAGCCGCCGTCCGAGACTTCGACAGGCGACACCGATGATCACGCGCGCGATGGGGTGGCTGACCGACGACAAGCACTCCACCTACGGGCTGTCGGTGACCCGGATGATCCTGGGGTTCATCGTCGCCAGCCAGCTGATCGTCAACTGGCCCGACCGGCGGTACACCTGGGGCGACGGCTCCCGCTGGACCGAGCAGGTGCAGGCCGGGCGCGGATGGCCGTCGTTCCTCGGGCTGTTCTCGCAGACCGGGGGAGCCTGGTTCGACCTGGCCTACCTCGCGACGATCGTGTTCGGCGTCCTGATGATGCTGGGCCTCTACACGCGCGCGTCGTCGTTCATGACGCTCCTGCTGTGGGTCTCGCTCTACGTCAGCAACCCCTTCGTCGGATCGGGCGGCGACGCGATCCTGCGCATGGTGCTGCTGTACATGTGCTTCACCGACGCCGGTCGCCACTGGTCGCTCGATGCGCGCAGCCGCGCCAGGAGGGGTGAGGTCGCCGGCATCGTCCCGACGTGGATGAGCAACACGCTGCACAACCTGGGCATGATCCTGATCGTCCACCAGGTCGTCATGGTCTACCTGGGCTCGTCGTTCTGGAAGGTCCAGAGCGCGGTCTGGAAGGACGGCACGGCGGTCTACTACCCCCTGCAGACCGAGGCCTACTCGCCGTGGAACGACGTCCTGCACCCGCTGTACGCGAACTCGACGTTCATCGCCGGGGCGACGTACACGGCGATCTTCGTCCAGATGTTCTTCCCGGTGTTCCTGCTCTACCGGCCGACGCGCTTCGTCGCCCTCGTCGCGATCACTGGGATGCATCTGGGCATCGGGCTGCTGATGGGGATCATGTACTTCTCGCTGGTGATGATCGCCGTCGACATGATCCTGGTGAGCGACGGATCGTGGGTCCGCGCGTTCGAGTGGGTGCGCGCGAGACGTCCGGCGCGGCATGAGCGGGCACAAAGTCCTGGGACGTAAGCCCGTAACCAGGTGTTCGATGCTTCGTTAGTGCTTCGTAACCGCGCGTACATCCAGACCGTAGGGATGGGCGCAGATGGTCGTCATCGAACCACCTGACTCAAGGAGCCTCGTCCAGATGAACAAGCTAGCCAGGAACACCTTGGCCCTAGGAACGGCGACGATGATCGTCACCGCAGGCATCTCCTTCTCGGCCAGTGCCAAGGAGGTCAAGACGTACACCTCCTACGCCGAGTCGCAGTTCATCGCCTCGTCCGGCCAGCTGCTGGGCAGCGCACTGGTCGACCCGCTCGCCGACGCGCTGGAGAACAGCGGCGCGCGGTCGAGCGTCCCGACGGCGACCGCCGGCAAGACGGGCGAGCAGTACGTCTCCGGCCCCCTCGACCCGCTGAAGGCCCTGACCGGGCCGGTGGGCACGGCGCTCGACGCCCAGATCGGCGCTGCCGGCAGCTTCGCCAACACCAACAACGACCTGTCGGCCGCGTCGTCGGGCGCGGTCACGAACCGCGGTCTCGTCGACGTGGGCAGCAGCTCGGCCCAGCCGTCCAACGCGAAGCTCAACCTGACGGGCCCCAGCTCGAGCCTGGGCGCCCTGAACGGCCTCGGCGACGTCATCCTCGACACCGGTGCCATCGGCTCGTCCATCACGCAGGAGTCGGCCGGCTCGGCTCCCAAGCCGAGCTACAAGCTGGCTGGCGGGACGCTGACGCTCCAGGTGCCGGCCCTGGCCGACCTCAACACGTCGCTCGGGGGCGTCGTGGGCGACCTCGACACGACGCTCGCGCCGCAGCTGACGCTCAGCCAGGCCAGTGTCTGCACCCTCCTGTTCAGCCTCGGAAGCGCCTTGCCCGGCGGGCTGCAGGCGCTCCTGCCCGCCAACCAGGGACTGTGCGAGGCTCTGCCGCAGCTCGGCTCCCTGTCGATCACGGGGCTCGACGCCCTGACGACCGGCCTGGAGAACGTGACGAAGGACGGCATCACCTTCGACTTCGCCACCGGCAAGATCACGGTCGACATCGCCGCGGCGTTCAAGGCCCTCGACGAGAAGGGTCGCGACATCAACTCGCTGCCCGAGAACACCGACCTCCTGGCGGTCATCCTGCCCGGCGTCACCGGCAACCTCGACACGCTGGTCAAGAACGTCAAGACCGAGCTGGTCGACGAGCTCACGTCCAAGCTGAAGGTCGAGGGCAGCGTCCTGGGCATCACGGTGGGGCCGCTCGCCCTGAGCACGCTGAACGACGCCGGCCTGCAGACCGTCGTCGACACGCTCTTCGACGGTGTCGACACGGCGCTGGCGCCCATCTCGACGCAGCTGTCCGACCTGCTGACCGACGTGCTCGGTCAGATCCAGCCGCTCGTGAAGGTCACGGTCAACGTGCCCAACACCTACCGCGACCTGGTGGCACCGCGCCTGAAGCAGGCCGGTGTGACGACGGCGGCGTCCAAGACGACGTCGGGCGTCACGTCGGTGTCGGCGCTCCGGGTGCAGCTGTTGACGGTCGGAGGCTCGGCGTCGGCGCTCGACCTCCTGCTCGGCAACTCGCTGGTCGGCCCGAACTCGGTCACGACGGCCGACGCCGACGGTGGGCAGGCCGCCGCGGCGGGGGACGACCGTGACGCGGACAACCCCGGCAGCGACGGCAACGGCGACAGCGTGGCCGACGGGGCCCAGGCCGATGGCACCAACGGCGGCAGCTCCGACACGGTGGCCGACTCCGATGCGCAGGCCGATGCCGACGTGACGACGACGCTGCCGTCCACGGGCGCGCCGAACCTGCTCCCGTTCTGGCTGCTGGGCATCGCCCTGCTGCTGTTCGGCGGTGCGGTGCTCCTCAACGAGAAGCGTCGACTGAACCAGATCTAGTCGGCCCCTCACGACTGCCGGTGGCCCGCCCGGGTTGCCGGCAGTCGTGCGTCCAAGCCCCGAACCACCTCACGACCTAGGATGGCCCGCATGCCGCCAACGCCTCCGGAGGACGCCGATAGGCGTCCGCGGCACCGGTGGATCATCGAGCTGATGCTCGCCGTGGTCGTGGTGCACACGGTCGCGCTGGCCCTGTGGCTGGCCCCGTCCGGCCCGCTGCGAGACACCGTCGGTCAGACCCGTCTGGCCAGCTACGTCGACCCGTACTTCCAGCAGGGACGTGACGTGATCGGCGTCGGCACCGAGAAGGTCGACGAGTCGTTCAGCGTCCGTGCCTTCGTCGCGCCAGACGGCGGCGGCAAGGGCGCCGTCACCGACTGGGTCGACCTGACCCGCGTCGACGACCGGGCCAACCGGCACACACTCGCACCCGAGCGGGCGCACCTGATCGCACGCCGCCTGGCGACCAACCTCAACCTCGCCATGTTCGACCTGACCCAGGCGCAGCGCGACGTCGTCAGCGGCCTCACGGCCGACGACCTGCCCAGCCTGGTCAGGCCGGCGCTCGAGAAGGCCGGTGGCAGGCCGGGTGCCGTCCGCCTGTTCCAGGCATACGACCAGATGGCCACGCAGTTCTCGTCCCTGTACGCGCAGTCGCGGTGGGGTGCCGACGGGAGGGTGGTCCAGGTGCAGTTCCGCGTAGGACGCCGCACCGTGCCCCCCGCCGCCGAGCGAGCCACCTCGTCCCTCGACGACGTGCCGTTCGACGACTTCTCGTTCGGCTGGCGGCGCGCCTTCCGCGGCTCGCTCGAGGCCCGCGAGGCCTTCGACTCGTACGGGGAGACGTCATGACGACGACGGGGAGCGGTCGGGCGAAGGCCGTGGCCGAGGCGAGGGAGCGGGTCGACGACTGGCTCATCGGCAGCCGGCACGCGTCATACGCGGTGGCGGTGTGCCGCATCGGCACGGCGCTGGCGGTGCTGGGCCTGCTGGTATCGAACTTCTCGACCCGTGACATGTGGGTCGGCCAGGCCTCGGTCTGGGCCGAGCCGGCGCGGGCGATCAGCCGCTTCCCCGAGCTGAGGCTGCTCGACGGGGTCAGCTCGGACATCCTGACGCTGGTCTACCTCGTCACGATGGCAGCGAGCCTGGCCCTTGCGGCCGGCTGGCACGCCAAGGCGGTCAACGTCGTGACGTTCGTGGGATTCATCGCGATCGTCGGCCAGAACCCCGTGGTCGGGGCTCCGGGGGACAACCTGCTCCGCCTGACGCTGCTGTGGCTGCTGCTGATGCGCTCGGCCGACCACTGGTCGCTCGACGCCGTCCGCCGCGACCGCCGTCTGGCAGCGGGCAAGGAGGCGTCCCGCGAGGAGGACGCGCTGCCCGCGTGGTTGTCGACGGGGTTGCACAACGTCGGCCTGGTCGCGCTGTGCGCCCAGACGGTGCTCGCCGCCATGGCCGCCGGTCTCGACAAGGTCGCCGACCGGGCGTGGCAGCACGGGACGGCGCTGTACTCGACCATGCAGCTGCCGGAGTCCCGGCCCTTCCCTGCCCTGTCCGACCTGATCAGCGGCAGCGGTGTGCTGCTGGCCGCCGTGACCTACGGCGTGCTGTTCTCGCAGCTGTTCTTCGGGCCGTTGCTGCTCAACCGCTACGCACGTCGGTTCGTGATCGTCCTGGCCGTGGTGGTCAACCTGATGCTCGCCGTCGTGTTCGCGCAGCCGTGGAGCGCCCTGAGCGCCCTGGCCGTCACGGCCCTGTTCGTGTCGGACAGCACCTGGCAGCATGCCGAGGACGTCGTGCTGACGGTGGCCCAGCCGGCGACCGACTGGGCGCTCGACCGGGGCTACGACCTGCTCGACGTCGCGGATGCGGTCCGATACCGGGTGGTGCTGCCGGCCGTGGACTGGGTGCGCTTCACCGTCCTGCGTCGCTAGGTGTTCGTGGGCGCGGCCGCTCGGGCAGCGACCCGGCGACCCGACAGCACGAGCACCAGGACCGGCACGGTCAGCACGGCGGCCGCGGCGTTGAGCGTCCCGAATCCGCTGAGCGCCACGACGAGACCGGCCAGCAGGCCACCGGACGCGCCGGCCAGGTTCATGGCGAGGTCGGAGAATCCTTGGACGAGGGGGCGCGCGCCCGGCTCGACGGACGTCGTCAGTGCGGCGGCCCCGGCGATGACCGACGCCGACCATCCGATGCCGAGCAGCGTCAGCCCGATCGTGATCTGCACCCGCGACCCGCCCGACGTGCCGGCGACCCCGGCAGCGAGCAGCAGGATCGACTGTCCGAGCAGGATGGTCCGGTCCTGGCCCCAGCTGTCGGCGAGCCAGCCCATGACGGGGGAGAGGGCGTACATGCCGGCGATGTGCAGGCTGATCGTCAGACCGATGACCTCGAGCGAGGCGCCGTGGTCCTCCATGTGCACCGGCGTCAGCGCCATGACGGCGACCATCACGGCGTGCGAGGAGGCGACGACCCAGATCGCGGTGAGGGTGCGTCCACGCACGTACGGCAGAGCGGCCCTGGCGCCGCGCGGTGCGGGCGCGGAGCCGGCGGCTCGTCTGGCCAGGGGATCGGGACGGAGCAGGACGACGGTCAGCAGGCCGGCGACCGCGAAGGCTGCCGCGGAGAACAGCATCGGACCCGACAGGTCGGGCAGGCCGACCGCGCCCGCGAGGTCGGCGCCGGGTCCCGTGAGGTTCGGCCCGATCACGGCACCGACCGTGGTCGACCACACGACGACCGACAGCGAGCGACCGACCTGCGCGGGGGCAGCCCGGTCGACGGCCGCGAACCGCGACTGGAGGTTGGCCGCGGTGCTGCCGCCGAACAGCAGCAGCCCCAGCAGTGCGACCGGCAGCGACCGGGTCTCCGAACCGACGACGGTGACGGCGGCTCCGCAGGCCCCGGCGAGCCACCCGAGCGTGAGGGCGGGGCGACGTCCGCTGCGTGCCGCCAGTGTCGACAGCGGGATCGTGAAGGCTGCCGCTCCCAGCGTCAGCATGACGACGGCCATGCCGGACCACCCCGACGAGCCGGTGATGTCCTTGATCAGCAGCCCGCCGACCGCGAGGCCCGAGCCGTTGCCGATCCCGCCGACGACCTGGACCAGGATGAGCACCGACACGATGCGCCGTTGCGCGGGATCAGGCTCGGTCGTCACCCCAGCAACCTAGTGCAGCCCGACCTTCCGCTGGTTGAGGTGCGAGTGAGCCCTGCGAGCGAGCCTCGAAACCTCTGTGGTTTCGAGGCTCGGCCGCGGGCGGCCTCGCACCTCAACCAGCAAGGGTGCGGCTTACCAAATGGTGACGCGGGCGCTCTCGTCGAGCCAGAGCTCGTCGTCGGGGGTGACGTCGAAGGCGTCGTAGAAGGCGTCGATGTTGCGGACGACCTGGTTGCAGCGGAACTCCGGCGGGGAGTGCGGGTCGAGCGTCAGCCGGCGAACGGTCTCGGCGGGGCGCACCTTCGACTGCCAGGCCTGCGCCCAGGAGATGAAGAAGCGCTGGTCGGGCGTCAGGCCGTCGATGGGATCGGACGAGGGCTCGGTCAGCCGGAACGCGCGGTAGGCGATGCCGAGCCCGCCGAGGTCGCCGATGTTCTCGCCGATCGTCAGCGAACCGTTGACGGTCCTGCCGTCGGCTCCGGTGGGGCTGAGGGCGTCGTACTGGGCGACGAGGGCCGAGGTGAGCTTCTCGAACGCCGAGCGGTCGTCATCGGTCCACCAGTTGCGCAGCGCGCCGGTGCCGTCGTACTGCGAGCCCTGGTCGTCGAAGCCGTGACCGATCTCGTGCCCGATGACGGCGCCGATGGCCCCGTAGTTGACGGCGTCGTCGGCGTCGGCGTGGAAGAACGGCGGCTGCAGGATGGCGGCGGGGAAGACGATCTCGTTCATCGTCGGGTTGTAGTAGGCGTTGACGGTCTGCGGCGTCATGTACCACTCGTCGCGGTCGATCGGGGAGCCGATCTTGGCGAGCTCGCGGTCGGTCGCGACGGCGATCGCGCGGCGGACGTTGCCCAGCAGGTCGTCGGGCGCGGTCTCGAGCGCCGAGTAGTCGCGGAACTGCTCGGGGTGGCCGATCTTGGGGTTGAACGAGTTGAGCTTGTCGTGGGCGCGCTTCTTGGTGTCGTCGCTCATCCAGGGGAGCGCCGTGATGCTCTGGCGGTAGGCCTCCAGGAGGTTGTCGATCAGCTCGGTCATCCGCTCCTTGGAGGCGGGCGGGAACTCGGTGCGGACGTAGATCTTGCCGACCGCCTCACCGACGGCGCCCTCGACGAACCCGACGCCGCGCTTCCAGCGGGGACGCAGCTCGTCGGTGCCGCTGAGCGTCCGGCCGTAGAACTCGAAATTGGCGTCGACGAAGGCCGAGGAGAGGTAGGGGGACGCGCTGTGGACGACCTGCCAGCGCAGCCAGTCCTTCCAGGCCTCGAGCTCGTCGGCGACCAGGAGCGTCTCGAGCCCCGGGAGGAACGACGGCTGCGACACCACGACCTCGGCCAGCACGGGCGGCGGGACCTCCGCACCGGCCGACCAGGACGCCCAGTCGAACGACGGCGCGAGCGCCTGCAGGCCGTCGGCGTCGACGAGGTTGTACGTCTTCTGGGCGTCGCGGTTCGACACGCGATCCCAGTGGTGCGAGGCGATGCGCGTCTCGAGGTCCATGATGCGCGCGGCGCGACCGGCGGCGTCGTCGAGGCCCGCGAGCTCCAGCATCGTGGTCAGGTGCGTGACGTAGGCGGCGCGGATGTCGGCCGACTCGTCCTCGCGGTAGTACGACTCGTCGGGCAGGC
>JBEVGQ010000045.1:0-6203 GCA_040511655.1 Aeromicrobium sp. | reverse complement strand
GCAAGCAGCTCGAGACGTTGAGCCCCGACTCGTTCCCGGTGTCGTACTTCGTGACGCTCAAGGACCCGCAGAAGTACGACGCCGTCGTCAGCCAGGTCTCGGGCATGGACGGCGTCGGCAACGTCAGCTCGCTGAAGGAGCTGCTGGGCCCCCTGTTCTCGGCGCTCGACAAGCTCCGCAACGGGGCGCTGGCCATCTCAGCGCTGCTGATCTTCGCCGCGGTGCTGCAGGTGTCCAACACGATCCGCATGACGGCGTACGCGCGACGACGCGAGATCGGCATCATGCGCCTGGTCGGAGCATCGAGCTGGCACATCCAGCTGCCGTTCATCCTCGAGTCGATGCTGGCGGCTCTGATCTCGGCGGCGCTGGCCGCCGCAGGGCTCGCCGCGTTCGTCCACTTCGTCGTCTACGGCTACCTGCGCGACACCCTCGGCAAGATCACGACGTGGGTCGGCTGGGGCGATGCGGTGCAGGTCGTCGGCATGACGACGGTGCTCGCGCTGGTGCTCGCACTGATCCCGACACTCTTCCTGACCCGCAAATACCTGGACGTGTGAGGTTCGTAGCCTAAAGTCAGGCTTGATACTTTCATCGCACACGTCACGGCACGCTCATCGACATGTTCTCCGGGTCCGCCCGGGGATCCTTCCCCCAAGGTCGAGGTCATGTTTTCCCACACCCGTATTGCGCTCACTGCTGCGCTGCTGTCGGCCGCGCTCGTCGCCGGCCTGACGGCACCGTCGTTCGCCGACAAGAAGCACGATCTCGAGCAGCAGAAGAACGAGGCGAACAGCCGGGCGCGTGACGCGCAGAAGGACCTCGAGGGATCGACCAAGAAGTTCGCCGAGGCCACGGCTGCCCTCAAGGCCGCCGAGGCCAAGCTGGGAGCCGCCCAGACGACGCTCGACCAGACTCGCGGCAAGGTCGTCGTCGCCGAGGCCTTCGACGCCGAGATGCAGAGCAAGCTCGAGCAGAGCCAGGCCGACCTCAAGGCGGCGCGGGCCGAGCTGGCCAAGGGCGAGAAGCAGCTGAGTGCGTCCGAGAAGTCGGTCGAGGAGTTCGCGGTGCAGGACTACCTCGAGGGCGATCGCAGCCTCCGCGCCGTCAGCGGACTGCTCCAAGGGGACGACCCCGCCGCGTACGGCGAGCAGGTGAGCCTCAACGGTGCGGTCAGCGACGACCAGGTCGCGACGATGCAGCGGCTCGACGCGACGCGCGTGATCCTCAAGCTCAAGCGCCAGAAGGTGCAGAAGCTGCGCGACCAGGTCAAGGTGCAGCGCGCCGATGCGGCAGCGAACCTGGCCGAGAAGAAGCAGCTCCAGGCCGCTGCCGAGCAGCAGGCTGCGCAGGTCGCCGACCTGGTGACGGCGCGAGAGGGCGCGGCGAGCGCCGCCGCCACCGCCAGGGCCGAGGACGAGCGACTGCTGGCGGAGTTCCAGGCCGAGTCGAACCGCCTCGAGGCAGAGCTGCAGAAGGTCGTCGAGGAAGAGCTGCGCAAGGCTCGTGAGCGGGCGGAGCGCGAGGCGCAGCGCAAGGCGGGCCAGGGCGGGCAGGCCGACGATCCCGAGCCGCCGGCTACCGGCGACAGCGACGGAACCCTCTCGCGTCCGGTGTCCGGGCCTATTACGTCGCCGTACGGCATGCGCGTGCACCCCATCACGGGCGTCTACAAGCTGCACGACGGCATGGACTTCGGCGTCCCGTGCGGCACCCCCGTCAAGGCCGCCGCGGCCGGCACGATCCTGCAGCAGTACTTCAACGGGGCCTACGGCAACCGCATCATCCTCAACAACGGCGTCAAGCGCGGCGTCAGCGTCGTCACGACCTACAACCACCTGTCGCGCTTCGCCCTGAAGGCCGGCGCGAAGGTGCAGCGCGGACAGGTCATCGGCTACTCCGGGACCACGGGCTACTCGACCGGCTGCCACCTTCACTTCATGGTGCTGACGAACGGCTCGACGGTGAACCCCGCAGGCTGGCTGTGACGCGCGTCGAGTCGAGCGTCGTGGTCGACGTCGACCCGGCGACCGCCTTCGCCGTCTCGCAGACGACCGGACAGACCCGGCTCCGGTGGGACCCGTTCATCCACGAGCAGCACTTCCTGGACGGTGCGGCGACGCCGGCCAAGGGGGTGCGCACCGAGACACGTCACCGCTCGCGGCTGCGGATGGTCAGCGAGTACGTCTCGTTCAACCCGCCCACCAACGTCGGCATGAAGATGGTCGAGGGGCCGTGGTTCTTCGCCTCGTTCGCGGGTGGATGGCGCTTCGCGCCTGAGACAGGAGGTCGGTGCCGGGCCACCTGGCGCTACAGCTTCCGGTGCCGGCCGGCGTGGCTCGCGCCCGTGGCCGAGCGAATCGGCGCTGTGGTGCTGCGCCGTGACATCGACCGGCGCATCGCCGGCTTCGCACGTGGGTGCGCCGATCCGGTGGTCGTGGCCGCCGTCACTGCCGGCGAAGCCTGACCTGGACGATGCGTGACACAATGGGTCGGTGGCCAAGGAGACCGGGCGCAAGCTCGTAGCGCAGAACAAGAAGGCGCGCCACGACTATCACATCGAGGACACGTTCGAGGCCGGCATGGTCTTGACCGGCACCGAGGTGAAGTCGTTGCGTGCAGGTCGCGCATCCCTCGTCGATGGATTCGGCGAGATCGAACGCGGTGAGGCCTGGCTGCTGGGCGTCCACATCCCCGAGTACACGCAGGGCACCTGGACCAACCACGAGACCCGTCGCCGGCGCAAGCTGCTGCTCAACCGGTCGGAGATCGACCGCATCGAGCGTCGCATCACCGAGAAGGGCCTGACGATCGTCCCGCTGTCGCTGTACTTCAAGGACGGTCGCGCCAAGGTCGAGATCGCCCTGGCACGCGGCAAGAAGACGTACGACAAGCGCCACGCCATCGCCGAACGCACGGCGACCCGCGAGGCCGAGCGCGATCTCGGTCGGCGGCTCAAGGGCATCCACTAGTGGCGCCGTCCCGTCCGTGAGCGCCGCCCTGCACGACAGCGACCTGCCGGACGTCCTTGAGGGTCTCGGCCTGTCGGGCATCGTCGACGTGCACACGCACTTCATGGCACCTCAGCTGATGCAGAAGGTGTGGGCCTACTTCGACTCCTCCGGGCCGCTTCTCGGACGGCCGTGGCCGATCACGTACCGCTGGAGCGACGAGGAACGCGTCGCGCATCTGCGGTCGATGGGCGTCCGGGCGTTCTCGGCTCTGTCGTACGCCCACCGGCCCGGCGTCGCCGGGTTCATGAACGACTGGACGCTCGCGTTCGCCGACCGCACCCCGGGCGCACTGAGGTCGGGCACGTTCTACCCGGAGCCAGACGCGGCCACCTACGTGCCTGAGCTGCTCGACCGCGGTGTCGAGGTGTTCAAGGTGCACGTGCAGGTCGGCGACTTCGCGCCCAACGACCCGCTGCTGGAGCCGGTGTGGCGCACGCTGGCCGACAGCGGCACCCCGATCGTGCTGCATGCCGGGTCGGGGCCTGCGCCAGGACACCACACCGGGCCGGCCGGCGTGGCCGACGTGCTCTCGCGGCATCCCGACCTGGCCCTGGTCATCGCGCACCTCGGGATGCCCGAGATCGACGAGTTCCTCGACCTGGCCGAGCAGTACCCGAACGTCCGGCTCGACACGACGATGGCCTTCGTCGACTTCTGGAGCCAGCCCGTCCCCGATGGCGTCCCTGCGCGCTTGGCGCAGCTGCAGGACCGCGTGCTGTTCGGCACCGACTTCCCGAACATCCCCTATGCGTACGCCCACCAGGTCGAGGTGCTGCAGAGGCTCGACCTCGGCGACGACTGGATGCGCAGCGTGCTGTGGCACAACGGGGCCGAGCTGTTCGGGGTCGCGTGACCGCCGAGGCCGGGACCATCCGGCTCGCCACTGCTCAGGGACGGTGGCTGCTCGCCGCGATGATCCTGGGCTCGGGCATGGCCTTCCTCGACGGCTCGATCGTCGGGCTGGCTCTGCCGGCGATGAGGTCCGACCTGCACGCCAGTGCGGCGGGCGTGCAGTGGATCGTCAACGGCTACACGCTGACGCTGGCCGCGCTGATCCTCGTCGGCGGGTCGCTGGGCGACCGGCTCGGACGTCGCCACGTCTTCGTGGCCGGCGTCGTGCTCTTCGCCGCGTCGTCGGTGGCCTGCGCCCTGGCCCCCACGATCGAGGTGCTCGTGGTCGCCCGGGGGATGCAGGGTGTCGGGGCGGCGCTGCTGACGCCCGGCAGCCTGGCGATCATCTCGGCCTCGTTCGCCGCTGACGATCGCGGACCGGCGATCGGGCTGTGGTCGGGGCTCTCGGGCGTCACCTCGGCGATCGCGCCACTCCTCGGTGGGTGGCTCGTCGACACGACCGGGTGGCGCGGCATCTTCTGGATCAACGTGCCCCTCGCCGTCGCCGTCGTCTGGCTGGCGGTGCGTCACGTGCCCGAGACCAGGGGCGACCCCGACCCGATCGACTACGGCGGTGCGGTGCTCGCGGCGGTCGGGCTGGCCGCGTTGACGTACGGGCTGGTCGAGAAGTCGTGGCTCTGGGGCGGCGTCGGAGCAGGGGTGCTGGTGGTGTTCGTCCTGCACCAGAAGCTGGCACCGCACGCCCTCGTACCGCTCGGTCTGTTCACCGACCGTGTGTTCACGGCCGCCAACATCTGCACCTTCGCGATCTACGGCGCGCTCGCCGCGTCGGGCTTCCTGCTGGTGCAGCAGCTGCAGTACGTGTCGGGCTTCTCGCCGCTGCGGGCCGGACTGGCCAGTGTGCCGATGACGATCATCATGCTGCTGTTCTCGTCGCGGGCAGGGGCCCTCGGATCGCGCATCGGTCCGCGCTGGCCTATGACGTTCGGTCCGCTGATGGCCGCGGTGGGCCTGCTGCTGATGCTGCGCATCGGTGAGGGGGCCGACCTGTGGACCGACGTGCTGCCGGCCTCGATCGTCTTCGGCGCCGGCATCACGGTGCTGGTCGCTCCGCTGACGACCGCGGTGCTGGCGGCGGTGCCGATGCAGCAGACCGGCATCGCGTCGGGCATCAACAACGCGGTGGCGCGCACTGCCTCGTTGCTGGCCGTGGCTGCGATCCCGCCGATCGCGGGGATCGCGGGCAAGGACTTCGCCGATCCGTCGGTCTTCGGCCCGGGGTTCCGCACCGGCACGCTGATCTGCGCCGGCATGCTGGTGGTCGCCGCGGCGTGTGCCGCCGCGCTGATCCACGGCAGCGAGGTCGCCCCCAGGCCCGCTGGGAGCGACTCCGGATCCGCGAGTGGCGCAGATCTGTGATTCCGGGACGGCGTGTCGCCCCACAGTGCGCCACTCGGTGGCGGGAATGCGCCACTCGGGTCTGGGGTTGAAGAGGAGTAGGATGACGTCGTGGCCCTAGTGAGGTCACGGTTGACAACTCAAGAGGGGCTGATCGGTTTCGACTAAGGTCGTTCGATTCAGGTGAAGCGGGTAGAGGATCCAGGGTTATCTCTTTAACGATCTCTGGAAACCAACAAGTGCCGATTCCAAGCGCACTGACTTCGCTCTCGCTGCTTAAGCGATAAGTGAAGGGCTGGCCCGGGGGCGTCTCCGCTCCGGATCGCCAGTCTCATCAAGGAGACTTGCTGGTCACACGGCGTCACAGCGTGTGATCGGGACTTATCTGTGACTGAGCCCGTCGGCGACGCGTCTGTCCGAGCGCCGGGGCCGAGAAAAGCGACTAGACGGACTGCACCCGGAGAAGCCCTGACTCAGCGCCGTAGGACCCGGGTTCGATTCCCGGCAGCTCCACGAATGACAGAGCACCACGAACGACAACGGCCCGCCCTCGTGGCGGGCCATTGTCGTGCCCTCCCCTCCTGACCTCGAAGGAGCCCTGCCATGACCCGTGTCCGCGTCGACCTGTTCGCCTCCCTGGACGGCTACACCTCCGCGGGACAGACCCCGGAGAGCCCGATGGGCGAGGACTGGGGACCACTCACCGCGGCGTACGCCGCGACCCGGACCTTCCGGGGACGCGTCCGCGGCGACACCACCGGCGCCGGCACCACCGGGCTCGACGACGCGCATGCCACCGCCTTCGGCGTCGGCGTGGGTGCCGAGATCATGGGCGCGGCGATGTTCGGCCTGCACACCTTCCCCGACGACGCGGACTGGAAGGGGTGGTGGGGTGACGAACCGCCGTACGGCACCCCGGTCTACGTCCTGACCCACACC
>JBEVGQ010000044.1:0-3060 GCA_040511655.1 Aeromicrobium sp. | reverse complement strand
GGAGCCGCCCTCTTCCTCGGCGACAGCATGATCACGCCGGCGATCTCCGTGCTGTCGGCGGTCGAGGGGTTCAAGACCATCGAGCCAGGCTTCGAGCCGTGGGTCGTGCCCGTCACCGCCGTCATCATCGTGGCGCTGTTCTCGGTGCAGAAGCACGGCACCGCCGTCGTAGGTCGCTTCTTCGGGCCGATCATGATCGCGTGGTTCGTCACGATCGGGGCCTGTGGCGCTTGGGGCGTCACGAAGGATGCCGCGATCCTGAAGGCCGTGTCGCCGACGTACGGCATCGACTTCCTGGCCGGTAACTTCCACTACGCCTTCTTCGCGCTGGCGGCGATCGTCCTGGCGGTCACGGGAGCGGAAGCCTTGTACGCCGACATGGGGCACTTCGGGCGCAAGCCGATCGCGGTCGGGTGGATCTTCCTGGTGTTCCCTGCCTGCGCCCTGAGCTACCTCGGGCAGGGCGCGCTCGTGCTGGCCGACAGTGCCAACATCAGCGCCCCGTTCTTCCTGCTCGCCCCGCACTGGGCACGTATCCCGCTCATCGTCCTGGCGTGCGCCGCCACCGTCATCGCGTCGCAGGCCGTCATCACCGGCGCGTTCTCGGTGGCGTCGCAGGCCGCTCAGCTCGGGTACCTGCCGCGCCTGCGTATCGTCCACACCTCGCGGTCGGAGCGCGGCCAGATCTACGTGCCGTGGGTCAACTGGCTGCTGCTGGTCTCGGTGCTGACGCTGGTGTTCGCCTTCCGGTCGTCGGCGGCGCTGGCCTTCGCCTTCGGGATGGCTGTCACGGGCACCATCACGATCACGACGATCCTGTTCTTCTACGTCGCGCATCGCCGGTGGACGACGCCGACCTGGGTGCTGGTGCTGGCCGCCGTGCCCCTGCTGGCGCTCGACACGCTGTTCATCGGCGCGAACCTGACCAAGCTCGTGCACGGCGCCTGGCTCCCGCTGGCGATCGCCATCACGTTCTTCACGGTGATGATGACGTGGCAGCGGGGACGCGAGGTGGTCACCGCGCGGCGCGAGGAGATGGAGGGCTCGTTGCAGGAGTTCGTCGACGAGCTCGACACCGGCGAGCACGTGCCCGCCATCGTCCCGGGCACGGCGATCTTCCTCAACCGCGGCACCACGACCCCGCTCGCGCTGCGGGCCAACGTCGAGCGCAACCGGGTGCGGCACGCGTGCGTCGTCATCGTGACCGTCCAGATCGAGTCGTCGCCGCGGGTGGCGCAGGACGAGCGAGTGCAGGTCGACTCGCTCGGCCGCCCCGAGGACGGCATCACGTACGTGACGGTCCGCTTCGGGTACGCCGAGACCACGGACGTCCCGGCGGCCCTGGCCCAGCTGACACCCGAGCAGACCGAGGGGCAGATCGACCTCGACGACGCGACGTACTTCCTGTCGCGCATCGAGCTGCGGGTCGGCTCCCGCCCGACGATGGCCACCTGGCGCAAGCGCCTGTTCGTCGCGACCTCGCACGTGACGGCCGACGCCGCCGACCACTTCAATCTGCCGCGCGACCGCGTGGTGCTGCTGGGGTCGCACGTCGAGGTGTGACCGGCCGCTTTGTTAAGTTTTACCCGCTGTCGACGTGGCGTGTTAAATTTAACAACATGCGTACTGCTGTCGGGAACCCCTTCGTGCCGGGGTCGGACACGATCCCCGAGGTGTGGGCCGGACGCACGAGCCAGGTCAGCGACTTCGAGAGCGTCGTCCGGCCACGGCGGATGGCGGGTCTGTCCGAGCGGGGACGCACGATCCTGGGGGAACCGGGACTGGGCAAGTCGACGTTGGTCCGCCGGTTGGCCGAGCGTGCTCGCCGCAACCACGACGACTGGACGACCGCGCAGCTGCGGATGCCTCTCGGTGCCGATCCGCTGCAGATCGTCGCAACGGCGCTGCTGGGCCTGGCTGCGGACGCTGGACTGGCGACGGCGACGGAGAAGCGCCTGCGCACGCTGATCGACCGCGTCAAGGCGGTCTCGGTCGCCGGGTGGGGGCTCACGCTCGAGCCCAGCGCGGGGCCCCAACCGTTCGTTGCGCTGACGGACCTGCTGATCGAGATCGGGCTGGCCGCGCACGAGCAGGGCAGGCTGGTGATGGTCCACGTCGACGAGGTGCAGAACATCACCGACCAGGCAGCGTTGTCGCAGCTGCTGGTCTGCCTCGGTGACGCATTGACGTTCGAGCACACCGTCGTCGTTCCTGGCGGGGCGCAGATCGACCGGGTGCTGCCCATCGTGGTCTATCTGACAGGCCTGCCGGACTTCGACGACATGGCCGGGGCGCGCAAGGGCGCCACTTTCACGCGGCGATTCAAGACCATCACGCTGGCACCGATCTCCGACGACGACTTCAAGCTGGCGTTGGCCCCGTTCCTGGACCCTGGGTGGCCGGTCGAGGTCGACGGGCTGCCGGCGACGGTTCGGATGACGCAGGAGGCGCGGGATGCGATCGTGGCGTACTGCTGCGGGGAGCCGTTTCTCTTCCAGCTGGCAGGACAGGAAGCCTGGTACGCGTCGCCGGGCTCGCCGCTGATCACCCTCGAGGATGTGCAACGGGGATGGCGGGAAGCCACGCCTGAAGCCGTGACTCACGTGGAGCGCATCCTCGGGCGTCTTCCCGAGCGGGAGCACCAGCTGATCCAGGCGATGGCGGATCTCGACCCGCGAGAGCGCACCGCGTCCGCGATCGCAGCGCAGATGGGGTTCGAGTCTGCGACGCAGATCGGCCCGTTCGCGTCCCGGCTCGACACGGTGCGAGGAATCATCAACCGCGGCAAGCCGTACTCGTTCCGTCACCGCGCGATCGAGGCGTACCTGACGACGGAGTGGCCGAACATCTGAGACGGACAGGTGCAGTCCTCGACGACACGCCTGGCCGGTGTGCTTCAGAGAAGAAGACGGCACCCGGACCGAGAAGCACCCCCAACGGGATTCGAACCCGTGCTACCGCCGTGAAAGGGCGGCGTCCTAGGCCGCTAGACGATGGGGGCCTGAAACCCGTTCAGCATAGAGGGTGACGGGGGTCGGTGCGACACCGCATCGGGCAGGA
>JBEVGQ010000043.1:0-4800 GCA_040511655.1 Aeromicrobium sp. | reverse complement strand
GACGCCCTGCACGATGAGGCCCTTGGCGTAGAGGGTGATCTGGAACTTGTGCTTCAGCTCGCCGTCCTCGTGGATGGCGACACCGAGGCCGTCCTTCGTCTTGTAGTCGATGACCCGGTTGCCGTGCTTGCGGTCCTCGACGACGTCGGGGTGGCCGGGGATAGAGATGACGAACACCTCCCCGTCCACGACCACCTCCACCGGCACGACCACGTCGGACTGCGCCTTGGCCTTGGGGTTCCGCAGCCCCCAGAAGTCCTGCTCGAGGTGGTCGCCGACAGCGGTGCCGACGTACGCGGCGAGGAACTCCCCGCGGGGGTCGGTGAACTCCTCGTCGTCGATGAGGAACTGCACGTAGCGCCGGCAGCCGCCGATGTCGGAGACGCCGAAGCGTTTCCCCTGGGCGTAGAGGGAGCGGGCGCTGGTGGACATGGCTTCGTCGACGAGGCCGACGTGGTCGAACAGGGTGCGGTGCTCACGGTGGAGCGCTGCTGCTGCGTCATCGAACTCGACGTGGCGGGCGTAGACCTCGTCCCAGCGGGCGTCCTCGCGGTCCATGGGCTCCAGCTCGGAGAGGTCGACGTAGGAGGAGCGCAGGTAGGCGTCGTGCAGCGCGAGGATGCCGGAGTCGGTGGGCTCAACCACCGGCTGCAGCGTCATGCGCTGTGCACCGTCTCGTAGTGGGCGCGGTACTTGGCGTCGCCCTCTGCCGGGTCGGCGTAGTGGGCGTGCCACCGGCAGCCGCTCTCGGCGCAGGCGAGCGAGCGGTAGCCGGGCCCCGTGGGGGTCAGCATGATCGGTGCGGGGACTTCTCCTGCGTCCCGCGCTGCCTGCCGCTCGGCTTCCTCTGCTGCTCGGCGCTCGCCGAGCTGGGCCGCGAGTGCCACGTAGTCGATCACGACTGGGCTCCTGTCGCCCGTGCGAGGTCGGCGCGGGCCTGGGCTGCACCAGCACCCGCCTTCGCCTCACGGTGGTCGTCGATGACCTTGCCCTGCCACGGCGTGAAGACACGGCGGACGTAGTCGTCGAGGGCGCCGTCGTTGTAGAGCGACAGACCGAACTGGGTGCCGAGGTAGATCGCGCACCGCTTGAGCGCCGCCGACGATGCCGTCTTGAGCGCGTTGTCCATGGTGTCGCCGATGTCGAACCCGCTGTTGGCGCCGATCGCGGACTCGGTGTAGACCACGTCCTCACCGCGGGGCCCGATGCCGAAGATCGTCAGGCGCATCGTCGCCTTCGCGATGACCTGCGGGGTGGCGGCGGTGCCGTCCTTCTTGGTGTGCCACGTCGTGCCGGCGCCGTACTCGCGCACCGCCACGATGGACGACTCGATGACCTCGGCGGAGAACCCGCCGAACCCGAACACCTTGATGAGGGACGCCTTCACGTCCCACGCCTTGAGGTACGAGTTGCCGGACAGCTTCGCGACCCGCTTCCCACTGAGCGGGGACGTGAGCACGATGATCTGCTGCTCGGTCAGGATGCTCTGCCCGTCGGAGAACCGGCGGAGCTGCTCGAGCCCGCCCCTGCCCTCGGCTGGGGTGGCGCTGATGTTCTCCTCGCCGGGGATGCTGCTGTCGTCGATGCCGCCCTGCTCGTCGAGGAGCACCTGCTCCGGCTCGACCTCGGGGGTTGCTGCTTGCGTTCCGCTCATGCGGGATCGTCCCTTCTGCTCGCCTGTTGCTGTTCGTATGTCGTATGACACTTTACCGGTTCGGCTAGCCCACACCCAGTAGGCGGGGCGTGCCGTATTCGATGATGATCTTCTCGGCCGGGATGACCTCTCCGCCGCCGTCGCAGTCGAGTCTGGCCCAGCCCACCGACAGCAGCACCGGGATGGTCCCGGGCTCCGCGACGAACCGGGACACGTGCTGCCCGTCAGCCCGAGCTTGGACCGGCCCGGCGTGCATTGTGGCGTGACAGGTTCGGCACGCCAGCAGCCCGTTGCACGGACACCACAGGTGGTCGTCCCGCACCGCCCTCGTGCGCCGGTGGGAGAACTCTGACCCACGGCCACCGCAGACCTCGCACAGGTGGTGCGCTCTCATAGCGACCACGTTGCGCGCCCACTTCTCCACGTCGTCCATGCCGTACGCCTCCGCTCTGGTGATGGTGCCTGCGATGACGTCCTCGGCGAGGTGGCCCAGGTGGAAGTAGCCGGGGAACTCGGGGCACGGGTACGGCCGGTTGCCGGCGCCCTTCATGCCGAGCCTGCGGCCCATCTGCTTCGCCTCGGTGCGGGAGCGGTACGACGCCTTGCCGCACGACGGGCACGTCGCCACCGCTCGACCTTGCGCGGTGGTCATCAGTAGATCACCGGCGCCCGGTCGGTGATGCGCGAGAACTCGCCGTCGAACTCGGTGGAGAACTGCGTGACCCGACCGAATCGGGACTTGCCGATGAACCAGTCGAGCTGGCGTGGGTCGCCGAGGTCTGCGCGGGTCTGGCGGTGCAGCAGCGCGATGGTGTCGGCCGCCTGTTCGATGCCACCGGACTCACGCAGGTCCGCCATGACCGGGACAGGGACGGCCCGCTCGTCGGCGCCGCGCTTGAGCTGCGCCAGCAGGATCGCTGGCACGTCCTCGTCACGGGCGAGGTTCTTGAACCCCTGGGCGATGTCACCGACCTGCACGTACCGCTCGGCGTGCTTGTCGGCGGGCCGGAAGATCTGCAGGTAGTCCCCGATGAGGAGCACCGGCAGCCCGTGACGCTTCGCCGCCCGAACCACGGCACGGACCTGCTGCACCGACATGTTGGACCGGTCGTCGATGGTGAACGGCATCGACCGCAGCCGTCGTGCGGCCTCGTCCATCGCGGCCTCGTCCTGCAACGTGAGCGACCGGTGCAGGATCTTGTCACCGGACACTGACGCCATCGCCGACAGGATCTTGAGGATCAGCTCACCCTTCGGCATCTCCAGCGAGATGAAAACGGGGTACCAGCCGCGGTGCAGGCAGTCGAGGAACAGGTTCGTCGCCACGGTCGTCTTGCCCACCGAGGGGCGGGCTCCGATGATCGTGAGGTGGCCGGGCACCCAGCCGCCGATGGCGTTGTTCATCTCACGCCACGGCGTCTTCACGAACTTCCGCTCGGTCAGCAGGTCCAGCGCCTCAGCGATCGCGTCGCCACCACCGATGCCACCACTGGCGGCGTTCTCGGTGACCTCGTCGATGAGGTTGCGCGCCGACGACACGATGTCGTTGACGTCGCCCTCACCGACACCGGACGACATCTGCGTGATCCTCGTGCCGGCCTCGCGCAGGTGACGCAGCACCGCACCCTCGAACACGATGGTCGCCCAGTGGTCGACGTTGTGCGAGGTGACGATGGACTGGAAGCACGCGTGGAGGTACGCCTGCCCGCCGACACGGTCGAGCACGCCACGCGAGAGCAGCAGCTCCGCGAGGGAGATCGGGTCGGTGGGCTGCCCCATCGTCCCGGCGTCGACCATGGCCGCGAAGATCGTCTCGTTGGCCGGGTAGTAGAAGTGACGGCTGGACAGGCCGATGTCGAGCACCTCGTCGAGAGCACCGCGTCGCTGCATGATCGAGCCGATGACAGCCTGTTCGGCGTCGCGGTCTGCTGCGAGTGGGACGGTGCTGTCGAACGCCTCTTGGGCGCTCACAGCAGCACCACCTCAGTGATGTTGCCAGCGGCATCGACACTACGGAGCGACTTGCCCTCGGCTAGCTCGCGGACGACGAACTCGTAGACGGCGACTGCCCGGCGCACAATCTCGGTTGCGGAGCGCTCCTCGCTGTCCTGCAGCGAGCGAATCGAGGTTTGGGTCTCGTCGTTGATGTTGACCGACAGCCGGGCGCTCACTGGTCGTCGCCCATCTCATTGACGAACAGGGTGTCGACCCAGTCCATGAACCGCTGCCACAGGGCCCGCATCACTGCGCCTGTCCGAGGGTTGATGCGTGGGGCACGCCGGCCCACGGGTTCTCCGGCTGCTGCGCGTCGAGGCCGTAGTCGTCCATCCAGCGCTCACCGTTGAGCCACGTCGAGGCGTGCGGGACGAACCGGGTCTCGGTGCGGTCGAGGGTCCAGCGCGTCTGAGCCTGCTCGAGGCCGTCCATGATGATGCCGCCGTGGTGGTTGACCTTCCGCATGGCCCGGGTCCACGCGATCTTCGCGGAGCCCTTGGACGTCTTCCGCGGGTATGCCGCCCAGAAGTCCTCGAAGCCGATCTGCGGGGCGCTGGGCCCTGCGGATGGCTCAGAGGACGCAGAGACAGCCTTGAGGCCGCTGGTGCCCTGCTCCTGCTCGTCAGCGCTGGTGCCGTGGGGGTAGGGGGTACTACTGGTGGTTCCCCTAGTGGTTAGGGTGTCACCAGGTGACACCTTGGGCCCACGCTCAGCGTGAGACTTAGGCGCCTCATCGGAGCCAAGTGTCACGTTGACACCTTGGACCGTGCCGGGCTCCTCGTGACGGGCCTCGATCCGTTCCTTCGCCAGCTCGACGTCCGCCTTCGTGGCCGTGACCGACAGGTCCAGCGTGTACCGGTTCGACGTGCGCTGACCATTCTCGTCGTTGCGCCGCGCCACCGACACGAGGCCGACCTCCGCCAGCAGTCGCATCTTCCGCAGCACCGTCGAACGGGACTGCTCCGTCTCCTCCGCGATGCGCTTCACACCGGGGAAGCACGAGCCCTGCTCGTCGCTGTAGTCCGCCAGCAACATCAGGATGATCTTGAGACCCACGTCGCCGAGCCGCTGACGCCGCGCCCTGGCGGATGCCTCAAAGGGGGTGATTCGCTGCATTTCATGTCCTTCCGTTTTGGGAAGGCGAAGCAGCC
>JBEVGQ010000042.1:0-4985 GCA_040511655.1 Aeromicrobium sp. | reverse complement strand
CCCGCCATGGTCGCCGTCGCCCCGACCCTGGCGTACGACTCCGCGGCGATCGGCGACCGCTACGGGGGGCAGGTGCCGCAGGCGCTGCTGGCGCGGGTCGACCTGCCGGCACTCGTGGTCGTCGGCGGGGCCGATCACGCGTTCATGGTCGACGTGGCTCATGCACTGGTCGCGGGCCTCCCCGACGCCCGCCTGGCCCAGCTCGAGGGTCAGGGGCACGACGCCTCGCCCGAGGTGGTCGCGCCTCCGGTCGTGTCGTTCCTGCGCTCCTGACGCGCGCCCGGTCCGCTGTCGGACCCCCCGCCTAGGCTGACGGCATGGCCAGCACCAAGACCGCCCGACCGGCATACGTCTGCGCCGAGTGCGGCTGGACGACGAGCAAGTGGGTCGGCCGCTGCGGCGAGTGCCAGGCCTGGGGCACGGTCGACGTCGCCGCCCCCGCCCGCACCGGACGCACGCAGGCTGCTCCCGTCTCCTCCCCCGCCGTGCCCATCAGCCAGGTGCAGGTCGAGTCGGCCCGCTCGGTCGGCTCCGGCATCGGCGAGCTCGACCGCGTGCTGGGCGGCGGGGTCGTCCCCGGCGGCGTCCTGCTGCTGGCCGGCGAGCCCGGCGTCGGCAAGTCCACGCTGCTGCTCGAGGTGGCGGCCCGCTGGGCACGCGCCGGGCGCCGCACCCTCTACATCTCGGGCGAGGAGTCCGCGGCGCAGGTGCGCCTGCGGGCCGAGCGCACCGGTGCCGTCGACGACAACCTCTACCTGGCCGCCGAGACCGACCTCGGTGGCGTGCTGACCCACGTCGAGACCGTCGCGCCGTCCCTGCTCATCGTCGACTCGGTGCAGACGATCGGCTCGGCCGACATCGAGGGAGTCCCCGGCGGAGTCACCCAGGTGCGTGAGGTCGCCTCCGCGGTCATCCAGCGCGCCAAGCGCGACAACATCGCCACGCTGCTCGTCGGCCACGTCACCAAGGACGGCTCGGTGGCCGGGCCCCGCGTGCTCGAGCACCTGGTCGACGTCGTCCTGCAGTTCGAGGGCGACCGCAGCTCGCGGCTACGCCTGCTGCGAGCCGTCAAGAACCGCTTCGGCCCGGTCGACGAGATCGGCTGCTTCGACCTGGTCGACGACGGCATCGTCGAGGTGCCCGACCCCACGGGGCTGTTCGTGTCGCGCCACCAGCAGCCCGTCGCCGGCACCTGCGTCACCGTCACGATGGAGGGCCGCCGACCGCTGCTCGCCGAGGTGCAGGCGCTCAGCGTCGCCTCGTCCACCCCTTCGCCCCGGCGCACGTCCAGCGGCCTCGACTCTCCGCGGGTCGCGATGATCCTCGCGGTGCTGACCAAGCACTGCGGCCTCAACCTCGGGCAGCTCGACGTCTACACGGCGTCGGTCGGCGGGGCACGGCTGACCGAGCCGTCGGTCGACCTGGCCGTGGCGGTCGCGACGCTCTCGGCGGTCTCGGGGCTGGCGGCGCCCACCGATCTCATCGCGATCGGCGAGGTGGGGCTGGCCGGCGAGGTGCGCAAGGTCAGCAACCTGGCCGCCAGGCTCCGCGAGGCCGAGCGCATCGGATTTCGGCGCGCGGTCGTCCCGGCCGGCTCCGAGGGCCTCGACACGTTCACCGGCACGATGACGATCCAGGCCGTCCAGACGATCGGCGAGGCGATGCTCTGTCTCGATGCGCCGGCACTGGCACCGCGACCCGTAGACTGAGCCACCGAGCACACTCCAGGGAGGACGTGTCATGGCATCTGCGGCCGAGCGCCACGCGGCGACTCTCGACGCCTCCGCGCGCATGCGCGCGACCCTGTCGTCCGTCGCTCCGGGCACCGCGCTGCGCGAGGGTCTCGAGCGCATCCTCCGCGGCCGCACGGGTGCCCTGATCGTGATCGGCCACGACAAGAGCGTCGAGGCCATCTCCACCGGAGGGTTCCGCCTCGACGTCCCGTTCACCGCCACGGGCCTGCGCGAGCTCGCCAAGATGGACGGCGCCATCGTCCTCGACTCGGCCGCCAGTCGCATCGTCATGGCCGGCGTCCACCTGATGCCCGATCCCTCGATCCCCACCCAGGAGACGGGCACCCGGCATCGCACCGCCGACCGCGTCGCACGACAGACCAACGTGCCGGTGATCTCGGTCTCGGCGTCGATGCACATCATCGCGCTCTACCTCGAGGACCTCCGCCACGTCCTGGAAGACACCGGCGCGGTGCTCGGTCGGGCCAACCAGGCGCTGCAGACGCTCGAGCGCTACCGCAACCGGCTCGACGAGGTCAGCGACGCGCTCTCGGCCCTCGAGATCGAGGACCTCGTCACGGTCCGCGACGTCTCGGCGGTCGCCCAGCGGCTCGAGATGGTCAGCCGCATCGCCGGCGAGATCGAGACCTACGTGCTCGAGCTGGGCACCGACGGACGTCTGCTGGCACTACAGCTCGAAGAGCTCATCGGCGGGGTCGACGCCGAGCGTGAGCTCATCATCCGCGACTACATGCCGTCCGGGCGCCGGGCCCGCCCGCTCGAGGCCGTCCTTGCCGAGCTCGCAGCGATCGAGTCGACCGACCTGGTCGACCTCGGCGGCGTCGCCCGTGCGCTGCGCATCGGCACCGAAGAGACGCTCGACGGCCCGCTCGCGCCGCGCGGCTACCGACTGCTCGCCCGCATCCCCCGCCTGCCGATCCCCGTCGTCGAGGGACTGATCCAACACTTCGGATCGCTGCAGAAGCTGCTCGCCGCGAGCATCGAGGACCTGCAGAACGTCGACGGCGTCGGCGACCTACGCGCCCGCGGCGTCCGCGAGGGACTGTCGCGACTGGCCGAGTCGAGCATCCTCGAGCGCTACGTCTAGTCCGCCGGCGTGACCGGCGGCTCGGCCCCCGGCTCGGTGGGAGTGCCAGGGGACGCCGGCGGGGTCACCGGTGGCGTCGCCGACGGTGCAGGTGTCGTCGGTACGGGTGTCGTCGGTGCTGCCGACGTCTGGGCCGGAGCCGGCCTGGCGTCGAGCGAGAAGGCCGTCTTGCCGGGCTCGCCACCCAGCGTGCCGATCTGCAGGGTGTACTTGCCGGCCGTGGCCCAGCCCTGGTTGCTGGTGCAGTTCGACCCCGATCCGCGCCCTGTCCACTGGACGGTCGCGAGGGTCGACCACTGCGGCGACAGCGCGACGGGTGCCGACAACAGCGACGTCTTGCACACGGTCGAGTCCCACACGGGGGTGCCGTTGGCGCTGATGACCGCGACGGTGTCGGCATCGTCCGGCTGCAGCGTGCACGCCGTCGTCTGGGTCGAGCTGATGACCAGGCCGATGTCGATCGGGCCCTTCGTGAGCTGGCCGGGGCGCACGCTCGGCGTGATCCGCACGTCCTCGGGGTTGCACGGAGCGGTGCCGGCGACGACGGCGACGTCGACCAGGCCGTCGACGGTCTGCTTAGGGGCGGCCGGTGTCGTGGGCGACGCGGACGGCTTGGATGTCTTGGACGGATTGCCCGGCGCCTTCGACACCGCGCCACCCGCCTTCGCGGGCTTCTCGTCGTCGCCTCCGCCGCGGACCTGGAGCACCCCCCAGACGACGGCGATGACGACCGCCAGCAGCAGCAGGCGTCGACGCCAGTAGATCCCGGCTGGCAACCTGCGCTGACTCACGGTCACACGATAGGCGGCGACGTGGGCGTGCGAAGATCGACGCGCCATGTCGACGCCGCCCCTGCTCCCAC
Organism: Aeromicrobium sp.; assembly: GCA_040511655.1. Lineage (GTDB taxonomy): Bacteria > Actinomycetota > Actinomycetes > Propionibacteriales > Nocardioidaceae > Aeromicrobium. The sequence goes on along the minus strand of JBEVGQ010000042.1, from coordinate 1,282 downwards.
GTGCCGACCTCGAGCGTCTGCACGACGAGGTGACGCGTTGGTTCGCGACGGCGGCGCGCGACCTGCCGTGGCGCCGAGACGTCTCACCATGGGCCGTCATGGTCTCGGAGTTCATGCTCCAGCAGACGCCCGTCGCGCGCGTCCTGCCGGTGTACGAGGCGTGGATGCAGCGCTGGCCCGCGCCGGCCGACCTGGCCGCCGAGCCAGCCGGAGAAGCGGTCCGCGCCTGGGGTCGGCTCGGCTACCCTCGCCGTGCCCTGCGGCTGCACGCCGCCGCCACCGCCGTCGTCGAGCGCCATGGCGGCGAGGTCCCGTCGGACCGGGACGACCTGCTGGCCCTGCCGGGCGTCGGCGACTACACGGCCGGCGCCATCGCGTCCTTCGCCTTCGGAGGCCGGGCTGTCGTCATGGACACCAACATCCGGCGCGTGTTCGCACGGGTGGTCTCGGGCGTCGAGTACCCGGCCGCCGCCGTCACCGCGGCCGAGCGCGAGCTGGCGACCGCGTTGATGCCGGCCGACGACGCCCATGTGTGGGCCGCCGCCACGATGGAGCTCGGCGCGCTCGTGTGCACCGCCCGCTCACCCCAGTGCTCGATCTGCCCGGTCGCCGACCTGTGCCGCTGGCGTGTGTCCGGCTATCCCGCTCACGACGGCCCGGTGCGCCGCGGCCAGTCGTGGGAGGGCACCGACCGTCAGTGCCGCGGACGTCTGCTGGCCGTGCTGCGCGAGGCCGAGGGACCGGTCGTGAAGGCGCAGCTCGACGCCGTGTGGCCCGACGCCGTGCAACGGGAGCGGGCCCTCGACGGGCTGGTCGCCGACGGCCTGGTGGAGCCGCTCGACAGCGGGCTCTTCGCGCTACCCGGCGATCGCTGACGCGAGATCCTCGACCACCGCGCGGGCGGCGGCGTCGCCGTCGAGCGGCCGGTCGAGCATCAGCCCGTTGACGGTGGCGTCGACGAGGGCGCTCCACTGCACGGCCTGCTGCGCATCCGCACCGGCGGCACGGAGGTGGCCCACGACCGCGTCCAGCCAGACGACGTTCGAGTCGCGCACCGAGGAGGAGTACGGCTCGCGGCCGAACAGCCCGAGCGCCGCGGCCTCGACGTACATCCGCTGGCACCGCAGCACCTGGCCTGTGGTGAACACGTCCCGCAGGTCGAGGACCGCCTGAGCGACCGTAGGCGCCGCCGGCAGCGCACGGACGACGTCCTGATCAACCTGCAGGGCTCGCACGCCTGAGCCGAGCCGGCACGACGAAGCCCCCCGCCGCTGGTGCGACG
>JBEVGQ010000041.1:0-7843 GCA_040511655.1 Aeromicrobium sp. | reverse complement strand
TCGACGACGTGCGCCAGCGCATCACGCAGGGCTTCACCCGCGAGGGCAGCCACGTGCTGGTGCTGGGCGAGACCCGCGACGAGCTCTCGGGCTCCACGTGGGCCGACGTCGTCCACGGGCACCTGGGCGGTCGCCCGCCCGTCGTCGACCTCGCCGCCGAGTGCGCGCTCGCCGACCTCATGGTCGAGGCCGCCAAGACGGGCGTCGTCGAGTCGGCGCACGACCTGTCCGACGGCGGCCTGGCCATGGCACTGGCCGAGGCGTCGTTCCGTTATGGCGTGGGCGTCACGGTCGACCTGGAGGACCCGTTCGTCGAGCTGTTCAGCGAGTCGTCGGCGCGCGCCATGGTCGTCGTCGCCGAGGACCGTCACGACGAGTTCGTCGGCCTGGCCGAGAAGCACGGCCTCGAGCTGGCGTCGGTCGGACGCACCGGTGGCGACGCGATCGAGGTCGCGGGCCAGCTGAGCGTGCCGGTCGCCGAGCTCAAGGCCGCCTGGCAGGCCACGCTGCCGGCCGTTCTCGGCGCCCACCTGGTCTGACATGGCCGGCACGATGGCGCGCTACGCCGCCCTGCCGCCGGGGGAGTTCGCGCAGATCTGCGAGCGGATCGACGCCGGTGACCCGTCGCGGGCCGACCTGAAGGCCGCGACCAAGCACCTGGCGGCCCTGCTGGTGGCCAAGGCGCCGGGGGCGAGCGTCGAGGTGCGCATCCCGCCGTTCGCCGCGGTGCAGGTCATCCAGGGCTCCCGGCACACGCGCGGCACCCCGCCGGCCGTCGTCGAGATGGATGCCACGACCTGGATCGCGCTGGGCCGGGGCCGCCTGGCCTGGGCCGATGCGACCGTGCGGGCGTCCGGCGAGCGGTCCGACCTCTCCCCGCTGCTGCCCCTCGACGAGGCCTGACCGCCGGCCACGGGCACCGCTCCGCGGGCCGACACGTGGCTAGGTCACCGCTCTGGGTGCCGCCCTACGGACGGCGGGCGGCGAGGGCGCGGGCCGGATGGTTGGTCGTCACCAGCCAGGTGGCGGGGTCGTTCATCCACCGGTCCAGCTCGTCTGCACTGTCGACGGTCCAGACCAGCAGGGGCAAGCCGCGTCGGCGCGCGTAGCGACGCAGGCTCACGCGCGCGAGCGTCTTGTGCGACGCCACGACGGTGGCGCGACTGCGACGGATGCGTGTGCGCGGGAAGGCGGACTGCAGGCGCGCGAGCTGACGGTCCCACCGTCCGCGCGACGACCGCGGGCTCGACGACAGGCCCACCAACAGGCCCGGCGCGTGCTCCTGCGCCCAGGTGACGAGCTGCCTGACCGACGCGTCCTCGGCCGTCGTGATCACCACGGCATCGACTCCGAGGACGTCGACCACGCGAGCCGCCAGCTCGGTCTCGCGACCGCGCACCTTGAGGTCGATGTGCGCCTTGATGCGTCCGCGGACGAGGGCCAGGACGGCGTCGAGCGTCACCAACGGGGTGCCGCTCAGCTCGTCGAAGCGGCGTGCCGCGATCGAGGACCGCCCGTCGTCGACCGTCAGCTCGTCGCGGTGGGCGACGACCGCCGTGCCGTCGACCGTCAGCCGGACGTCGAACTCGACGTACTCGCAGCCCAGCGCGATCGCGGCCTCGAACGCCTCGACCGTGTTCTCCGAGCTGCGGAGGTCGCCTGCGCCGCCGCGGTGGGCCGAGACCATCGCCATGGACGCGTGCGAGTCGTGGGCTAGAGGGTCTGGCCGCGCTGCAGCTCGGCCCAGACCGCGGCGTCCGTGGTCGGGTAGCCGGGCAGCCCGCGGACGGTGCGGTAGGCACGCACGGCCCGGTCGGTGCGCGTGTCGTAGACCCCGGTGACCTTGAGGCTCGCACCGGCAGCGACCAGCGAGCGCTGCAGGCGCCACACCGGCGAGCCGACCGAACCGACCTTGAGGACGCGTGGGGAGCGGCCGCTGGAGAGCAGTGCGGTCCACGTCGGGCGGGTCACGGTGCCGGTGGGCGCCCAGCCCATCGACGTCTGGAACGCCGAGACCGCGCGAGCCGTGCCGGTGCGGTAGTGCGAGTCGACCGACGACAGGAAGCCGCGGCGGTGCAGCACGCACTCGAGGGCCTTGACCTGCGGTCCCTTCGAGCCGGCCTTCAGCGTCCGGTAGCGGGTGAACGTCTGCGTGGTGCCGCAGGGCTTGGACTCCTTGCTCGCCCGCGACCCCTTGCCGACGTCGAGGTAGTTCTTGTCGATCGTGATCGCTGCGCCGCCGTAGGTCTCCTTGACGTCGAGCTGGTACTGGTGCAGGCGCTGACGCTTCCAGCCGCTGTTCGACAGGTAGGGGCCGCCCTTGGAGTCGGCGCGACCGTTGCCCCAGGCCAACCAGAGCTGGTCGGGCTCGGTGAAGCCTCGCCGGTTCGAGCGGCGGGCCTCGTCGACGGCCTGGATCGCGGCCGATCCGCTGCCGTACAGCCCGGACTTGTACCCCTTGGCGTGCAGGTACTCGGTCCACGCGTCGACGAACTCGAGCACGACGCGGTCGCAGGCGCTCGACCGCGTGTAGTACTCGATGTCGAGGTACGACGTGCTGTGCTTGCCGAAGCCGTACCTCTTGAGTGCGGCGATGGTCTCCTTGGCCTCGCTGCGCGCCTGGCTGCGGGCCGTCTTGGCGCTTCGTGACATCAGCTGCTTCTGCACCCTGCTGGAGGGATTGTTCACGAAGCACGGGGCCTGGCGGCCGACGTGGATGGGCAGGAACCGCCAGCCGTTGGCGGCGTTCTGCGCCACCCACTGCTTGCTGAGGTTGGGCTGCAGCGCGTCGCCGCAGTACCGGGACGAGCCCGAGACGTAGATGCCGACGGCGCTGAACGGCGACGTGAGGTTCCAGGCGTCCATCGTCGCCTGGTCCGGCGCGACGCAGGTGTCGAACCCGTGGCCGGTGAAGCCTCCGGGGGCGGACGGTCGGGCCGCACTCGCCGGCGACGACAGCAGCAGCGACGCCACCAGCCCGCTCGCGAGGCCGAGGATCGAGAGTCGTGCCGAGGGCAGGGACGTCAGACGCATGGGCTCGAGGCTACGTCGTGCCAGGCTGTCTGTCACCCTGCCCGGTCAGGCCGTCTTGCCGCGGCGCAGCTGCGCCCAGACCGTGGACTCGGTCGTCGTGTAGCCGGCGAGCTTGCGTGCCTTGCGGTACTTCTGCACGGCACGCACGGTCCTGGCGTCGTAGACGCCGCTCGTGCCGGGCGCCAGGCCCGCCGCTGTCAGGGCGCGCTGCAGACGCCAGACCGGCTCGCCGACGGATCCCTGCTTGAGCACCCGCGGGCGCGAGCCCGCCGCGAGCAGCGCGGTCCAGGTCGACCGCGTCGTGACGCCGGTCTTGGACCAGTGCTTCTTGGCGCGGAACCGGTCGACGGCCTTTGCGGTGGCGCCGGTGTACCGGGTGTCGACCTGCTTGATCAACCCCTGCTTCTTCAACAGGCACTCGAGCGCGGCGACCTCCGGGCGGTTCGCGCCGACCTTGAGCGTCGGGTACTTCGCGAAGGTGATGTCGACGCCGCACGGGGTGGAGCGCTTCGAGGCGACCGAGCCGCGTCCGACGTCGAGGAAGTTCTTGTCGATGTTGAGCGTCTTCTTGCCGTACGTCACGTTGATGCCGTTGTGGTACTGGTGGATGCGCTGGTGGTTGGCCCAGCCGCTGTCGGACAGGTACGGCCCGCCCTTGGTGTCGGCCTTCTGGTTGACCCAGGCGTTCCACATCTGGTCGGGCAGGCTCATGCCCGGACGTCCGGCCAGCCGCGCCTCGTCGACGACCTTGATCGCCGCGGAGCCGCTCGAGTACAGCCCCGACTGGTAGCCCTGGGCGTGCAGCTGCTCGGTCCACGCGTCGACGAACTCGAGCAGGACGTTGTCGCACGCCGCGCTGCGGGCGTACCACTCGATGTCGAGGTAGGAGACGCTGCCGGGACCGAATCCGTACTTGACCAGGGCGGCGACGGTCTCGTTGGCCTCGGCGACCGCTTCGGCGCGGGCCGTGGCGACGTCGGACGACATCTTCTTCTTCTGCACGCGGCTCTTGGGGTTGTTCTTGAAGCACGGGGCCTGCCGGCCCACGTGGATCGGCATGAACTTCCAGCCGCGGGCGGCGTTGCGCGCGACCCAGGCAGCCGAGAGGTTGGGCTGGTACTGGTCGCCGCAGTAGCGCGAGTTGCCCGACACGTAGATGCCGATCGCACTGAACGGCGACGTGAGGTTCCAGGTGTCCATGACCGACTGGCTCGGCGCCACGCACGTGTCGAAGCCGTGGCCGGTGAAGTCGCCCGGCGCCTCGGGCCCGTCTGCCCGAGCGGGGGACGCCAGCAGCACCGACGCGGCCAGGCCGGCGACGAGGCCACCGATCGTGAGCCGCGACGCACGGGACGCACGGGAGGGTGTGGGGGGAAGGCCGGGCACCAGACGCATGGGACCGAGGGTACGTCGTGTGTCGGGCGATGTCATAGAAACGCATGTGGCCTGTGGGACGTGCAAGGTGTCAGGCGCTACGATCGTGAGCATCGCGGTCCCGGTCCCACCCCTGGATGACCGGGACCGCGTTACACCTGCCGGGCGGCGTCGCCCCAGTAGGGCTTGCGCAGGTCGCGCTTGAGCACCTTGCCCGAGGGATTGCGCGGCAGCGCCTCGACCACGTCGATCGAGGTCGGCACCTTGTAGCCGGCCAGCCGCTGGCGTGCGAAGACGGTCAGCTCGTCGGACGTCGCCGAGAGCCCGGGTCTGAACGCGACGACGGCCTTGACCGTCTCGCCCCACCGGTCGTCGGGGACGCCGATGATCGCGATCTCCGCGACGGCGGGGTGCTCGGCGAGCACGCGCTCGACCTCGGGCGAGTACACGTTCTCTCCGCCCGTGATGATCATGTCCTTGAGGCGGTCCTCGATGAACAGGAAGCCGCCGTCGTCGACGCGTCCGAGGTCGCCGGTGCGCACCCAGCCGTCGTCGGTGATGAGTGCCGCGGTGTCGTCGGGACGCCCGATGTAGCCGATCGTGGCCTGGGGCGTGCGGAACCAGACCTCGCCCGAGGCGCCGACCGGGACGTCCTGGAGGGCGATGGGGTCGACGATGCGCATCTCGGCGTGCCGGACCGGCCGACCGGCCGACGTCAGGCGCTCGGGGTGCTCGGCGTCGCGGTGGGCCTCGTCCTCGAGGACGGTGATGACGCCGCCGAACTCCGTCATGCCGTACACCTGCTGGAACGACGTGTCGGGCCAGGCCGCCATGGCGGCCCGCAGCACCGGCGGCGGCATCGGTGCGGCGCCGTAGCCCACGGCCTTGAGCCGTCCGAACAGCTGCATGGCCTGCGGACCCGCGGCGACCAGTGCGGCGACGACGGCCGGCACGAGGAAGGCGTGGGTGCAGCCGGCCATGATGCCGCTGGCCATCAGCGTCGCGTCGACCTCGCTGACGATGTAGCCCGGCACGCCGTGGACCGGCCCGAGCAGCGCGTACGAGGTGCCGCCGACGTGGAACATCGGCATCGCGACGAGCAGCATGTCGCCGTCCGCGTACGTCGTGCTGCCGGAGCCGTTGAGGCTGTGCTCGACCATCGCGGCCTGCGTCAGCTGCACCCCCTTGGGACGTCCCGTCGTGCCCGAGCTGTACATCACGACGCAGACGTCGTCAGGTGTCACGTCGTCCTGCCGGTCGATCGGGGTCGCCGACGCCAGCCATGCCTCCAGCTCGTCGTCCGCCCCGCCGACCACGACGATCTTCTCGACGTGCTCGAGGCGGTCGCGCACGAGTGCGAGCTGGTCGAGCAGCTGGTGGCCGACGAACAGCACCTTGGCCCGGCAGTCGTTGACCACGTACTCGAGCTCGTCGCCCGCGAGCCGCCAGTTGACGACGGTCGTGGCGGCGCCGACGAGGCAGCCGCCGAGGAGGACCTGCAAGATGGCGGGGTTGTTCTTGTCGAGCACGGCCACGCGGTCGCCCCTGCCGACGCCCTCGGCCTGCAAAGCGCCTGCGGCCCGGCGCACCGACTCGTAGGCCTCGGCCCAGGTCCAGGTGCGGTCTCCGAACAGCCAGCACGGGCCGTCGGGACGCTCGGCCGCTCGGGCGGCGAGGAAGTCGGGCAGGTAGGTGGCGGCGGCGATCGCGGACGTCATGCGGGCTCCTGGGTGTGGCGTGGGTCACGTCACACTAGTCCGCTGCCGGTCAGGGTTCGAGGGTCTCGGCGATGCGCTCGAGCGTCTTGCGCATGCCGTTCTTGGCTGCGGCCGGCATCTTGCTGCGCTTGAGGAAGAACTTCTGGCGGTCCTGCGAGAGGTCCCAGGTCTCCTTGACGAGCGTGCCTCCGTCGACGGGCTCGAGCTCGTAGCGCCAGATGCGTCCCCCGACGAGACCCTTGAGCCCGGTGGTCTTCCAGGCGATGCGCCGATCCTGCTCGAACTCGACGACCTCGTTGGACGTCCGGTAGCCGAAGCCCTGGTGCATCGCCATGCCGAAGCGGGTGCCCAGCGTCAGCGGCTTGGACGTCTGACGGGTGCCGCGCACCGTGCCCGAGCCGTCGAACTCGATGTGCTTCGCGGCGTCGGAGAGGAGGGAGAAGACCTCGGCGGGGGGAGCGGCGATCGTGCGCTCGACGGTGATCGTGTCGGAGTCCATGCCGTCACTCTAGGGTCGCCTCGGGAGGGGTGCTCGTTCGACGAGCGCGAGAAAGATTGGGAGTCACACGTCGCCCACCCCTACACTGGTGCGGTGACCCGCGGAGATGGACGCCTCACCCACGATCTCGATCCCCAGGACGCCGGACCCCAAGATGCTTGCGGCGTCTTCGGCGTCTGGGCCCCGGGTGAAGAGGTCGCCAAGCTGACCTACTTCGGTCTCTACGCCCTGCAGCACCGCGGGCAGGAGTCGGCCGGCATCGCGGTCAGCAACGGCCGGCAGATCCTGGTCTACAAGGACATGGGGCTCGTCTCGCAGGTCTTCGACGAGGCGACGCTCGAGTCGCTCAAGGGCGAGATCGCGATCGGCCACGCGCGCTACTCCACCACCGGGTCGAGCGTGTGGCACAACGCCCAGCCGACCTTCCGCCCCACGGCCGCCGGCTCCGTCGCGCTGGGCCACAACGGCAACCTCACCAACACCGCCGAGCTCGCCGACCTGCTGGCCGCGCGCGACGCCGAGGGCGGACGCGGCGCCGCCAAGGGCGAGACGGCCACGTCCGACACCGCCGTGATGGCGTCCCTGCTGGCCTCGTACCCCGACCGCTCGGTCGAGGAGGCCGCGCTCGAGGTGCTGCCGCAGCTGCGCGGCGCGTTCTCGCTGGTCTTCATGGACGAGGGCACCCTGTACGCCGCGCGCGACCCCCAGGGCATCCGGCCGCTCGTGCTGGGCCGGCTCGAGCGCGGCTGGGTCGTCGCCAGCGAGACGGCGGCGCTCGACATCGTCGGTGCGTCCTACATCCGCGAGATCGAGCCGGGCGAGTTCATCGCGATCGACGAGAACGGCCTGCGCACCGAGCGCTTCGCCAAGGCCGAGCCCAAGGGCTGCATCTTCGAGTACGTGTACCTCGCCCGCCCTGACACCACGATCGCCGACCAGCGCGTGTTCTCGGTGCGCGCCGAGATCGGCCGCCGCCTCGCCCGCGAGTTCCCGGTCGACGCAGACCTGGTCATCCCCGTGCCCGAGTCGGGCACGCCCGCCGCGATCGGCTACGCCGAGGAGTCGGGCATCCCCTTCGGCCACGGGCTGGTCAAGAACTCCTACGTCGGACGCACGTTCATCCAGCCGTCGCAGACGCTGCGCCAGCTGGGCATCCGGCTCAAGCTCAACCCGCTGCGCGACGTCATCGCCGGCAAGCGGCTCGTGGTGGTCGACGACT
>JBEVGQ010000040.1:0-10566 GCA_040511655.1 Aeromicrobium sp. | reverse complement strand
CGGTTCTTGGTGCGGTCGGCGTTGCCCGCGAAGCGCTCGTCGTCGATCAGCTCGGGGACGCCGAGGGCCGTGCACAGGCGCGCGAACTGCACGTCGTTGCCGGCGATGATGATGATGTCTCCGTCGGACGCCGGCAGCGGCTCGTACGGGAACAGGCTGGGGTGGGCGTTGCCCATGCGCGTCGGCACGACGCCGCCCGCGACGTAGGCGCCGGTCTGGTTGACGAGCCCCGACAGCGCGGACGCCAGCAGGTTGACCTCGACGTGCTGGCCCTCGCCCGACGCGTGCCGCGCGTTGATGGCGGCCAGGATGCCGACCGTCGCGTGCATGCCCGTCATGACGTCGAACACCGAGATGCCCGCGCGGTAGGGCTGGCCGTCGGGCGAGCCCGTCAGGCTCATGAGCCCGGAGATGGCCTGCACCATGAGGTCGTAGCCGGGGTAGTCCTTGCCCGCGCCGGTGCCGAAGCCGCTGATCGAGGCGTAGACGACGGCGGGGTTGGCAGCCGACACGGTCTCGTAGTCGAGGCCGAAGCGCGCCATCAGGCCCGGCCGGAAGTTCTCGATGACGATGTCGGCACGCGCGGCCAGGCGCTGCGCGGCGGCCAGGTCGTCGGCGTCCTTCAGGTCGAGGACGATCGACTTCTTGTTGCGGTTGATGCTCAGGTAGTAGGTCGACACCTCGTCGCGGACCGGCGGCATCCAGGTGCGGGTGTCGTCGCCGATGGGGCTCTCGACCTTGATGACCTCGGCGCCCATGTCAGCGAGCAGCATCGTCGCGTACGGGCCCGCGAGGATGCGCGAGAAGTCGGCCACAACGAGCCCGGCGATCGCGCCTGCACTGTTCTGCTGCTGCACATTTCTCCTGTCCGCTGTGCGGACACCTGTCCGCATCTGCTTCAATGTAGCACGACCTGTGACCGCCGTCACCTGTCGCCGAACAACTAGGGTGAGGTGCTCACCGGCCCCGGAGAGCCCCGCCCACGAGAGGACGTCCATGGCACGCCGCGACGAGAGTCGGGACTTCATCGAAGCCATCGCCCGCGGTCTCGACGTCCTGCGCGCGTTCAGCTCGGCGCGTCCGACCATGACGCTTCGCGAGGTCGCCGAGGCGTCCGACCTCGCCCGTCCGACGGCCAGCCGCATCCTCTACACGCTCGAGAGCCTCGGCTACGTCCGCTCGAGCGACGGCAGCTTCGCCCTGACCCCACGCGTGCTCGAGCTCGGCATGACCTACCTGCAGGCGATGAACCTGTGGGACATCGCGCGTCCACACATGGAGGGCCTGTCGGCCGCCACCGGCAACTCGTCGTCGATGGCCCAGCTCGACGGCTCCGACATCGTCTACGTCGCGCGCGCGGCGGTGCCCAAGATCATCGCGCTGGGCGTCTCGATCGGCACCCGGTTCCCGGCGCCGCAGACCTCGCTCGGCAAGGCGCTGCTGGCCGACCTGTCGGACGACGAGCTGCGCGCCGTGCTGGCCGAGCCGAGCCGATCGGGCGTCACCCCGCGCTGGGACCCGAGCCACGACGAGCTCGTCGCCGCCCTCGACGAGGTGCGCGCCCAGGGCTGGGCCCTTACCGACGAGCAGCTGGCCCCGGGCATCCGGTCGATCGCCACCCCCGTGCGCGGACGCGACGGACGCGCCTTCGCCTCGCTCAACGTGACCGTGCACGCCGCCGAGACGCCGGTGGCGACCCTGCTCGACGACTACCTGCCGCTCCTGCTGGCGGCCGCCGAGGCCATCACCACCGACTGGACCGCCTACCAGTCACTCCCCCAGACCCAGCGCGACCGCTCGTTCTAGCGGGACCATAGAGAGGACGATCATGGAAGCGACCGCCGTGGTGCTCGCCATCATCGGCGTCGCCGCCGCCATCGCCCACATAGCGGCCTTCGCCGTCGTCCGGCCCCGGCTCGACGATGCCGACGACAAGGCCGAGCTCGGGTCGTGGGTCGCCATCGGCGGCGGGCTCTGCGTGTCACTGGTGGGGTACTGGGTCGCCCGGGGAGTGTTCCAGAGCTCGTGGTGGTTCGCGGACGGCATGCTGCCCCTGGCGATCCTGTTCGGCGCTGCGTCGTGGGGCTACATCTCCATCGCGGGGTGGATCGAGGCCCGGACGAGCGCCAGCATCCCAGGCATCATCCCCATGGTCGCCTCGGCGGCACTCGGGTTGGCGGCGGGTGCTGCGGGTCTGACCTGAGCGTCCTCAGCGCTTCTTGCGCGGGGCTGCCGACCGCGGGGGTGCCGACCGCATGTGGTCGCGCACCGGTGAGAGCAGATCGGCGAGGGTCTCCGCATCGGCGGCCGACAACGGCTCGAACAGCTGCTGCCTGATGACCTCGCCGTGGCCGGGCAGCACCGTTGCGATCCGCTCGCGCCCGGCGTCGGTGATGCTGACCGTGACACCCCGGTCGTCCTCGACGGACGGAGCACGGCTGACGAGGCCGGCCTTCTCGAGCAGGCCGGCCTGGTAGGTCAGACCGCTGCGGCTGTAGACGACGCCGTCGGCCAGGTCGGTCATCCGCTCGCTGCCCGTCGTGGAGTTGAGCGCCAGGCGCGCCAGCAGCTGGAACTGGACGTAGCTGAGGTCGCCGGCATCGCGCAGCTGCTGCTCGACGCCGTGCTTGAGCAGCCCCGCGACGTCCATGAGCGCGAAGTAGGCGCGGAGCTGAGCGGCGTCCAACCCGGACGAGTTCGTGGCCATGACTCCACCCTAGCCATTAATTCATCTTCGAAGCACTTGCTTCGATTTCAAAGCACTGCTACTTTCGTCATGTGCTTCAGATTCGAAGCACCTGACACGAGAGCGAGACCGTCATGAAGGCCATCCAGTTCCACGAGTACGGCACCCCCGACGTCCTGACGTACGAGGACGTCGACCTGCCCACCCCCGCTGCGGGCCAGGTCCGCATCCGTGTGGCGGGCACGTCGTTCAACAGCGTCGACGGCAACATCCGCGCCGGCTTCATGCAGGAGGCGATGCCGCTGACGCTCCCCCACACCCCCGGCCTCGACGTCGCGGGGACGGTCGACGAGGTGGGCGACGGCGTCACCACCTGGAGCGTCGGTGACGAGGTCGTCGGGTTCCTGCCCTTCACCGTCGACGGCGCCGCGGCCGAGTTTGTGCTGGCGTCGGCCGACGCCCTGGCACGGGCCCCGAAGACCATCCCCCTGGCCGACGCCGCCGCGCTTCCGCTGGTCGGGCTCACGGCCTGGCAGGCGCTGTTCGTCCACGCCGACCTCAAGGCCGGTCAGCGCATCCTCGTCACCGGCGCGACCGGGGCGGTGGGCGGCTACGCGGTGCAGCTCGCCGCGGCAGCCGGGGCGCACGTGATCGCCTCCACCAGTGAAGGCGGCGCCGACCAGGCTCGCCGGCACGGCGCACACGAGGTCGTCGGCCAGGTCTCGGCGGACGCGACCGACGTGGTCGGCGAGCCCGTCGACGTGCTGCTCAACCTGGCCCCGATCGAGCCCGACGTGTTCACGGCCCTGGCCGCCAACGTCCGCGACGGCGGCGTGGTGGTCAACACGACCGTGTGGATGCCGGCCCCCACCGACGAGGCCCGCGGCGTGCGAGGCATCGACATGTACGTCGACAGCGACGCCACGCAGCTGGCAGGCCTCGTCGAGCGGGTCGACCGGGGCGAGCTCACCGTCGACATCGCCCGCCGCGTGCCGCTCAGCGAGCTGGCGTCCGTCCACGCCGCCGCGGCCGACGGCACCCTGCGCGGCAAGGTCGTCCTCGTCCCGTGACGGCGACCTACGCTGGACGGATGGACCCCGCCGACGCCGCCGAGCTGGCCAGGCGCATGCGCGCCGCGGTCGTCCACGAGGTGCCTCGGCGCCGGTGGGTGACGCCCGCCGTCGCCCTGCTGGTCGCGGCGGTCGTGGTGCTGGTCGTCGTGCTGCTGCACGGCTGACCAGCGCGGACGACGGCTCGCGGGTCAGGCGGTGCGCCGGGCGGCCATCCACGCCTGCAGCGCCTCGGCCCCGAGGGGACGGGAGAACAGGTACCCCTGGACGACGTCGCACCCGATATCCGCCAGCCTCGTCAGCTGCGACTGCCTCTCGACCCCCTCGGCCACCACCGAGACCGACAGCGCATGAGCGAGCTCGACACAGCTCACGACGATCGCCGACGCCTCGGCCGACGACTCGATCCGGCCGACGTACGACTGGTCGATCTTGATCTCGTCGACGGCGAGGTCGCGCAGGTAGGCGAAGCTCGCGTGCCCCGTGCCGAAGTCGTCGATCGAGAGCCGGACACCGTGCTCCTGCAGCATGCGGAAGTTCTCGGTGATCTGGGACAGGTCGGTGGCCAGACCGGTCTCGGTGAGCTCCAGCGTCAGCAGACCGGGGTCCAGGTCGGCGGCGTGCAGCAGGGCGATGACGCTCTCAGCGAACCCGGCCTCACCGAACTGCCGGGCGGAGATGTTCAGCGACATCTGGACGGACCCGCTGGGGCCACGCGCGAGCCGAGCCGCGTGCTCGACCGCCGTGGCGCACACCCACACCCCGATCTGGCTGATCAAGCCGCTCTTCTCGGCGACGTCGATGAACCCCGACGGCGGCACCAGGCCCCGGCTCGGGTGCTGCCACCGGACGAGCGCCTCCAGCCCGTGCAGCTCGCCGGTGCGGACGTCGAGCTGCGGCTGGTACTCGAGGAACAGCTGGGATTCCGCGATCGCGGTGCGGATCTCGCCGAGCAGGCGGATCTCATCGAGCGCCGACTCGTCACTGGCGGGGGCGGCGCGCCTCCACCGGTTGCGCCCGGCCGCCTTGGCCGCGTACATGCCGAGGCCCGCACGCTGCAGAAGATCCTCGGCGCCCACGGCCGGCTCGTGGTCGACGTCCGTCCCGGACGGCTCGTGGTCGGCCAGGCCGATGCTCGCCGACACCACGATCTCCACGTCGTCGGCCGTCAGGGGCTCCGCCACGAGGGCGAGGACCTCGTCGGCCAACCTCGCGGAGGACCGCTCGGGCAGCACGACCACGAACTCGTCCCCGCCGACGCGTCCGACGGTCGCCTCGTCGCCGAAGCGCCGCTCGAGACGGCCGGCGATCGTGCTCAGGACGTCGTCACCGGCGGCGCGCCCGAGGCTCTCGGTGACGACGCGGAAGTGGTCGAGGCCGATCCAGGCCGCGCTGACGACACCGTCCTGGCGCGAGCCCACCAGGCGGTCGGCCACGGCGTCCACCGCGCCTGACCGGTTCAGCAACCCGGTCAGCGCGTCGCGGCGCGAGACCTGCTCGAGGTCCTGCTCCGCGGACCGGCGACGCGTCTCGGCGTCATCGGCCAGGCGCAGGGCGCTGAGCAGCTGAGCCTCCTCGAACGACTGCTCGCGGCGCGGCGAGACGACGAACAGCGTGAACGGCGGATCGGTCGTGATCCGCGAGGCACCCAGCGTGGCGGGAAGACGCTCGCCGTCGCCGGTCACGATCGTCACGGCGATCTCCGCGACGTGACCGCTCAGCTCGAGCAGGAGCGCGGTGCGCGTGGACAGCAGGATGCGGTCGGCCACCGACAGCAACCGCATGAACGGCAGGCCGACCAGCTCCTCGCGGGCCATGCCGGTCCACCGCGGGAACCAGTCGTTGACCTCGACGATCGTGTCGTCGTCCGCCGTCACGACCAGCCCGGCGCCGGCCGTGCGGAACAGCACCTCGAAGTCGGGGCCCGTGCGCTCGGCCACGATCAGACGGCGACGTAGGAGAGGATGGCGCGTGCGGTCTCGTCGGGGGCGCTGGCCTGGGGGACGTGTCCCGTGGCCTCCAGCACGACCAGCTCGCTGCGGGCCAGGTGCGCGTGCAGGTAGCTGCCGACCGTCAGGGGGGCCAGGGCGTCGCGCGAGCACTGCACGACCAGGCTGGGCACCGTGACCGACGGCAGCAGGTCGCGGACGTCCGACAGGAAGGTCACGCGGGCGAAGGTCCGCATCACGCGCGGGTCGACGCGGCAGAACGTGTCCTCCATCTCGCCGGCCAGCTCAGCGGGGTTCTCGCCGCCCATGACCACGGGTGCCATGGCCGAGGCCCAGGCCAGGTGGTTGTCGTCGAGGGAGCTGAGCAGCTCGTCGACGTCGCGCCGGGACATGCCTCCGACGTAGCCGGACGCCGCGTCGTCGAGGTAGGACGGAGACGGCGCCAGCAGCACCATCTGCGCGAACAGGTCGGGACGTCGGACGGCCGCGTCGATCGCCATCATCGCGCCGATGCTGTGCGCCACCACCGTGACGTCGCGGAGCGAGAGGGCCTCGCAGACCTCGATGAGGTCGACGACGTACCGGTCGAGGGTGTCGTACTCGGCCGGGTCGTACGCGTCGATGTCGGAGCCGCCCGAGCCGACGTGGTCGAACAGGACGATCCGGAACGTGTCGTGCAGGTACGGCACGAGCCGGTGGAACATGCTCTGGTCGCAGCCGAAACCGTGCACCATGAGCATGACGGGTGCACCGTCGGGTCCGAGCACCCGGACGTTGTTGCGCACCAGCACGTCGGTCGACTGCCGATCGCGGTTGAGACCCCCTGACACGAATCCAGTTTCTCACGCGGCGTCCCGTCGCGTGCCATTTCGACACGCTCACACCAGGGTGAACGTCACTCCGCCGACGACGACCTCGCGGGCCTCGGGCTCGACGTCGCCGGCGACCTGCACGTCGACGCCGGTCATCATCTTCACGTCACCGTGCACGAACCGCACGGTCCGCTCGCCGATCGCGATCTGCGGGACGTCGACGTGCTGCACCGACACGTCGAACAGCGTGGCCCACTGGTCGGCCTGCGCGTCGGGGTCGGGCGAGCTGATCTCGACGGCCAGCACGTCGTCGATGACGGGGTTCTCGGAGACCTCGGCGTCGACGTCGTCCCAGAACCACGCCGACGGGTCGGCGATCTCGTCGAGCTCGACGAGCAGACCGAGGTCGCCGGGCTTGAGCTGCACGATGCGGTGGTCGTAGACGACCTGGTCGGCGATGGTCCTGATGCCCAGCGCCTCGGCACGCTCGAGGAACGGACCGAGGTCGCCGACCTGGATCGACAGGCCGTAGCCGCCACCGCCGCCGACCTTGGCGCACCACGTGGCGATCGACGCCTCCGGCGTCAACGCACCGACGAGCTCGAGGTGTGCCTCGTCACCCACGCGCAGGGTCTCGTCGTCCATGCCGATCGTCTCGAGGATGGGGTCGGCGAAGCCGGGCGCGAGGCCGAACGCCGAACGCAGCTCCTTGCTCGCGGTCTCCATCTCGCTCGTGCCGATGATGACCTGGCGCATGATGGGAAGGGTGCCGTGCTTCATCCGATGTTCCTCTCGTGTCCGGCCCACCACGGAGCACGCAGCTCGCGCTTGAGGACCTTCCCGGACGGGTTCCGGGGCAGGGCGTCGACGATCTCGACGCCGGTCGGGCACTTGTAGTGCGCGAGCCGTTCGCGGGTGAAGGAGATGAGCTCCTCCGGGTCGATCTCGTGGCCGGCGGCCGCGGCGACGACCGCCAGCGGCGTCTCGCCCCACCGGTCGGACGGCACGCCGATCACGGCGACCTCCTGCACGTCGGGGTGCGCCATGATGACGTTCTCGACCTCGGCCGGGTAGATGTTCTCGCCGCCCGACATCAGCAGGTCCTTGATGCGGTCCTTGAGGAACACGTAGCCGTCCTCGTCGATGTAGCCCGCGTCTCCGGTCCGGAACCAGCCGCCGGGCCAGAAGGCCGCCGCGGTGTCGCCCGGACGACGCCAGTACGACTGGGTGACGCCGGGCCCGCGGGTGACGATCTCGCCGATCTCGCCGGCCGGGATCGGCTCGCCGGTGTCGGCATCGACGACGTCGACCTCGACGCCCGGCACGGCCCGTCCGGCCGAGCGCAGCTTCGTCGTGCCGGGCACGTGGTCGTCCGGCCCGAGGATCGTGGTGACGCCGACGGTCTCGGTGAGCCCGTAGCTCTGCGACAGCTCGGCGCCGAAGACCTCCTTGGCCCGCACCATCACCGTCTCGGAGATCGGCGATCCGCCGTAGACGACGTGCTGGACGCTGGAGTAGTCGGCCGCCGACGCCTCGGGGCTCGTGATGAACAGCTGGATGACCGTCGGCACCATGATGACGTGGGTCGCCCGGTGCTCGACCAGCAGCGAGAGCATGTTGGCCGGTGTGACCTCGGTGAACTGCACGATCGTGCCGCCCGCGGCCAGCGCGATGAGCGACCACCCGCCCGCCGCGATGTGGTAGTACGGCGTCGGCACCAGGCTCACCGACGACGACGAGATGTCGAACTGCGCGCTGAACGCGTCGACCGCCCACAAGAAGCCTTCGACCGTCGTGGTGACGCCCTTGGGCCGTCCGGTCGTGCCCGACGAGTACATCAACGAGCACAGGGCGTCACCGCCCAGGTCGCGGTGCGGATCGGTCGCGGGCTGCTCGGCGACCCACTCCTCGAACGCCGTCCAGCCGGACCCGACGGACGGCGGCCCGGCCTGCGAGAACACGGACCGGTGGCCCGCGTACGCCTCGGGGACGAGGTCGGTCAGGTGGTCCTCGACCAGGATCGCGGCCGGCTCGGCGTCGCCGAGGATCCACTCGATCTCGTCGCGCGACAGCCGGAAGTTGAGCGGGACGATCGCCACACCGGCCTTGGCCGCGGCGAAGAACAGCTCCCAGTACTCGGTCGCGTTGCGCGCCAGGTAGGCCACCCGGTCGCCGGCCTCGAGCCCGAGCGACGCCAGGCCCGACGCCACCGCGTCCGATCGCGTCGCGAGCTCGCCGTAGGTGACGGTACGGCCCTCACCCGTGATCGCGAGGGCGTCGGGGTGGTTCTTGCTGCTGGTGCGGATGACGTCCGCGATCGTGCGGTCCTGCGTCATGTCTCTCCTCTGGGTGCCGATCCGGGTGCCGATCGGGGTGCCGACTCGGCCGCGGCCGGGACGATCGTGATGTCGTGCGCGGCGAGCGCCTCGCCGCACTGGTCGCAGGTGAACACCGCGACGAACTCCTGCCCGCAGGTGCGGTGCGTCTGCACCAGGGCCGGGCCCTCGGGGGCGTGGAACCACGTCTCGGCCCACTGCAGCGACGCGACGACGACCGGGAAGAACGCGCGCCCCTTGTCGGTCAGCCGGTACTCGGCCCAGTCGGGGCGCTTCTCGTTCTGGGTGGCCACCAGCACCCCGATGGCGCAGAAGGCGCGCAGGCGGTCGGCCACGAGCGTCGGCGGCGCCTTGAGGCTCGACTCGAAGTCGCTGAACCGCTTGACGCCCCGGAACGCCGCGCCCATCAGCGCCGAGGCCCACCGGTTGCCGAAGATCGTCATGGTCTCGGGGAAGAGGCCGGCACCGGTGTGCGTCGGATCGGCCTCGGACCGCCGCCGGGTCACCGCCTCGGGCACCGAGCGCTCCCACGTGCCGCTCGGGCCCCACGTCGCCGCGATCTCCTTGGCCAGGACGGGTTCGCTGCACGAGCCGCACGTCAGGATCGGCGAGAACGGACGCCCGCACGTCGCGTGGTGCATCGTCGGCAGGTCGTCGGCGTGCTCGGCGACCCAGGTGCGCTCCCAGTTCCAGATCGACAGCATGACGGGCCACAGCGAGCGGCTGCGCGCAGTCGTCAGGTACTCGGCACGTGGGGGGTTCGGCTGGTAGACGTGCCGATCGAGCATGCCCTCGCGCTCGAGCATCGACAGGCGTGTCGTCAGCACCGAGTTGGAGATCGGCAGGGCGTTCTTGAACTGGCCGTAGCGGGTGACCCCCTGCAGGGCCTGCTGGATGATCAGCAGGGTCCACTCGTCACCGAGCAGCCCCAGCATCCGGCCGACGGGGTTCGTCCCGCCCGCCTCCAGCTCTGTCGGTCCCACCACGGCCATCGTCATCTCCGATCAGCTACAGACCGACCGCGCCCGCGGCCGTGTCGGCAGTCTGCCAGCGCCGCAGGTCGGCGCCCGGGGCCCACGTCGAGTGGGTGCCGCTGGAGATCCGCTCCGGCAGCTTGAGCTTGCAGACCGGGCCGTCGCCGACGCGGGCCGCGTCGAACACGACCGCGTACGAGGCGTCGTCGTTCATGTCGGTGGTCAGCGTGATGAGGTACCCGTCGTCCTCGGCGGTGCTGCCGACGCGGGGGGCCATGGCCGTCTCGCTGCCGTAGACGCCGTCGCCGAAGGAGTAGCGCTCCTCGGTGCCGTCCTTGAGGTCGTGCTTGACCAGGCCGTCGAACAGGAACCACGACGGCTTGCCCGTGGCGGCGTACGCGTAGCGGTACTTCTGCCCCGCGTGGGAGCCGTTCATCATGCCGAACTCGGTGATCGAGTCGCTGAGCTGCTCCTCCTTGACCTGGCCCGTGACCAGGTTCAGGCGCCAGCGGTGCAGGCGCGACTGCATCCTGTCGAGCGCGAGGAACCGGAAGGCGCGCTGCCAGTGGTTGCCCATGCCGTTGTCGGCCGGCTCCGGGTCGCCCTGGAAGAAGCCGTCGAGGACGATCTCGTCGCCCTCCTCGTACGCGTTGACGAAGTGCAGGACGAACGTCGACTCGGCCTCGAACCACGTGATGTCGGACGTCTGCCCCTTGCGCGGGATGACCGCGAAGCGCGT